>CALKXI010000017.1 GCA_938003965.1 uncultured Chlorobiales bacterium
TTTGCCGACCGCCTGACTGCAGTGCCCTATCGGGAAGTCAACCCAGTTACAACTGCTCCTTCACGCTTTAGAGACATCAGTTCAGGCTTGCTCACCGGACTTTTGGGTTTGAACTTCTACATCGGCGACTACACGCCGCCACCGCCACCACCGTCTCCGTCGGTCTCGTTTAGCGCAACGCCGACCTCGATTGACTCGGGCAAATCGGCAACGCTTTCTTGGTCAGTGATGTTTGCTGACACGGTGATGCTCGATGGTCAAATGGTTGACACCGCAGGCACACGCACCGTTACGCCTGCCAAAACGACCACCTACACGCTCACTGCGATTGGTAAAGGTGGCACGATTAACAGCACTGCGAGCGTAACGGTCATTCCACCGCCACCGCCACCACCACCACCACCGCCACCACCGCCACCACCAACGCTCAAAACACTTAAAGTTGGCGAAAAACTTGCATATAAAATCAACTTCGCCACAGGCAGCGCTAAAATTGACCCAAGCGATTATGCGAAGTTAGATGAAATTGCATCTGAGCTTTTGGAACGTCCTAACATGGTGGTTGAAATTTCAGGACACACCGACAACGTCGGCAGTCCAAAACGAAACCTTACGCTCTCACGCCAACGCGCACAAGCCATTAAGGCGTATCTTGTTCGCAAGAAAGTGCCTGCGCGCAATATGGTTGTTAGAGGTGCGGGCGATAAAGAGCCTGTAGCGGATAACAGCACAGAAGTCGGTCGCGAACAAAATCGCCGCATCGAGTTCAAAGTGCTTCGCTTTATTGAACCTAAAGCGCCGCGCAAAAAAGGTCGTTAGACTCACTGAACAACTTTGAATGTCTGTAAAAGGCGATTCACCCTCGAATCGCCTTTTCTTTTCTCAAGAAGACAGCACGCAGAGCGGCGAGCGAGAGATATTCTTTTCATTTGTGGGCGTCCTATTTAAGCCGTGTTCTACTAGAATGTGGTTCATGGTTTTTGTGTTAGATGTTAGAAAAACATGTTAAATTTGACTTTTATCACTTGCGAGAAACGAATGAAGTCCGAACATTTTACATCTTATCTGTGATATAGTTATTTCTGTTTGACGGTTTCATTTATGAACTGCTCTCGCATTTGCCTTGCTTTTTTTGTCGGTCTTTCACTGTTCTGCCTATCTCCCTTCGTGTTCGCACAGGATTCGCCACGTAAATTGCGCGTTATTTCAGGCGTTGTTATCGACGGCGAAGACCAACAGCCACTCCGTGCCGTGAAGGTAAAAGTTGCAGGTAAGAAAATCGGCACGCTGACCAGTATTGACGGCAGGTTTCAACTCACGCTCGTTTCAGGCAAATACACGCTCACTTTCTCAATGGTTGGCTACGAAACAGAGACCGTCAATATCGATTTGACTGAATCCGACCAAACCATCAAGGTTATCTTAAAATCGCCAACCTTCAACACGGAGGAAGTCGCCGTGTTTGCCGAAGACCCCGGCGTTACGCTCATCAGAGAAGCCTTGAAGCGCAAGAAGCGTCAGCAAGAGATGCTTCAGAGTTATCGCTATATGCTTTACACGAAGTTCGTTGCCAGCACCGATTCCAGCACCGCCAATCGTTCTACGGCGAACACCGATACAACCATCGTGTCGATTTTTGAATCTTATTCAAAAGGCTATTACAAGAAGCCTGACAAGTATTACAATCAAATTATCCAACGTCGGCAAAGTGCCAATGTGCCGCAGTCGGCAAACTTCGTCGTCTTTGGAACGAATCTTAACGCCTACGACGATTTCATTGAGATTCTTGACCAGCCTATTGCCACGCCTTTTCACCCCGACGCCCTTGACTTTTACGACTTCACGCTTGGCAAGCGCATTGGGTCAGATTCTTCGCGCTTCATCCGCCGACTTTTTTTCAAGCCGAAAACGAATCAGCGCAAACTCTTCGAGGGCTATGTGGATATGGATATGGATAAAAACATTCCCTTGCAGCTTGAAATGAAGCCGAACCGCGCAGTCCGATTACCCTTTGATGCCGCATTGATTTATCGGCAGCAATTCGATGAATTCGAGAATTTCTACGTGATGCCTGTTGGCATGCAAATTCAAACGTCTGCTGAAGCCGCCGTGCTTTTTGTGATTGCGCCTCGCATTGACCTCGATATTGAAACCGTCGCTTACGATTATCACTTCAACGAAGTCTACCCTGATGAACTTTTCTTGCGACGGCGCGTCGATGTTAGCAAAACCGCCGATGTACTTGATTCGTCGTATTGGGGCACAAACGCTGTGCTTCCACTTCGTCCAGAGGAAGCCTACGCTTATCGCGCGATTGAAATTGCTCAGGACAATCCCGATTCCGCTATCGGCATTGTGCTTTTCAACCGCTTGATTGCGCCTATCTCGCGAGCAATTCGCTTTCTGAACACAAAGCCCTTCACAGGAATCGAAGATTTATTTCACTACAACCGCGTGCAAGGCGCGTATCTCGGTTTGGGATTGGAGGAGCGATTTTGGGAACGCCTCGACGTCAGTGCCGCCTTCGGCTACGGCTTTTCCGACAAGCGCGGCAATTATGATTTGAAACTGCGATACATCGTTCGCGAACAGGAAGATATTTTTCTCAACGCGACTGTTTATCGCCTCTTGCTCCGACGCGATAACCCCTACGTTGTTCGTCCACCGATTATTACCACGCTTTCGCTTCTTAACAAAAACGATTACGGCGATTACTACTACGGCGACGGCTTCGAGCTTTCAGGCGAAATTGGATTCGGGCAACTCATCTACATTCAGCGCGACGACTTCATGCACCCGACCATTTTCAAATTCTTTTTCCGAAATGAACTTCAAACTTCGGCACAAACCAACGCTACCTTTGCCTTTTTCGGTGGCGACCGCATCTTCCGCGAAAACCCCGCCATCTTCAGAGGGGTGATGCGCTCCTTTGGCTTTGACGCGCGCATCAATTATAGCCCCATCAGGCGCATTGCGAATTTTGGATTTCAATTCAAAGGCGAATTTTCTAAGCCAAGTTTGATTGCCAGCGACTTTGACTTCTCGCAGTATTTTGGCTCTCTACTTTGGCGCACGCGCACCCTTCCCCTGTGGCGAATAGATTTGCGAGTGAGCGGCGGCTACGCCACAGGCAACGTGCCGCCACAACGCTTTTTTAGTTTGGAATCTGCGGTCGGCGGAACCGCGGCGGCAAGTGCGGGCGTCTTTCGGGGCATGCAAGTTAAAGAGTTTTATGGCGATAAATTTTTCGCGCTCTCGCTTGAGCATAACTTCGGCGAAATTATTCCCGGCGTTTTTCGCATTCCCAACATTGCCTCTTTTGGCATTGAGTTTATCTTTCTCAGCGGAATCGGCTGGTCGGAGTTTTCACAGCGCACCCTCAATTACACACGCACCACGCTTCCAACCACAACGCTCACCAGCGAAAAGTGGTATTACGAAGTCGGTTTCGGCTTAAACCAAATTCTTATCATTTTGCGCACCGACTTCACGCTTCGGCTCTCGCAAACCCGTGCGCCGCAACTCTTCTTCACGATTTCCTCCGCCACGCTCTAATGCCGATGTATTTTTAGCACGATGCTGTTCCGAGCGCATGCTCGAAATCCAAAATAAAAAAGGCTCAATTTCTTGAGCCTTTGATACATTTGACCTAAAGCCATATCGTTACATGATGGCTTCGACGCGCGTTACTTCAGGCACGGCACGCTTGATGGCTTGCTCAACACCTGCGCGCAAGGTCATGGTCGACATTGGGCATGAGCCGCATGCACCCACAAGACGCAGGTCGACTGATTTATCCGCGCGAATTCCGATAAGTTCGGCGTCGCCACCATCGGATTGCAAATACGGACGCACCATATCTAACGCTTCCTGCACTTTGGCATAAAGCGGGTCTGTTTTATCCAAATACGGTTCTTGTGCGGTGGCTTCGTTTTGCACGATTTCGCTTTGTTCTTGCATAACCACTCCTTTTTTTAAGGTTGAATGAAATGTGTTTAAGGTAGCAAAATTCTTATCACAATTCAATCTCGACTTTTTGCGAGACCGCGCCTGCATTGTGAATAGCAATTTGTTGCGCCAACTTTTCAGCCGATTGCATGAAGAGTTTGGCTTGTTCAGATTCGGGATTGCGAATGACAATCGGCACGCCTTCGTCGCCGCCTTGACGCACTTCTTTTCCAAGCGGAATTTCACCTAAGAATGGCAGATTGTATTCCGCCGCTAAGCGTCTGCCACCGCCTTCACCGAAAATGTATTCTTTTGTGCCGTCAGGCAAAAGGTAGTAGCTCATGTTCTCGATCACACCGAGAATTGGCACTTTGACCGTTTCAAACATTGCGACGGCTTTGACCACATCGGCAAGCGCAACATCTTGCGGCGTTGTAACCACAACTGCGCCTGTCAGCGGCACCGATTGCGTCAAGGTCAGTTGAATGTCGCCTGTTCCCGGCGGCAGGTCAAAAATCAGGTAGTCGAGTTCGTTCCATTGAACATCGCTCATGAATTGACGCAGTGCTGAAGAAATCATCGGTCCACGCCAAACGACAGCCGTTTTCGCATCGACCAAAAAGCCGATGGAAATCATCCTGACACCGTATTTCTCAATCGGAATTAGGGTTTTGCCGATAACCGCTGGCTTTTCATTTTTCAAGCCGAACATGGTTGGGATTGAGGGACCGTAAATATCGGCATCGATTAGCCCCACTCTTGCGCCGAGTTTGGCGAGCGCCACCGCAAGATTAACTGCAACAGTCGACTTGCCCACGCCCCCTTTGCCTGAACCAACTGCAATTAAGTTGCGCACCTTGGCAAGCGGATTGCCCGCTTGATTCGCGTTAGGATTTGATGTGGTTACATTCGCGGTCATTTCAACTGTTACTTCTTTGGCTTCCTTGATGAAATGCCGAATGGCATTCATGCAGGCATTTTTGATGAGGTCTTTGAGCGGACATGCTGGCGTAGTCAGCACAACGGTAAAGGCGACATCGTTGCCTGAGATGCGAATATCTTTCACCATATTCAGCGAAACGATGTCCTTCCCCAAATCGGGCTCAATGACATTTCGAAGCGCATCCAGCACTTGACTTTGAGTAATGTTTGCCATAAGAAATTGAGTTTAAGGATTGACGATGTTTTCAAATTTGCAAATGCTTTTCACTGCGTAGTCGTTTCCCAAGTTTCCATTCTCAAATAGGTTTTTCGTAGATGAGATACTCCTTGTAGGGCTTTGCGCCAATGGCTTCGCCGAGTTTCATCATTTGTGAATTGCTTTTGAGCACCCATGAAAGTTCTGCCGTGTTAAAGCCTTTTCGCAAGCCATTTTCAATGGTTGCCGCATGAAAGATGCTGTCTAATCCGCGATTGCGATATTCAGGCAACACGCCCATAATGATAGTTCGAATGGTTTTAATTTTACGCGAATACCACAAAAATTTAATCAACCCCAATGGCGTGAAAGGATTGCCATTTACGTGTTTGAGCGCGACATTCACATCGGGAAGTGAGATAGAGCATCCAATCGGCTCGCCTTTTTCGTTCTCCAAAATGTAGAGCAAATCTTCGTCAGCAATTTGTTTGAGGTCAGCGGCAAGTTGCATGAATGATTTTTCCGTGAATGGCACGAAGCCCCAATTTTTTTCCCAGGCGGCGTTGTAGAGTTTGAAGAGAATTTTGGCTTCGTCTTGCCACTGTTTAAGTCGCACCTTACGCAGTTTCACCTTGTAGCGTTGTGTTAAACTATCCGCAAGGCGTTTGAGGCGCGGATAATCAATCGTGGTTTGATCGACAATAAACGCCACAAGTTCCTGCACCACTTCGAAGCCGTAGTGCTTGCAGAGGTCGTGGTAGTAAGGTGGGTTGTAGGTCATCAAAAAAACAGGAGGCGAGTCATAGCCTTTGGCGAGCATGCCGAGTTGGTCGTTCATGGAGGGCGAAATCGGTCCGCGCATGGCGTTTAAGCCTTTGGCGGAAAGCCACGCTTTTGCCGCATCAAATAAGGCTGTTGCAACTTCTTTGTCGTTCATGCACTCAAAAAATCCCCAAAAGCCAACCTTGTCGTGATGCGTTTCGTTGTGCCGATAATTGACCGTAGCCGTAATTGTGCCGACCATTTCGCCTTCTTTCCAAGCCGTGAAGCAAGCACGCTCGGCATGTTCCCAAAGCGGATAGCGCGACGTGTCGAGCGTTTTTTCGTAGTCAGCAATCAGGGGCGGCACCCAGTATTTGTTCAGTTCTGGATTGCGTCGGTAAATTTTCCACGCAAATTTGATATACTCTCGAATCTCTTTTTTCGTTTTGGCTTCTCGAATTTTTATTGGCATTTTAGGCGTTAATTTTTGAGAGGCGAATATACTTGAATCGTTATCGCCAAATGAAATGTATCGGGGTCTTGCTTCTCGCAACTAGTCTGAATGGGTGCAATCTCTTTACGCCACGCGAGCCTGAACCGCCGACCATCAGCGGCGGCGGGCAGTTTTTGTGGCAAGTCCCTACACAGCCTGAAATTCTTTTCGTCAATTTGAGCCATGCGTTTGCTTCGCTGAATCCGATTGATTATACGCGCTCATTTTCGCCTGTTCCTACAACCGATAACCTCGTTGGCATTACCTTCACCTTTATACCGACGCCTGAAACGGCGGCACAAGCGGCAGGACTTTTTGCAAACTGGGATATTTTTTCTGAGCGACGGTTTTTTGAAAACTTTCGCAATCAAGTTGCACCACGAACCTCGCCTGCTTTCACGATTACAATTACCGAACGGCTCATCGTCTCGCAACGCGAACAGCAACTTGCCATCGTTTATCGCTTGCAAGCCACATACACGAATCAAAATCTCGCCTCGATTTGCGAAGGTCAATCGCAGCTCATCATCAAGCAATCAGAGCAGGGATTTTGGTATATCGAATCGTGGCGCGATTTTCGGCGGGAAATTCCTTTTACAATTAGCGAACTCAAACGCTTGTTGATTAACTAAAGATGAAGATTTTATTGATTGCCACTTGTTTGTCGATTTGGTTTTTAGGATGCACCAATCCATTTGCACCCGCATTGGATAAGAGCAACCGCATCGGTGCAGGTGCAGGCGACTTGCGCACGATTGACGGCTTTTTCCAAACCTTTCGCTATGCTTACCTCACACGCGATACCACGCTCTACGGTCAACTTGTCTCTGATAATTTCCAATTCACTTTCACGAACACACAAAACCAAGAGACTTGGGCGCGCGACGTCGAAATACGCACGACCAACGGGCTTTTCCGCCATTGTGAACTCTTGGACTTACAGTGGAATAGCATCGTCTTTCAAAGCGGCACTGACGACAGCACCCAAGCCGAAGTCTGGCGAACTTTCTTCTTGCGATTCGGATTCAGTGCAACCAATACCCAAGAACTTCAAGGACAAGCGCGACTGATTCTTACTCGCAACGCACCGACTGCCCCATGGCAAATGTCGCGTTGGGACGATTTCAGCCAGTAATCCCCAAAGCACATCTGTTTTCTGCTCTTGCAGTGCTTCACTTTATTGCGGTCCGAATTTCGTAAATGACAAGGAGCGAACGCGATTCGACTTTTGAGAAGCCTGCTTCGCGCATCAGGTCTAACAGGTTGCTTGCGAGAAATTGGTCAGCATAAGGTTCAAGGAAAAGCGCAGCACTGATGTTGCCGCCCAGTTTAGCGAAGGGGTCGCCTTGTGCTCCATCGAAGACAACGAATTTTCCGTTCGGCTTCAAGATGCGGCGCGCTTCTTTCATAATGTTCAATGCCGCATCAAGCGGCGTTTCGTGAAAGAGTAGTGAAGCGGTTACAGCATCAAACGAATTATCGTCAAAGGGCAAGGCTTCGGCATTGGCGTGAACGAAGGCGATGTTTGAGAGCGATTTTGCTTTGAGCTGCGCAGCAAACACCATGTAGGGCGAAAGGTCAACGCCTGTTATGTGTGCGTTTGTCAATCGTGAGGCGATTGCACGTGTAGCCGTGCCTGTGCCGCATCCTAAATCGAGCACGGTTTTTGCGTCAGTTGGAATGGCCGCAGCCGTTTCTTCGCGCAAGAAGGTTTCGTTGGGAACGAGAATTTGCTTGGTAATTGGGTCGTAAGTGATGGCAGCATCTTTGTTGAGGTATCCGCCGTCGACGCTGTGAAAATCTTGTTTGTAATAATCGGGATAAGTTACGGCGGGGTTAGCGAGTTTATCGCCTTCGGCTTGAACATCGACGCCGTCGAAGATGCGTTCGGTGAGTAGTGGACGAAGCCATGTTTCGTTGGATTGCAAGAACTTCACAATCCCTTGTTGCAGCGGCGAGAGCGCAAGTTTCATACTTTTATCGAAGTTTAGGTTGAATGCCATCATAACCCCTAAACCTTGTTGAGCGTTCAACCTTGCTAGCAGCTTAGGAGAAAAACACGCTCAGCGAACCGTTTTCATATTTGGCGTATTCGGTTTTCCTGCCCACGAGCACATTCGGCAGCACGATGTTTTTGCGAAAGTTATTCACCTCAATCAGCAGTTCATCGCCTTTGACGTTCATTTGCAGTCGGTCAATCTCCACGTTCGGCAGATAAAGTTTCATCATATACTTGCCATTTTCTTTTTGGACTTCTTGGGGGCGCTGTGCCGTGTAAAAGACTTTGGTCGGGCTTGAAGTCTTGAAAATTTCATTTGCCAATTCAAAGAGCGCTTCACTTCCGATAACTTCCTTTTCGCGGTGCATCGCAATGAAGACTGGCGTCGGATAAAAACATGAAAGAATCATCTCGCGATATTTCTTTTGCTGTGCAATAAGGGCTTGCAAATAGGGGTCGCTTGTATTTTCAGGAAAGACTTTGTTGATAATTGCTGCATCGAGCGTATAGCCGAAGAGATTGAGATAGGTTTGCGCGCGTAAGGCTTCCTTGATGACCATTTGCTCAGGATTGAGCACAATGCGAAACGAGGTGATGTTGGGGTCTTGCAAGATGGCGTGCAGTTCGCGCATGTGCTCACTGATTTCAGGCATAAGGCGGAAGATATTTTTCTTTGGCATCAATTTTTGAATGAGCGGATAGGCAAAACTGATGGTTTTCATGTGCCATGTAGCAATTTTGCCCGTGTACCATTGATATGATTCAGGGAGTGCGAGCAGTCGCATGGTTTCACCAGTTGGCGCGGCATCGACGATAATGACGTCGTATTTGCCAGATTTTTCTGCAAGCCAGATGTGGCGCAGGCTAATCATTTCTTCCATGCCGGGCATAATGGCAAGTTCATCAGCCACAATTTCTGACGCACCGCCTTGTGATAAGATGGTTGAAAAGTAATCGTGAAATTCTGACCAATTTTTGCGGATTTCGGCTAAGATGTTGATTTCGGCGGCGAAGAGATTTTTCTCGATTTCAATCGGCGTGTCGCTGAGGTCTCTGCCGAGCGCGTCAGCGAGGCTGTGGGCAATATCGGTGCTTAGTATCAAAACGCGCTTGCCTTCGCGAGCGGCTCTGACGGCTGTTGCAGAGGAAATGGTCGTTTTACCTACGCCACCTTTACCGAGATAAAGAATGATACGCATATCCTTTAAGTTTTCGTTGGTTTCTCTTTTCGAACGGTTCAATGCTTTCAAGTTTCACTCTATCCGAATTTTTATCTTCTTCTTGCGTTCCACTGGCTGTGCGTCGGCTTGGGGCGGTTCTTCTCCGTCTTTGCTTTGCGGCTCGGTTGAAACGCCTTCTGGCGATGCTGCACGGGCAACCGTTTGTTGTGCCAGACTCATGGCTTTAAGCATTGCGCCTAAAAGGCCATCGTTCTTGACTGCGGTTGCAATTGTTTGAATGACGACGTTTTGGGCCTGTGGGTTTTCCGCAAGGTTTGTAATGAGTTCATTTAGGGCGTTCAGTAATTCCTTTATTCGCTCCGGCATTTGCGCCAAATCTTTTTTGGCTTGCTGACGATACTCCTCGGGAATGTTGCTCAAAATATCTTTGGCAATGGCTTCGGCACGTTTGAGCGAAACCCTATCGAGTCTGGAAAACATCCCTTCGAAATCAGGCGTTGGTGGACCGAATCTGCCGCGTGGCTCATTTTGTAGAAACTCTGCCGAGTAGCCGTTGTGCCCTCTGCGCCCATAGGGTTGCTGAAACTCTTTGTTGTTGCCTTCGCGATAGCGTTTGATGCGTGCGAGCATGTCGTCGCCATAAAATATCGTGTTGTTGTAAAACTCAACACGCGGTATGTGTTCTTTTTCGGCTAACGGTTGTGCGCTAGAAGCAATTCTATCAGGAATGACAATCGTTTTCAAAGGAAGATTTTTATGAGCAATCTCGACGAGTTTTTCAGCTACTTCTTTGGGCAAATCATGCTCGTACTCTTTACCGACAACAGGTTCAACTTCAGAGGTAATTGCGAAGTGAAGAGCGACGATTTTTTCGGCTTCGTTAGTTGGCACGAGGTCAAAAATGAGCGTGATTGGGTCTCGGTTTTTTCTTGAGATGGTCAGGTTAATTGCCGCAAAGCCTTCGTCGGTGTGTTTTGCCGATACACTCACAACTCCAAGCGGAAATCGGTCTAAATAATCTTTGTGAATGCCCCGTGCCCAAAGGTAGATGGATTGGTCAGAAAAGATAAGATAGTCGTGAAATGCCAAACCGCCGACGCGCTCGTTTTTGGCGGCATAGAAAATGCCATCGAAGAACGCAATTGGCGTCTCATTTTCCCGAAGTAAATTTTTCTCAAAAAACTCGCGAATGTGGGCGTGGTCGGCATGCGCTGCTGTGTAGAGTTTTACTTCACTCATGGGTTACTCCTCAAAAAAATTTACTTCACGGAAATGACGCATTTTGAAGGCAACGCCCAACGCCAACGTTGAGCATTGCCTTTTGGTGCAAGTTAATTCGCCTGCAACTACTTGCTGAAGCGTGCTTCGATTTCTTTATCGCGCGCTGCAGTTGAGCTGCTTTGTCCTGTTGCAAATGGGCTTGAGCCGCGCAACGCGCCGCTGCCCGTCAGGCCGCCGTAAAGGTTTTGGTTCAGGCGCAGTGTGCCTTTTGCAAGTGCGTCAAAAATTTGACCGCCTGTGTACCAGTGCCCTTCAAACATGTATTCCGAAATTCGACCGATGCTAATGAGCACATCGGTGATGACTCCTCCGCCACCTGCTGGCATAGTTAGATCCTCCCACGATTTTAAGGTTAATGAAGAAAACAGTGAAAACAGTTAGTTGAACTACAAAAAACTTACACGCCGCCGTTTTCTTTTTTCTTGATTGGAATTGCTTTTGACGGTGCTGGCTTTACAGGAATTGCTTCCGATTCGGCTTTGGCTTCGGGTCGTTTGACCTTATCGGTTTTCACTTCAAAGCCTAAGATGGCTTCTAGCGAACGCGCCCCCAATTTTTCGCTTGCGCCTGGTCGTGTGAAATCAGCAAACGAATATGAAGTCTCTGCAATCGCTTGAAATGTGTTGGTGAGCGTATGAAAGACGGTATCGATTGCACCCAAGACAAAAAATGTGGCTTGTTCAGACAAGTCCATCTTCTTGAAGTCTTGTTGCCAATTTGGATTCGGCATAATCAGTCGTCCTTTCGTTTAGATTGTGTTTGATACGACGGGCCTTACGCCTTTTTCGGGTCTCCTTTTTTGACTTCCACAGGCGTAACGGTTTCTGCTTTTTCTGCGCCGCCTTTTGCTAAATTGGAGACAGTTTTTGAGACGGTGCTTGCTGCTTCTGCTGCCATTTTGGTTGCGCTTGCGGCCGCTTCACCTGCTGTTTTCACGATGCTTTCGGTAGCAGTGTCGACGCTCTTTGCCACATCTTTGACCACCGCGCCTGCCGCCTTGCCTGCATCTTTGACGGTGATAACCACACGGTTGACTGTTTGCGCCGCCGTATTGGCACTTTCACCTGTTATGCCAAGATTCTTACTGATGTTCTCGGCAGCTGAAGTTGCACCCTCGACGATATCGCCGATAAGGTTCAGCGTTCCGACAATCGCTGATTGTCCTGTGAGAACGGCCGCTTCAGCAAGGAAGCCAAGCCGTTCTGGCAACGGCATCGCTTTGAATTCCTCGCGAAGTTTTTGATAGGTCTCTGTCATTGCTGTAAAATGTTTGTTTGATTGTGTGTTTGAAGTTTTGGACTACTCAAACTTGGTTCGCTACATCACTTTCGCAACCGCATCGTGAAGTGGAAAGTGCAGCGAAAGCCATTTCCCTTTGAACTTTGCGTCATCAGGTTCAATGCCTGCAAGCGTTACAGGCAAGGTGATGATTTTACGTTGATTGCCGATTTGAATAAAAAGTTCATCGCCCGATACCCAACTATCAATCTCTTCAGGATTAGCAAACGGCAGTTTGAGCAAGAGTTCACATGAATCATCGTTGCGCACAAATTGTATTGGGGCTTCGTCATACATCATCGCTGCTGGATTTTCATCGCCATAAACATCACTCGCCAAGCGTTCTAAGGCTTTCAGCCCAACAACTTCGTCGTCATACATCTTCACTTTTTTAATTGGAAGCGGCGTAAAGGCTTCTTCGATTTCATCCAGATAGCGACGCTGAACTTTCTTCCACTTTTCCAAATAGCCACTGTCTTCATCTTCGGCGAGCAGCTTGTTGACGGCTACCATATCGACCTTGAAGCCGTAAAGGTTCAGATAGGTTAAGGCTCGCATGGTTTCTTTGATGACCATTTTTTCAGGATTCATCACCAAGCGCACCGAAGCCGTTTGGGCATCGGTCAAAATTTCCTTTACGCCGTCCAACTCCTCAAAGAGCATATCAATTGAACTCATCACTTCTTCGGAAGGCACGACATACGCAAACTTATCCGACATTTTCGAAAGCGGACGTGCCACAGGCTTTAAGACGAACTTTTCAAGCGTTCGCGCTAATTTCACACCCCAGTTCATTGCCTCAGGAAGCGAGAGCAGGCGAAGCGTTTCGCCCGTCGGTGCTGTGTCCAAAATCAGCGCATCGTATTTGCCCATTTCTTTATATCGCTTGACGCGCATCAGCGAAAAGAGCTCTTCCATGCCCGGAAGCACGGTCATTTCATCTGCCATAATCGGCGGAATCCCTTGCACCGTCAACAGCCTTGAGTAATACCCTTGAACCGCATGCCAATTCTTTTTCAAATCGTCGTAAGCATTGACTTCAATCGCCCATAAATTTTCTTTGACCTGCAATGGCTCAGAGTTCAGTTTTTGCTCAAATGAATCTGACAAACTGTGCGCTGGGTCCGTCGACATAATAAGCGTCTTCAATCCTATGTCCGACAGACGAACTGCCGTTGCGGCGGAAATGCTCGTTTTTCCTACGCCGCCTTTGCCTGTAAAAGTAATGACTCGCATAACTTCAATTTGTAATGTTGAACAGCCCCCTCACTTTTTGTCGGCAAAGGGTATGGTTTGCGGAAACAAATTACATCCAAACCGAGAGTGCACGCAACATAAAAATTCACTTTGGAAAGATTTTTGGCAAAGAGGCGATGGCTGTAAACGCTTGTGAGATAAGGGGTTCCGGGCATGTGATTCAAAAATCGGCTAAATCGTCTATTTCAAACCTTCGCGCGCGGCTATCTTCCAGCTTCAATTAGTTCTGCCGCCGATTGCAGAGCCGCTTCGGTAATGTCCGTTCCCGATAAAAGACGCGCCACTTCTTTTCTATGCTCCAATTCAGAAAGCACTTCAACGCTCGAGACAGTGCGCTGATTGATTAACTTCTTGCTGACGCGAAAATGCACATCTGCCATTGCCGCAATTTGCGGAAGGTGCGTAATCGCAATGATTTGATGATAACGCGAAAGGTCCTTCATGCTGAACCCTACCGCTTGCGCGATTTTTCCGCTTATACCTGTATCGATTTCATCGAAAACGAGAATCGGCAATCGGTCTGCTTTCGCTAAAACGGTCTTCAATGCTAACATCACACGCGAAATTTCTCCGCCCGATGCCACCTTTGCAAGTGGCTTAACATCTTCACCCAAGTTGGTTGAAATCAAGAACTCGACTTCGTCGTAGCCGTTGGCATTGGCAGCGTAGCGTGTGCCGTTGATGAAGATGTCGCCGTCTTTATCGGGCGTGGCAGAAAAGCGCACCTCGAGCCGTCCTTCGGGAATGCCAAGCTTTTTGAGTTCCTCGACAATCGCACGCGAGAGCCGATTCGCCGTGTCTTTGCGTTTTTGAGAAAGCCGCTCGGCAATGTCGGAAAGGCTATCTTGCTGTCCGCGAATACGCTTTTCCCACTTCAAAATTTCTTCTTCAAAGTTCTCCGCGAGTTCGACTTCTTTGGCGATTTGTTCGCGATAGGCAAGCACATCGGCGATTGTGCCGCCATACTTTTTTTTGAGCACAGAGAGCGCGCTTAATCGCTCGCGCAGTTCTTCCAAGCGTTCAGCGTTGAAGTCGATGCGGGCGTTGTAGCGTTGAACAAACTTCGTGATTTCATCGACGAGGGCTTGGGCGGTTTGTGCGTCGTTGGCAGAGTCCGTAAAACTTTTGTCAATGCGGGCAAGGTCTTGCAAGATGTTTCGCGCTTCGACAAGGCGATTGTGGACGCTGTCGTCGTTAGCGTAAAGAATTTCATGCAGGGTATTGGTTGAGGAGAAAATCCGCTCAGCGTTTTCAAGAATTTTTTGTTCGGTTTGGAGTTCGTCCCACTCGTCGGGTTCAGGGGCAACGCTATCAATTTCTTTGAGTTGAAACTCGTAGAAGGTGCGCTTTTCGCGCAAGTTTTTTTCTTTGTTGCGCAGTTCTTCGAGTTGGGCTTTGGATTGTTTGAGCGTTACAAAAAGCTTGCGGTATTCCTCGACCAAGCCGCCAAGTCCGCCTGCGTCGTCCAGCAAGCGGATATGCGATTCTACTTTCAGCAGTGATTGATGCTCATGCTGACCGTGCAAATCAATACACAGTTCACTAATGCTGTGCAAGAGCGAGAGCGTGGCGGGCGAATCGTTGATGAAACAGCGTGTTCCTTTTGTAGAAATTTCACGACGCAAAATCACTTCGTTGCTGACATCTATCTCGTGCTCTTTGAGTAGTGCCGCAACGCGCTTGTTGTTTGTTACATCAATAACGGCTTCAATGATGGCTTTCTCTTCGCCTTTGCGAACGACGTCGGTGCTTGCGCGCTCCCCAAGCACCATGCCGAGCGCACCAAGCAGAATCGATTTTCCTGCGCCCGTTTCTCCTGTGATGATGTTCAAGCCGCTTCCAAACTCAATCGTGAGTTCATCAATGAGCGCAAAGTTTTTGATGTAAAGCGTTTTGAGCATTTTAAGGCAAGCGAAACATTGCGTGGCGAAAATAGACTTATGCCGACACGTTTGCAAAACACCTCACGGCACCTGACGTTCCAAGCGTCGTGATTCAATCCATTCATAAACCGTTGGCAATACAAAGAGCGTGAGCAACGTCGATGTTATCAAACCGCCAATCACCACCGTTGCCAGCGGACGCTGAACCTCTGCGCCATCGCTCGTTGAAAGTGCCATCGGCAAAAATCCCAAACTTGCTACGAGTGCCGTCATCAGCACCGGTCTTAGTCGCACCTTGCATGCATTCACAATCACCTGACGCCGTTCTCCGTGTGTGTTACGCAGTTGCTCGTTGATATAACTAACCAGCACTACGCCGTTCAAAACCGCCACACCGAAGAGCGCGATAAATCCAATCGCTGCCGTAACCGAAAGCGGCATGCCGCGCAAGAGCAACGCAATAATGCCGCCTACTAAGGCAAACGGTAAATTCACCAACACCAACAGCGCGTAACGCACTTCGCCAAACGCCGTGTAAAGCAACACAAAAATGATGAATATCGACAGCGGCACCACCAGCAACAAGCGTTGGGTTGCGCGCGCCTGATTTTCAAACTGACCACCATAAACGATGAAATATCCCGTCTCTAACTTCAATTCCTTGTTGATGCGCGCTTGCAATTCGCTCACATAGCTGGATAAATCACGCCCCTCGATGTTGCACTCGACCACCAATCGGCGTTGCGTATGCTCGTGGCTGACTTGCGCAGGTCCTTCTTCCAGCGTGAGCGTTGCTAATTGGCGCAAGGGCAAAAACGATGTCGTGTTTGGAATGGGTATCATCGTGTTGCCAATGTCGTCAAGGTCTCGCCGTGCCGAAGGTTTGTAGCGAACCACAACGGCGACACGACGCTGTCCTTCAAGCACCTCTGTTGCAACTTTGCCGCCTAATGATGTCTCAACCGCTAACTGCACGTCCTCAATCGGAATGTTGTATCGCGCAATTTCTTCTCGGTCAATCGTGATGTTCAAATACGGCTGTCCCGACACTTGCTCGACGAGCACCGACGCCGTGCCGTTAATCTCGTTTGCAATTTTTTCCACGACATCGGCATACTGCTTGAGCTTCGTGTAATCATCGCCAAAAATTTTAACTGCTACATCGCCCTTTGAGCCTGAAACCAATTCATTGACGCGCATCGCTATCGGCTGTGTGAAATTGACATACATACCGCTCGTGTGTGGCGCAATGGCTTGTCGCATCTCGTCAATTAACTTCGGCTTTGAAATCCCTTCGCGCCACTTGCTTTTGTGGTTGAGTATGACGAACACATCAGTTTCATGAACGCCCATGTAATCGTTAGCAATGTCAGGTCGACCTGTTTTGCAGACAACTGTTTTCACTTCAGGAAATCGCTTCAACACCGATGCTACTTTTTCGGCTTGCGTTACACTTTCGGAGAGCGTAATTGACGGCAGTCGTTTGAGTTCAATCAAAATGTTGCCTTCATCTAATTCAGGCACAAACTCGCCGCCCATAAACGGCAACGCGCTCAGCGTCAGAACCAAAATCGTTAATGCAATAAAAAGTGTGCGCTTGCGATGATTCATCGCCGCTGAAAGCCACTTTGTATAGCGTGGGTAAAGTTTCTTCAACAGCGGATTTTCTTTCTCTTCCACTTTCCCACGAAGCGCGAGCGACGATGCCAACGGCACAAAGGTCAGCGCAAGCAAGAGCGACCCCAGCACCGCAAAGCCGACAGCAAACGCCATCGGCATGAAGAGTTTGCCCTCCATGCCTTGAAGCGAGAGAATCGGCACATAGACCATGATGATAATCAGCACGCCGAAAAAAATCGGACGCGCCACCTCTTTGGCACTTGCCAGAATTGCCTCCAACCGATTTTCATCAGGCTTGTGATGAATACGCCGCACAATGTTTTCCATCATCACCACCGAGCCATCGACAACCATGCCGAAGTCAATCGCACCAAGCGACATCAAGTTTGCCGAAAGCCCAAGCCCGTTCATGCCGATAAAGGTGCAAAGCATCGAGAGCGGAATCACGGCGGCGACAATCAGTGCCGCACGCAAGTTGCCAAGCAAGGTTACGAGCACCAGCACCACCAACAAGCCGCCTTCGGTCAGGTTTGTTACCACCGTGCGAATCGTGCGTTGAACCAGTTCGGTTTGGTCGTAAAACGATTCTAACCGAATGCCTTGCGGTGCTAAGGCGAGATTGAGCGCGTCAATTTTTTCTTGAATCCGCTCAATAACGGCACGCGAATTTTCGCCGCGCATCATCATCACAATGCCTGTAACGACTTCGCCTTCACGGTCGCGCGTTACGGCGCCTTGCCGAATCTCCTCGCCAATTCTCACTTCGGCAACATCGCGCACATAAACCGGCACATTGTCCGTTGCGCGAATTAGCGTCAGTTCTAAATCGCGAAGCGTTTTGGCTTGTCCCAAACTGCGAATGATATACTGCTCTTGATTTTTCTCAATGTAACTCCCCGACGCAATCGAGTTGCCCCGCTCTAAGGCTTGAAACACTTCGCCAATCGAGACTCGGAACGCTTGTAACTTCAATGGGTCGACGACAATGTGATACTGCTTCACAAAGCCACCGAACGAATTGACTTCTGTAACGCCTGCTACTGTTTTGAGTTGTGGCTTGATGATGAAATCTTGAATCGTGCGCAATTCCATCGGGCTGTGCCGCTCGCCTTTGACTTGATATTGATAAATCTCGCCAAGTGCCGACGACATCGGTCCCAACATCGGGTCAGACGCCACAGGCGGCAGAAGACCACGCGCCGCCGTGATGCGCTCCAAAACCAACTGACGCGCAAAAAACTTGTCCACATCATCTTCAAACACAACCGTTACCACCGACAAGCCATACTTTGAAATTGAGCGCAGTTCCAGCGTTTTAGGCAAGCCGTTCAAGGCGGTTTCAATCGGATAGGTTACAAGTTTTTCCACCTCGACGGGCGAAAGTCCGCGTGCCTGCGTGAGAATCTGCACTTGGTTGTTGGTTACATCGGGCAATGAGTCAATCGGAATATGTTGTAGCGAGTAGAAGCCAATCGATGCAAGCATGACAATCAGCCCTGCGGTTGCAAGGCGTTCTTTGAGCGAAAATTCAATCAATCTATTGAGCATAGTTGTTGGCGTTTAGTCTTCAACGAGTTCGCGCGCTTTCCACTGCGATTTGAGAAAAAAGATGTTTTGCGTTGCAACGCGCTCGCCTTCACGCACACCGTCGCGAATCAGGCTAAACGCGCTGGTTTCTTCTGCAACTTTCACTTCTCGGGCTTCAAAGAGCGTGTCGCTTTTTTGAACGAAGAGAATTTTGCGTTCTCCATCAATGCCGATAGCACTTGTTGGCACAATCAATTCGGGCGATTCGGATTCAATCGCAATAGTCATTTCCGCATGCATTGAAGGCTTCAAGATGTGTTTTGGATTAGCAAGGATAACGCGCACAGGCAAGGCATGCGTCGTTTCATTGACCATCGCCCCAATGCTGTGAATTTTTCCGACAAAGGTTTCTGAATGAAATGCGCCGAACTTCACTTCAACGGATTGACCGACGCGCACTTTGCCAAACTCAGGCTCGAAGACATTTCCAATCAGCATCACTTCGTCGAGGCTCACCAATTGAAACAGCGGCTTATTTGGCTCAACATATTCGCCCAGCGTTACAAACCGCTTCGCCACAATGCCTGAAAGATTTGCGCGAATCAAGACGCACGCTACGGCACTATCAGGCGTGGCTTTGATTTTCTCGAGGTCGGTTTGAGTGAAGCCTGCACCCAGACATTTCGACTCTGCTGCAAAGCGTCGCGCCTCAGCCACACGCAACGCGGCTTGCGACTCGAGCAAGACTTTTTCAGAGAGGATATTTTCCGATGCAATTTTTTGCTTGCGTTTGTAATCGGCTTCGGCAAGGAGAAATGCCGCCATGCTTTCGCGCAGTTCTGCCACGAGGTTTGCAATCGTTGCGCTTTCTAAAACTGCAACGGGCGCGCCTTCGCGCACAAGGTCATTTTCATTGACCAAAAGTTTCTGAACGCGCCCTGAAATGTTTGTGCCAACAAAGGATTCTTTGTTTGGGTGCGCGAACACGTCCGCAGGAATTTTGACTTCGTAGCGAAATGGTTTTCGCACGACTTCATACAGTCCGAGTTCTAACTTCGCCAATCGTTCAGGCTCAAGGCTGACGATGTTTGACGGAGTATCTTCTTTTGGCTCATCAATGAACTTTGGCGGCTCTTGTTTTTGACAAGCCGACACCACAAGTGCAATAAGCAAACAAAACTTGAATTTCATTGGTCGTTAAAGTTTAGGATTCCCGTTGTGCGAAGCAGTTCGGCAAAAGCGCGCTCGGCTTCAAGGCGTTTTTCGAGTGCATTTCGTTCTGCTTCGAAGTAAGTGCGTTTGACTTCGAGATACTCGATGTAGCCGATGTTTCCGGTTTGAAGTTGTCGTTCAGCGGCGCGAAAAGCGCGTCGAGCGTAGGCAAGTTCTTCTTCGGTGGCGCGCTGGGCTTGAAGTCGCGCCGATTCGTAGCGCGTAAAAGCGTTGCGCAGTTCAGTTTCAACTTGGTTCATTGCGAAAATCACTTCATACTCTTGCGCTCGAAGCAGTGCAGATTTTTCCTCGATTTCGCCGCGCTCCCCAAGCCAAAACCAGAGCGGCACTGAAAGGGCAATCTCTCCGCCATAAAAATTTTGATTCGGATTAAATGCAGGCGTAAATCGCTGTTGAAAAACCGTTAAGCGCAGTGATGGAAACAGCGCGGAATATGCCGCCGCGCGTGCTTGCTCTGCCGCTTGTTGCTTAGCTTCAAGGGCTTTCAGAAGCGGGCGCGATTGCTTTGCAAGTTGCTCTAATGTTTGAAAGTCAACTTTCGCAAATTGCTCGCGCAGTGAATCAGCAAGGGTTAGGGTTGTATCTGCCACATTGCCTAACAGCAACGCCAAGTTGCGCCGCGACTCTGTCAGTTGTGCTTCTGCTTGCGTTACAACGTTTTCTGCTCGCACCAGTTCGGTTTGCGCCCGAAGCACTTGCAATTCCGAGACTTCGCCAACCTCGAACAGCCGCTTGGAAATCTCATAGAAGCGTTGCGAAACGGCGCGATTCTCCTCACTTAATCGCACCAATGCCGCAGCAAACGCCACTTGCATATACGCCACGCGCACTTGCGCCGACACTTGTCGCTTCAATTCTTCTGTCTC
The DNA here is from genome assembly GCA_938003965.1 of uncultured Chlorobiales bacterium. Classification (GTDB taxonomy): domain Bacteria; phylum Bacteroidota; class Chlorobiia; order Chlorobiales; family Thermochlorobacteraceae; genus JANWWM01. Next base: position 20,467 of record CALKXI010000017.1, read on the forward strand.
GCTTGCCACAGCGGCGGCAAAACGGGATTGCGCGCGCACGCGATAGTAGGTCGTCAGTGGAAACTCAAGCCCTTGTGAAATTTGCCATCGCCGAACCACTTGATTATCCGTCGGCGAGTTGAGCATATCTTCGATGTAGTATGAAACCACCGTCTTTTCAGGCGAGAGCGTGATGAGCGTTCTTGCCTCTGCACTTGCTTGAAGTTCGGCTTGACGCTTAAGCGTTACATTTTCTTTAAGCGCGCGCTCAACTGCTTCACGCAGCGAGAGCGGTTGCGACATCGCTACAGCCGACCATAACAGCAGTAGAACACAAAGTCGTATTTTGAGCATTGTTCAACATTGGTTTAAGTGAAACTTCAAAAACCGTGTGTTGATGCAATGCTTAAATGCGAAGCGGAAGCGGGAAAGTCTGACTTGAAAACGAAGGTTTAGAACTTATTTCGGACAGGCTCGTTGTAGGGAACGGTGCTTGTTCGCGCAAGGTGATTTGATAGGCAACTACGAGCATGTCGCATAGTTCGTTGGAGACAAGCAAAATGCCTTTTTGGAGATGTTGGGTTTCAAATTGGGGTTGGTATTGCGCGCCGCACACGGGGCAGTTCGTCGCAAAACATTCGTGCGTGTGTGCGTAGTTAAGTTTGGAATGGTCAATCCACTTATCGTCCAAAATGCAACACACCGTCGAGGCGGCAAAGAGTGTTGCCGTCAGGAACAGAACGATGTGCTGTTGAAGTCTTTTCATTTGAACCAATAAGTTTTAACTTTTTCAAGTTACGCATAACGCCTTCGCCTCGCAAGCCTTTGGCACAATTACGATTTAGACACAGTCAACTTCTATTCAATGTCGGAATCACTTGCAAACGCTCGCACTGAGCAATTAGACTTCACGCAGGAGTTTTTAGACGCCTACAACTTGATGGAACATTCTTCGGATTGCTTGTTCATCACGGGCAGTGCGGGCACGGGCAAGTCAACGCTGCTTAACTACTTTCGTGAGCAAACGAAAAAGAATGTTGTGGTGCTTGCGCCAACAGGCATTGCCGCGCTTAATGTTGGCGGGCAGACCATTCACTCATTCTTCAAGTTTCCGCTTGGCGTCGTTACTTCAAAAAATATCCCAAAACCGCGTCAGCGCGAGTTGTATCAAGCCATTGATACGATTGTCATTGATGAAATCTCGATGGTTCGCGCCGACATTATCGACGGCATTGATTACTTCATGCGCCAAAACGGACGCGACAAGAAGAAGCCTTTCGGTGGCGTGCAGATGATTTTCATGGGCGACCTTTTCCAACTTCCGCCTGTGGTTTCGAGCGACGACGAGCAATGCCTTCTTCAGTCGTTTTATCAAACGCCATATTTTTTCAGTGCCGCCGTTTTTGAAAAAGTTTTTTTGCGCATCATTCGCCTCACCAAAATTTTTCGCCAAAGCAATACCGACTTCATCGAACTTTTGCAGGCAATTCGCACCAATCACGTGACACCGTTTCACTTGGAGCAACTGAACGCGCGCGTTCAACCTCATTTCAAGCCAACCGAACACGATTTTTACATCACGCTCACTACTCGCAACGACACAGCAAACGCCACCAACGCCGAGCGTTTAGCCTCGCTCAATGCCTCGCCGAAAAGTTTCATCGGCTCAATCGAAGGAAACTTCGACCGAAAACTTTTACCTGCTGACGAACACTTAACGCTCAAAGTCGGCGCACAAGTGATGTTTGTCAAAAACGACCCTTACAAGCGTTGGGTGAATGGCACGATTGGCAAAGTGCGTGAGATTCTTCCGAATGCCGTTAAGGTTGAGGTCGAGGAAGATGGCTTGCGAAAAATCAGGACCGCTGAGCGCGTCGATTGGGAAATTTTGAAATACGATTATGACCCGCAGTCCAAACAAATTTTTTCTGAGCCTGCGGGCGTCTTTACGCAGTTTCCGCTTCGCTTGGCGTGGGCGGTTACCATTCACAAAAGTCAAGGCAAGACTTTCGACAAAGTGATGATTGATTTAGGTCAGGGCGCATTTGCACACGGGCAACTTTATGTAGCACTGTCGCGCTGTCGCTCGCTGGAAGGTATTGTGCTTAAATCGCCCGTCCGACCGCGCGATGTGATTGTCGACAAGCGCATTGTCGAGTTTATGGAACGCTTATAGCCAACGGTTTGTAACCAAAGTTTTCCCTTTTTCTTCTTTTGGAACGCCTCATCTCTGTTCTCGGTTTTGAAGTGCGTTAATTCTTCTGCGCGCGCTCTATTGAACCATCTATTGAACCATCTTAATTCTATCGGTGATTCGTAATCAATTTGTTCATGTTGCTATGTTTTGCTCTCGCATTACTTTCATAACCGCATTTGTTTTGCTTTTGCTCTCTCACTCGCTTTTGGCGCAAGGTGTCGGCACAATTCGCGGGAAAGTTGTCGATGAAAAAACACGCGAGCCGCTTACAGGTGCCGTCATTCGTCTCGACAAAACACAATACGGCGCGATTTCTGATGTTAATGGAAACTACACGATTTCTAATGTTCCCGCAGGCGACTACATCGTCAAAGTTTCCCTCATCGGCTACGAAGACATCGAGGAAGCGCACGATGTTGAAAAAGGCAAAACGCTCGTTCTCAATTTTGAACTGCGCGAGAGGGCGATTCAATCCCAAGAAGTGCAAGTTATTGCCGATGCCACGCGCCAGCCACAAGAAGATGTGCGCACCAGCGTCTATAAAATCACGCCCCGACAAAGCAAAATTCTTGCAGGCGGTTTGGAAGACATCATGCGTTCCTTGCAAGCCATTCCCGGCGTTTTAGCGCAAAACGATTTTTCATCGCAACTCTTCATTCGTGGCTCTGGTCCTGACCAAAATTTGATGGTTATTGATGATATCGAAGTGTTCAATCCGTATCGGCTTTATGGCACAGTGAGCATGTTCAATCCTGAAACCGTTGCGGATGTGAGTTTGATTACAGGCGGATTTCCCGCAAAGTATGGCGATAGACTTTCAGCCGTGCTTGATGTTGGCAATCGGAATGGCTCGCGCGATGTGGCGGTTCAAACGCAACTTGATATGAACATCACGGATGCGAATATCATTGTGGAAGGTAAATCGCCGTTCACGCTCAACGGCTCGTGGATTATGTCGGCGCGGCGCACCTACTATGACTTGATTGTCGGACCGATTCTGCGAAGCACAGGTCGGGTCGATAACAATACGGCGTTTCCTAACTTCACCGACTTTCAAACGCGCTTTTTTCTCGAACTCAATCCAACAAATTATCTCATTCTTACAGGTGTTTATGGGCGCGACGCCGTTAATGTGCTCACAGCACAGCGTAGCAACGAACAGCCTGATAGCGTCAGCGTTGGCAATACCACAAACAACGATTTAGTTGGAATCGCTTGGCATCATCAACCCAGTTCGCGCAGTTTGAACAAATTGATTGCCTCGTGGTATCGCAACAGCGGCGACTCGCGTTTTGGCGGCTCGTTTATCGATAGGCTTAATTACAGCAATGCGTTTTTAGATGATGTTGCGCAAGATAGTCTCATCAATCCTGCGACGCTTGCTTCTATCAACCTTCGCTCTAATTCCTACTTTTCATTTACGAAATGGACGCTCCGCGATGAATTTTCAAAGCGATACAATCGCCATCTGCTTGAAATGGGTGCTGGTGTTGATGTGATGGAAACAATATTTGAACTCTTGCTCGAAGCCGATGAAGCCACTGCCGCCTTGCTCCGTGCGCAACAAGGCAATCCGCGTTTCAGTGCCTTGCCGCTCAATCAAAGCATCGAGCAATCCGAAACCTACGTGCGCTCTCACGCCTTCATTCAAGACCGATGGGAAGCGATTCCAAAACGGCTGTATCTTCAACCTGGTTTGCGCTTCGATTACTACGACGTGATTCAAAAAGCCTACCTCTCGCCGCGCTTTAACTTCTCGCTTGCTATCAATCCCATCACGACTATTCGTGGCGCGTGGGGCATTTATCGGCAATCGCCTGGCTTTGAAAAACTCATTGACCAAACAGCATTCTTCGATTTGAGCCAACCTGGAACCTTGCAACGCCTACAAGCCGAACAAGCGATTCATTACGTTTTAGGTCTCGACCGCTGGCTCAACGCTGAATGGCAGTTTCGCGGCGAAGTTTATTTCAAAGATTTTAATCGCTTGATTATCCAACAGCGCGAACTGCAAGAAGTCTTTCAATCGAACTACTTAGGAGGTTGGGCTTACGACCGCAGAAATTGGAGCGCGCCTACCTCTTCGTTTCAATCTGTTCTCACTCCAAATCCCGTCAACGAAGGCAAAGGCTCTGCTTACGGCATAGAACTGCTTCTCGAGAAGAAAATGACAAACCAGCAAGACCGATTCAGCGGTTGGGCAAGTTACGCCCTCGCATTTGCCTATCGCGAGCGCGACGGACTGCGCATTCCCTTCAACTTCGACCAACGCCACACGATTAACCTTGTCGGCAACATTCGCCTCAACAGTTGGCTCGACTTAGGCATTCGTTGGCGATATGGAAGTGGCTTCCCGATTACGCCTGCTATTGCCGCCTCGCCACGCATTGCGCCTAATGAAGACGGCGTGCCTCAAATTGTAACCGACGCACGCGGCAGAGTGCTGTTCAACTTGGATTATGGCGGCGAAGAAAACTTGAATTCTGAACGCCTGCCCGCCTATCACCGACTGGATATTCGCTTGACCGCTAAAACGCAGTTCTGGGGTGGACGATGGGAGTTTTATCTCGATGTGATTAACGCCTACAACCGAAGCAATGTGATTGGATACCGCTACGATGTCGAAGACCGCCGCGATGTTCCAAACGGACGACTGCCCGTTCTCGTACGCGAACAAACTGACATGCTCCCGCTCATTCCGACGTTCGGCATTAGTGCCGTGTTCTGATGCGCTGTGCTTCACCGATGCACCAAAAGAAAAAAGGCGAGTTTAGACCCGCCCCTGATTTCAACGCTCAAGTACAATCTCGTTTTTATCGCTCCATTTGCCACCTTGATGCGCCGCCGAATCCGCCTCCAAAGCGATTGAATCCACCGCCCCAGCCCCAGAATCCCATTTGATTAAACCATTGACCAGGCGGCACTTGTTGGTAAGCGGCTGAAACCGTCATGTTTTTTGTCGGTTGCCAAAGGATTTGCGCATTTTTGAGATAGACGCCTGAAAAATCATTTTGTCCAAAGCCGTATTGCCGTTGGCGTTGCGATGCGCCGAAAGGTTGATGCATCACGCCGATGTCAGCACGAATCATCACGGGCGCGTCAAACTTATACATCATTGTATTGACATATTCGCCCGTCGTATTTCCGAGCATTGAGTTGTAAGAAAGCGTGTAGGAGTGAGTCATTTGGAAGTGCTGGTCGTCGAAGATGTTTGCAATCATACTGCCGATTGAAAATTCGGAAGGCGTTGCGAAAATCGTTTGCGACGATTGGATGGATTGCCTTGGAACGTCTTTTTGGAACTGTGCCGATGCACTCATGTTGAACAGCACGACCAAAGCGAAAATGAAAATAACTTTTTTCATGGCTCAAAGAGTTGAAGAAGAGTTTCACAGTTGTCTTGAAACTCGAAACGAGTGCGCGTCCACCTAAGTTTCACGAGGCGGATTCGCTTTGCGATTTCATTCCGACAAAGAAATAAACGACGAACAACACCGAGAGCGCCATCATCGTCAGGCGTACCCATGCGCCGCCGAGCGTCTCTTCACCCGAAGAGAGTTTTTGAATCAGACCAGGCATGCGCGCACCAATGCCGCCCAGAATCAGCACCGCGCCGACAAGGCAGAGCCACTTTCCCCACGCTTGCGATTGCATTAAGTAGCCGCCAACGAGCACTACAACACCCGCTGCACTGCCAATAAACGAGGTCGGACTGCCCGATTGCACATAGCCCACAATGCCAAGCACCACGAGCAGTGCGCCATAAACTAATACGATAGAATTCATTTCTAAAAAGGGTTTGAAATTGATGATATGCTAAAAGCCCATGAAAATAGCGATAATCCTTTGAACTTGGAATGTTTGAGCATGGCTTTTATGTTTCGCCAATAAACATCATCAACGATGTGGAAAACAGTGTTCATAACTTTTGCGGTTCTCTTTGCTTACTCTTGCAATCAAGCCGCTTCGCAAAACAAACCCAATCCAACAATGGACCAAACAACTTCGCACAAGGTCGTCAAAACTGACGAAGAGTGGAAAAAGCAACTGACCGCCGAACAGTATCGCGTTACGCGCAAACACGGCACAGAACTTCCTTTTGCGAACAAGTATTGGAACAATAAAAAGCGTGGGATTTACAAATGCGTCTGCTGCGGACAAGTGTTGTTTAGTTCGGAAACGAAGTTCGATTCAGGAACGGGCTGGCCCTCGTTCTACAAACCTATAAGCGACGATGCGATTGGCACGTCGGTCGATAAGAGCATGTTCATGACGCGCATTGAAGTTCATTGCTCGCGATGTGATGCGCACTTAGGGCATGTTTTTGACGACGCGCCCGAAACGCCAACAGGACTTCGCTATTGCATAAATTCTGCTTCGCTGGTGTTTGAAGAAGCGAAATAACGCTATCAAGACTGCATCGCGCGTTTGTAGCCGTTCAAGGTTTCTTCTGCCATTTTCTTCCACGAAAATTGTTTTGCGCGCTCGAAGCCTTTGTTTCGCAAGTCTTCGCGTAGTTCAGGCGATTCAATCAACTGGCGCATAGCGTTAGCAATGGCGTCAGTGTCGTAGGGGTTGGCGAGCATTGCGGCGTCGCCTGCAATTTCAGGCAGGCTTGTTTCTGTTGATGTAATCACAGGACAGCCGCACTGCATTGCCTCCAACACTGGAATACCGAATCCCTCAGCGATAGAAACAAACATAAAACCCAATGCGGCATTGTAAAGATTGAGCAAATCTTCGAAGGGAATATCTGTAATCACTTTCACCCTGCCGCCTTCGCCCGACTTGATGCCTCGTTCAATCACTTGATTCAGCGAAGTTCTATCGCCAAATCGATTGGTTGCAATCACAAATTCAGTTTTTCGTTTTAGTGGTGCTGGAAGCGCGAAATAGGCTTCTGCCATTCGCTCCAAATTTTTGCGATAGTCGCTTCTGCCAATGTGAAAAAAGAACAGCGTTTCAGGCGTCAGGTCATATTTTTTCAACAAGTTCCAATCTGGCTCAATCCGCCTAAAATTGCTTGATGCCGCTTCGTAGGTTACGCACACTTTTTCAGCAGGCACATTGAGGCGCGTTGTAATGTCGTTTTTGACAAACTGCGTTGGCACGAAAATCAATTTTGGACGAACGAAAATTTCTTCGTGTCGGGCTTCGAGTGTTTCCTTTAAGCCGGGATAAGCGGGCAAGTAAAGTGGGAAAATGTCGTGCACGGTCAGCACGGTTCTTCCTGTCCATCGTGTTGCCGTGATTGGGTTTGTTTGATGAATTAAATCCATCGTCAGCGATTCTTTGAACCAAATCATATTCTGAATGAACCTGGTGATGTTGCTGAACTTCGGGCCGAGCATCAGGTCGTTGGGAAAGATGTTTCGGTAGCGAAATCGTGGCGAGTTGTTAAAAGCATTTGCAAGTTTTTTCTTGCGGCTGAATGTTGTGTAGAGGTGAATCTCGAGGTCAGGATAAGCCGCAAGTTCATTGATGAGATGCTGCGCATATGTTGAAATGCCGCTGTAATCGAGCGGAAAAGTTAGTCCAATTTTCATTTCCCTGTTAAAGCACGTGTTTTTTGAATGTTCGCAGAAGCCTGATGCTGAGCCAACATTTGTGCTACATGCGTCATGACGCGCTGTGGCATGATGGTCGAGATGGGTTCATGCAAATCGGTGTAGATGTTGATGAAGTGCGCTTTGAGCGGCGTCCACATAATGTTCGATGAAATCGGCGTGCATAAAATGACCGATGGAACACCAAACGTGGCGGCAATATGAACATTCGCCGTATCGGGAGAGACAAGCAACTTCGCATGCTTGGTTATTACAATAATTTCCTCCAACCCGAATGTTTCAGGAAGCATCACGATGTTCTCGGATTGAACACTCTGACAAATTTCTTGGGCAAGCGTCCGCTCATCTGCGGTTGATGTCAGCACAATTTTTAAGTCGGGGTGTGCCTGCGTTAGCAATTTCAGAAAGGTGATGAAGTTTTCTTTTCCCCAACGCCGATACGGCATACGTGCGGAAAGATTCAGCACAAGATATTGCTCTTGTTCCAATCTATGCGCACGCAAAAATGCCTCGACGCGCCGTTCTGCGTGTTCGTCTGTAAAAATTTCTTGTTGGATTTTTTCTTCGGGGTAATCTATTCCAAAGAGCGTATCGAGCACGCTTTTTTGACTTCGCCACAGCGGTTCGTGCATGTAGTTTGTCTCGACCTCTTTGTTGAAGAGAATTTGATAGAGCGTGTGCTTCTTGGGCTGTTTGATGGTCAGTTTCGGCGCGTGTGGCGCAATCACATTTGCAATAATGCCGTCAATCGTTAAGCCTCCAAGTGAAAGGCAGAGCACAGCATCGTAGTTGCGTTTTCGTGCTTGCCACAGCGTTTTGAGTGCCGACCCGGTCGATTCATTGAATACCCAGACTTTTGACAATCGGCGGTGATGGCGAATTGCTCCTATACCACGTTTCGAGGCGATCACATCAATTTCCGTGCGCGGATTCAAGTCTTGGAGTGCACGAAAGAGCCAAGTTGTAATGACCATATCTCCCAACATATCTCGCCGCAAAATCAAGATGCGTTTTACATCTTTTGGATTCAGTGGCTCTTTGAAGGGTGGGTTTCGGAAAAGCTTTGTCAGCACGCCTTTGTAGAGCAACACTTTCAGCGCGTATTCAAGTTGTTTGAGCACTTGCTTCATTTTGTGGCTGTTGTGGCTTGCTGTTGCTTTGTCCAAAGTGCTTCGAAGGCTTCAAATACTTCGCGAGGCGGAATCGTAGAAATCGGCGCGACTTCCTTCGTGAAAACATTGATGTGCTCGACATTCAGCGGAATCCACTCCGTCCCTGATGAAATTGGCGTGCATAAAATTACGCAAGGCACGCCGAATGTAGCGGCCATATGCACATTTGCCGTATCGGGCGAGATAAGCATTGCTGAATGTTTGATGAGTGCCATCGTTTCGTGCAAGCCAAACCGTTCAGGAAGCAAATGCAGATTGGAATGTTGCGCGGCAATGAGAATTGCTTCAGCGGTGGCTCTATCTTCGGGCTGTGCCGAAATCAAGACATGAACTTGCGGATATTTTTCCAACAAGAGATTTAACAAACTCACATTATTTTCAACGCCCCATTTGCGAAACGCCATGCGTGCCGAGATATTCAGCATAAGGTATTGCTTCGGTGCTAATCCTTGTTCAGAGAGATATACAAGTGCCTTCTCTTCTGCACCGGGTTTGAGAAACAGGCGTTGATGCAGTCGCTCTTCGGGATAAGTAACGCCAAAGAGTTTTTCGCCGAAGAGCCGCAACTGCCTCCAAACAGGAATTGCCGTATCATCTTTGCCAATATCAATTTGAGCATTGAAGAGAATTGTGTAAAAGTCATGCTTCTTGCGGATATAGGTCGTAATTTTTGGCGCGTTCGGAACGAGTAGATTTGAAAGCAATCCATCGAGCGTCATGCCGTTGAAGGAAAGGCACAAGACCGCATCATACTGATGCTTGCGCACGGTTGTCCACATTTTGAAAAACTCCTTTATTCCGCCGTTGTAGGCAAAGACATGCGCCAAGCGTTCATCAAATTCTGCCACACTTTTGCCTTTGACTGACGCAATCAAATCTAACTTCATCTTCGGGTTTAGGTCTTTGAGCATCGTAAAAAACGACGAGGTAATAACCATATCGCCGAAGTTATCTCGGCGAATGAGCAACAGCCGATTGACTTTGGAAATATCCAATGTTCCAACAAACGGCTTGTTACGAAAGAGCGGCTTGAAGACCCACTTATACCAAAAGGCTTTGTTCGCATTTTCTATGGCTTTGAGGCTAAGTGTCATCTGCTCGAGAGGCTGTATTTGGTTTTTTCAAGTATCGTTTGAGCTGCGTTCAAGACTTCTTCGTGAGAAATTTTCTCGATTCCTGTGTCTTTTGGGGCGTGAAGCAGAATGGCTTCGGTTTTATACGGATACCAATGCTTGGAATAAGTTACAGGCGAACACAAGGTAATTACAGGACGAGCAAATGTAGCGGCAAGGTGAGAGAGCGCGCTATCTGGCGTAATCACCAAACGCGCCTTCGAAGCAAGGGCGGCGGCATCTAAAATTGTGCCTTTGAACGAGAACAGTTTTTGTTGTGAAAATGCTTGTTTGAGATGTGCAACATCGTCGGCAATATCGGGCAGGTCAATTAAAACGACTTCTATATCGTGATGTTCAATAAAAAATGCTTGCAGAAATCGTTTAGCATTTTCTCTTCCCCATTGTTTCACCGCAAGACGTCCTGAAATGTTGAGCAGTAGGAACTCTGAAATTCGATGCTCGCGCAAAAAAGCGTCCACTTTCTTAAAACTTTCTTGACAAGGCTCAACGGACGGGCGAATGTCGTCGTTTGTTAGTGGCAAACCAAAACCTTTGATTAACACATTGGCATACTGCTCTGTGAATTGAGTATCCTCAACTTTGACTTGAAGGTTAAACAGTCGCTTGTAGAGGTCTTCTCTGCCTTCGTCGGCGATGGTTACTTTAACAGCATTTGGGGCAATCAAATTTGCCAGCACGCCATCTTTGGTGCGCGAAGAAAATGTAAGGCATACAATCATATCATAGCCAACTTGCCGTGCTTCTTTGACAAATTCAATCATCGCTTTTAGTGAGCTGCGATATTGATAGCATTTTGTGAGGCGAGTGTCGCACACAAGAAGCGGGAAACTTTTGTCGGAGGCAACTACATCAATGCGCACTTCGGGCTTGACTTGTTTTAAGACGTTGAAGCACGAAGTCGCTAGCACCATATCGCCAATAAAATCGTGCTTGAAGATTAAGACTTTGCGAACATCACCAAGCGGCGTCGGCGCAGAAAGCATGTCGTTTTTGAAGAGCAGTCTGAAAACGGTGTGATACCAAAAGGCTTTGTTCCAGCCTTCCAGTTTTTTTAGAAAGTGTCTCATTGTGATATGGTTGCTTATGTTGAAAGCATCTGTGTTGCAAACTGCATTTCATACAGACGCCTATAAGTGCCGTTCTTTTCCATCAACTCGGCGTGCGAGCCTTGCTCAATGATTTCACCCTGTTCCATAACGATGATTTTATCGGCGTTTTTGAGCGTAGAGAGTCGGTGCGCAATTACAATCGCTGTGCGCTCGCTCATAGCGTTTTCAATGGCGGCTTGAACGACTTTTTCGGATTCATTATCGAGTGCCGATGTGGCTTCATCAAAAATGAGCACGGGCGGATTTTTCAGCATGGCGCGTGCAATCGAAATGCGCTGACGCTGTCCGCCCGAAAGCTGCACACCTCTATCGCCAATTAGCGTTTGATACTGTTCAGGCTTTTCCAAAATGAACGCATGGGCATTAGCAATTTTCGCCGCATGCTCAATTTGCTCATGCTTGGCTTCGCCCGTCATGCCGTAAGCGATATTCTTGGCAATCGTATCATTAAACAAAATCACTTCTTGATTCACCACGCCAAAGAGTCGACGAAGCGAGCCAATATCGAACTCGCGTATGTCTGTGCCGTCAATCAAAATTCGTCCTTTTTCAACATCGTAGAATCGGAGCAACAAGTCGACAATCGTCGATTTTCCCGATCCCGACTGACCGACCAACCCAACCATCTCACCCTTCTTCACCGTGAACGAAACGCCTTTGAGCACTGGCTTTTCGCCGTAACGAAACCATACATCTTCAAATCGAATTTCGTGCTCGAACTTGTCAATTTTCTTTGTGCCATTTTTCATGGCACTTGGCTTATCAATGAGCGCAAACAAACGCTCCGCCGCGCTCAATCCTTCTTGCACGCGCGCGATATTTTCCGCAATCGCTTTAATTGGATTCATCACCGAATAGAGCGCAAAAGCAAACACCATCAATTCAACTGATGTAATTTCGCCTGCAAACACTTGTCTGCCGCCAAACCACAGCACCAGCGCAATCGCCGCAACCCCCATCGTTTCGTTGAACGGACTGATGATGCCATATAGCGCATTGACTTTCAAATTTGCTCGTCGATACGTGTCTGTAAAAGCACTGAATCGCTTTGCTTCACGCACTTCCATCGCGTTGGATTTAACGACCTTGATTCCGTTAAAGACTTCCTGCAAAAGTGAGTTCATATCGCCCGATTGCGCTTGAACGACATCGGCTTGCGCCCGAATTTTCCGACCTAAAACGCGAATCGACCACAGGCTTAATCCCGACACGGCAAACGCAAAGAATGTGAGTTTCCAACTGATGACGAAGAGCACCGCAAGGAAAAACGCCGCGTTCAAAAACTGCCTCAAAAACGTGATGAAACTCGACCCGATATTTCCATGCACCACATTCACTTCGCCCATCACGTAGTTCATCAATGTTCCGACGCGATTGCGATTGAAGTATCCTAATTCCATTTGCACGATTTTCTCAAAGACTGTATCGCGCAGTTTTTTCAGCGTTTTGGTTTCAACTCGATTGACAATTTGATTGCTGAAATAAACGAAGAAGTTTTTGAGCACAAACGCACCGATAAGGAGCAAACAGACATTGAGCAATGTGCCTTCGCGCGTCTCGGCTGTAACAAGTTGCTGAAAGCCTTGTATGAGGTCGTTCTTGAAACTATCGGCTTTTTCACGGAAGAAATCGGTTTGCTCGGCAGGCGGTGGCGTCAGGGCAGGCGATTGCACAGCGGATTCAGGACTGAACACTGCGTTCAGAAGCGGCAAGAGCGTTCCAATCGAGACCACGCTGAAAAGTGAGGCGAGAAAATTCACCAGCACCGTTAGCGCAATCTGATACTTTTCGGGGGCTAAAAATTTGAGAACGCGAAAATAGAGTTTCATCTTGCTACCGATTTCTTGCTATCAATTCGTGAAATATCAAAATACGGAAATCTGCTTAAACCATTCGTGCTACCCGTTCGTGTTACGGCGCAGTTAGCCTTGAACGAATCTTTTGTGCGAGCGTTGCAAGTCGTTGCGCTTCGCTTGGGTTGCCGTGTGCGTTGAGGTAGCGCGCCGTATTTGAAAGTTGCACCGACGCGGTTTGCAAAATGCCTTCTTCCAAATGATTGCGCGGCGTTGCCGAAAGAAACGAGTTGAGATGTTCAAGGTTGCCAACAGACAAGAGCGTATCTTGCCGACTTAATCGGAGCGCGAAACCTTGCGGCACTTTTTTGTAGGCAGTGGCAACCTCAGGTTCGGTTTGAACCACATCGGCAGTCAGATACACAGGGCGCGTGTCGATATTTTTTTCAATGAGCGAATTGAGCATCGCTATCCAGCGCATTTGTATCCGTATTTGATTGTAAGGTTTTCCCGACTCAAACATCTCCAAATCTTCTAAAAAGGCATCCATTTCGTTCTTCGATTTTTCTGAAAGTTCGGGAAACGCCGTTTGCACTTTGCGCACATACCAAGTGCGACGCAAGAGTTCTTTTTCAATCATCACCACATCGGGACGATAGCCTTCGAAGCGTTGTAAATACCAAAACGCCGAACAGAAATAATCCCACTGCGCCGAAAGCACGAGCGCATTCGGTTCAAGCGATTCCAACATGGTTTTCGTGTAGTCAAGCACCAGCGTTTCGTTGCGCTTGTTGTTATGATTGAAGTTAATTGCAACGGCAATCAGCGGCAAGAGTAGCGAGAGCAAGGCAACTTCCTTTCGCTGTTGCGCTAAAAACAAAATGCCCATAGCGGCAAGTAAAATCAAGCCGAGAAACGTGAGCAGGAAATAAGAATCGGCATCATGCACGTTGTAATTGACGGCATAAAACGCACTGCCAAACACCAAGAGCATAAAAAACCAAAACAGCGATTTCTCAACTCGAAACAACCGCACTGCGCCGTAAATCGCGAGCGCGATTCCAACAAACGCCAATTCAAACGGCAAGAGCGAGAAGAGCATTTTCGCCTGCGGTTGCCAATTCCCGTTGAAAAGATTGACTTGATACTGCTTGCCGCTGACGTGGTAAAAAAATTTATCAAACCCCCGATGCACTTCACCCCAGTTGAACTCTGGCATCATGGCACTGCGAATCGGCAAATAGAGGTAAAGGCTTAATCCCAACAAAAACGGCAACGCCATGAGCGCAATGCGCACGAATGATTCTTTCGTGAATCCAAATCGGTGGAAGTAAAAGTAAAGCATTGCGGGAGCGAGTAGAATCATAGTCAAGTGATTGCAGAAGCCAAGCCCGAGCACCAGTGCCCAAATGAGTGCGTCTTTCGTTCTCACTTCTGTTGCTAATGTGAAGCGCAGAAATAAGAGCATCGAGAGCGTAAGCATGACAAGGTGAAGCGAATAGACTTCAATGGCTGTCGCTTGTGCCCAAACTGTTCTTGAAAAGGCGAAGAGCCAACTTGCCACGAGCGCAATCAGCACGAGGCTTTCTTGCTCGAGCGGCAGGTGTATGGCTTCCGACTTGCTTTTAGATTTTTTCTTCTTCGTCTCTTTGGATGTTTGCGCTTGCCGTTCTTGAAGGGTTTTCAAAAGAAACAATGCGAGTTCAAAGAAGAGCGCGCTTGCTAATGCAGTGCAGAACGCGGCAAAAAGATTCAGTTTGAAGATGATGGAGAAGGGAAGCGGAAGGATTGTCCATAAAAAGCCAAGAATGACGAACAACGGATAGCCTGTTGGGTGCGCCACACCGAGCGAGGCACACGCCGCCGCTAATTCGCCTGAATCGGTGAAAGTAACGGACGGCGCGAGGGTTAAAAGATATACGGCAAATGGAATCAGAAATGCGAGTATTCGAGCGAAAGGCTTTTTGAAGAGAATCTTCATTTCGGCAACGATTGAAATTTTGTGCCGAAATTACATCAAAACACAAAGAACTCGAGATAAAAGCAATGCTATTAGGATTGTTGCGAAACGACCTTGCGGCGATAAAACGGCTTTGGCGCGATGTCGTGGTCGATGAGTGCGTCTTTGGCGCGTCGCAGTTGCGGTTTGAGATGTTTCGCTATTGGGCGTCGAACGATTGCCGTAAAGTAGCCGAGCCGTCTGAGCCCGATTGTGCCCAGTGCCAGCATCGCGCTTAAAATCACGTAAATCGCTATCGTGCCGTGCGCGCTAAAAGATTGCATGGCAAATACTGTTAGGAGCGCGGCGACGCAAAGCACAATGCTGATGCTGTAAATACGCAAAACCGTGTGCTTGTGTGAAAGTCCGATGAAAAACATCAAGCGGTGGTGAATGTGTTCGCGGTCGGCTTTGAATGGGTGTGAGCCTGAAAGCAATCGGCGCACGGGCGCAAGGAGCGTATCAGCGATTGGAAATCCTAAAATCAAGACCTGAATCCAGATAATGCCATCCGTTGCCGACGGGGTGTGGAAGAGCGGCAGGCATGCCATTAAGTAGCCGATGAAGAGCGCGCCTGTGTCGCCCATAAAAATTGTTGCGGGATTAAAGTTGTATCGCAGAAATCCAAGCGTTGCGCCTGCAATCGCCGCATAGCCTAATCCAAGTGCCATGTCGCCGTAAAGCGTTGAAATCACTGCCATTGTTGCGGCACCGATTCCAACCACGCCTGCGGCAAGACCGTCTAATCCATCAATCAAATTCACGGCGTTACAAATGCCGACAATCCAAATCACAGTCAGGAGCGATGAGAATGGTTCAAAGAGCGCAATACTTTCTCCGAATGGATTCGGAATTTCTGTGATTCGATGCTCTCCAAAGAAGACGGTGAAAAGTGCAACCGCAATTTGAAGTATAAACTTCGTTTTGAAGTTCAAATTCACCACGTCGTCGAGTATGCCTGTCAGGCAGATAAGCATTGCACCCAGAAGCACTGCCCAAAGACCTTTGTCAACTAATTGAGCAAATTCAGGAGAGAACGTGTAGCTGGCGAAAAACGCCGCCATTGCGGCGAAAAATATCGCAATTCCGCCCAGCGTCGGGATTGTGCCTTTATGAATTTTGCGTGCTTCTGTGGAAGCATCCCCGATGTGGAGTCGCCTTGAAGCCCAGCGCACGAGTGGGGTCAGCACAATCACCGTTGAGAAAGCCAAAAAGAGCGTGAGAACAAACATGGTTCGACTTCTTTGAGGTTTAATCTGTTAAACTTTCTCTTTTCTTTCACTGGCTTTGCTCAACAGCGAGGCTGGCGGGTCGCTGTTTTGAAGAAAATATACAACATCACGTTGCTTTCTACAAGCCCCCACTAAGAGTTCTAAAGCGAGAATACTGTTTTTTGTAAAACACTTGACAAGTCAAAAAAAAATCTTATAATCGTACAGTTTCCAATTAACTAATGAGGAAATATCAAAAAGCAACAATGAGAAAAACTGCTGAGATACTTTCACATTTTTGCCTCCAAGTTCAATCTGTGCTATTGAACACTGTCCTCATTTGATTTCAGAGTATCAACAAAGGAGAAACCGTTTGTGGCAGTAGAAGCGTCGCCTCAAACTCAGTGATTAACATTCTGAATTAGCTCTTTATAAGGCCTGATTGTAGGAACTAAAACCTATCCAATCAACGCTTGTTTGCTGTGTTACCTTGAAGCAATCGTTCACCTTTTCATTTCGTGCTCGCTTACATCGTGCATGCCATTTGGGGTGAGAATTGGCTGATGACGGTTTTCAATACCGATACATAACGGTCCCAAACGATTGCGATGAAAGCATAACGGCTTGGTAGGGTTTCTTGTTCTTTAAGCTTAACGATTAACCAACAACAAAAGGAGGGAAATACAATGACAGAAATACAGACAAAAGATGCTGAAATGACGAAAGTCGACGTCAATCAGCAGACACTTGCAAATTACTGGAAAGAAAACCGCAACCTTGTGCTCACGATGCTGGCCATTTGGTTCGCCGTCTCGTATCTCATTCAACTCTTTTCAGGTGCTATCAACAGCATCGTGATTGCAGGCTTTCCATTGGGGTATTACATGGGTAGCCAAGGTGCGCTGATTATTTTCGTGGTGATGATTTTCATCTATGCCAAAAAGATGAACGAATTGGATAAAAAATACAACCTTGAAGAGGAGGACGAATAACGATGCGACTGAACAAGATTCTTGGGCTTTATGTAACGGGTTTTGTTGTTCTGACCGTTATTCTTTCTCTGCTTGAATTTGCAGGTATTTTACAATTGAAAGGGATTGGATATGTCTTCATGATTTTCTCCGTTGCTGTTTATGCGATGATTGGGATTATCACGCGCACGAGCGACCCATCGGAATACTATGTGGCGGGGCGCGGCGTGAATGCGATTTACAACGGCATGGCAACTGGGTCGGACTGGATGAGCGCGGCGTCGTTCATCTCAATGGCAGGATTGCTCTTCGCACTTGGTCACATGGGTCTTGCCTACATTTTAGGTTGGACAGGCGGCTATGTGCTTTTGGCACTGCTTCTTGCGCCCTACCTTCGCAAGTTTGGTCAATACACTATTCCTGACTTTCTTGGCACGCGATATGGCGGCAATGCGGCGCGCGTTATCGGCATCATCTGCGCGATTCTCGTTTCGCTTACTTATCTCACGGCGCAACTCAATGGTGTCGGCACGATTGTCTCGCGCTTCATCGGCATTCCGTTTGAGCCGGGTGTGTTCATCGGCTTGCTGGGCGTGCTCGTGTGCTCGTTCTTGGGCGGCATGAGAGCCGTTACTTGGACACAAGTGGCGCAATACATTGTGCTCATTAGTGCCTATCTCATTCCTGTTGTTTGGCTCTCTGCGAAACTCTTCTTCATTCCTATTCCTGAACTCACCTACGGCAAAGTGCTCGAGCGCATCTCGGTGATGGAAAAGCAAATTATGGGCAAGGAAAATCCGAACCCTAAAAACATTCCCATGGACGTGCTGAACGATAAAATTGACCCTGCAAAAGAGAAAGAATCGCGCGACCTGTGGGCAAAAGATGTTGCAATGTATAAAGCCAAACTCTCGAATGTCGATTCTGCACTTGCCGCCGATAAAGCCGCATTGGAAGCCAAACTTGCCTCACTTTCAGATGAGAAAGTTGCTGAACGCCGTGCCGAACTGGAAAAGCAAAAAGCCGAAGCGCAAGCGATGATGAACGCGCCCTTGCCAATTGACCCCAAAACGAAACAGCCTGTTGTGATGGACGCCGAAAAGATGAAAGAGCTTGAAGCCAAAATTGCTGACGCCGATAAGCAATTAGCCATGCTTACTCCCGAGCAAGTAAAAGCCGATAGAGAAAAAGCGGAAAAAGCCCTCGCGGCACTGCCGAAAAATGCAGAAGAAGCCAAAACGAAGTGGACTGCCGCTCAAACTACCGCCGCCAACCAAGCCAAAGGCCCTGGCGATTACCTTGCTACGCCTGCCTTCGTTTCCGCTGATGGCAAGTCATATCCAATGCTTCAATTTTTAGGCTTGATTTTGTGCTTGATGGTCGGCACGGCGGGCTTGCCGCACATCTTGACGCGCTACTACACCACGCCTTCGGTTAAGCAAGCGCGCGCATCGGTCGGCTGGTCGCTCTTCTTCATTTTCTTGCTCTATTTCACCGCGCCTGCATATGCGGCCTTTGCGCGCTATGAGGTATTCGTGAACCTTGTCGGCACTGAAATCGCAAACCTGCCGAGTTGGATTGCCAGTTGGAAGCTTGTCGGTTTGCTTGATGTGGTCGATAAAAACGGTGATGGGGTGGTGCAGTTTGCGGACTTCATCATTAAATCAACGGACTTCGTCGTGCTTGCGACGCCTGAAATTGCA
>CALKXI010000018.1 GCA_938003965.1 uncultured Chlorobiales bacterium
ACCCGAATTTTCACAAATTCCCGCAAGCCCTCACCAAAGGCTACGACGAAAATTTCGATTTCAGTTTTTCAGGATTGAAAACATCGGTTCAAACGTATCTTTCAAATCAAACCGACAATTTTATTCAAACGCATCTTGCCAACATTTGCGCCTCGATTCAAGAAGCCATTACATCAGTCTTGGTTACAAAAACCATTCAAGCCGCGCAGAAATACGGCATAGAGACCATCAGCGTGGCGGGCGGCGTGAGTGCCAATTCTGAACTGCGCCGAAAATTCGAGCGCGCCTGTGCCGAAAAAGGATTTGCACTTCACATTCCAAAGCCAATTTACTCAACCGACAACGCCGCCATGATTGCCTCATTGGCACGGCTCAAAGCCGAGCGCAGACAAATTGACAACACCTTGCGATATAATTATCCCGCCTTTGCGGCATTTTAAGGGTGAAAATAAAAGAACAACACGAACAATGACCAATCCACAATACGAGCAATTACTTGAACGCCTGCGCCGTGTTCATCGAAAAGCGCAACTAAAAACGGCACTGATTGGCGCGTGTAGAGCGGTGATACTCGTTTGTGGCGCGGTGCTTTTGGCGGCGAGCGTTGAGTGGGCGTTGCGCCTTTCGAGCGCGTGGCGATTCGCACTAATGCTCTTCATGGTGATAAGCATTTTTGGGGGTAGCGTTTGGTTTCTTCTCTTGCCGCTCATTCGCCACCGATTCAATCCTGATGAAGTTGCCAAAGCGTTGGGCGAGGTGTTTCCCGAACTGCGCGATAGGCTTCTGAACGCAATGCAAGTGTTTCGCGAGTCGCCTGAAAATCCGTTTGCACAGAAGGAATTAGAACGCATCGCCACAAGTGCTGCGCCGCTTGATTTCAACAAAGCCATATCGTTTGAGGATTCACAGAAGTGGTTGATTGCCGCACCTGTTGGTGCATCGATGTGTCTATTGCTTTTATGGCTTTCGCCAATCGGCAATGGACTAAACCGAGTGATTGCATTTGGAGAAGACTTCACGCCACCGCCGCCGTTCCAAATTGTTTCGCTCTCAAAAGATATTGCGCTTACCAAAGGCAAAGATGCCGAGATACGATTTGCCGTTGTTCCGACCGACTCCAACAAGATATTTGACGTGCGACGCTTATCGGTGAAGTTTCTCGATGAAAACGGGTTTGAACTTCAAGAGGCAAAAGTGTTTCGCGATAGTTCGGGAGCATTCGCTTACAAACTCCGCGCGCCTGAAAAGCCACTGACCTACTTTGCCGAGTTCAGAGAACTTTCAAAGCCGATTCAATCACAAAAGCATGTGCTGACGATTATCGACCGTCCGCGTGTTCAGAGTTTTCAAGTCTCCATCGAGCCGCCGCGATACAGCCGTCTTTCAGCGCAAGTCTTAGAAGCCAATTTCGGCGATGCCAGCGCGCTCAAAGGCTCGCGCCTCTCAATCGTAATGAAATCATCGAAGCCACTTCGCCGTGCCACATTGATTGCAAATGATACCCTTGCGCTTGAAATGCGCGTTCAAAACGATTCTGCATTTTTTGAATTGGCACTTAAAGAGGATTTCATTTATCGCTTCGAGCTTTCCGATACCGCAGGCGTTGTGTCGGACAAAGGTGCGGAATACCGTGTGCGCGTCATGCCCGATGAGCCGCCGCAAATTCGCTTTGTTCAGCCGGCACAAAAGCAAGTCGACCTGCCTGAAAATTTGCGCTTGCCACTCGCCATGCTCATTCGTGATGACTTCGGCTTTTCCTCGCTCGGACTGCACTACCGCGTTGCAAAATCGAACTTCAAACAACTTGAAGACGCTTTCCGACGCATTGAAATTGCGATGAACGATGCGGTTCAAACGGGCGAAGGCGGAATGGAGCGAGGCGTTTTCTACGAATGGAACTTGCTCGAGCAAAACATCTCCGCAGGCGACGAAATCGAGTTCTACGCCGAAGTGCGCGATAACGACGCCATCTCAGGCTTCAAACCAGCACGCACCGACCTCTACAAACTTCGCCTGCCCACGCTCGACGAACTCTTCGCCGATGTGCAAAAAGAAGAAAAAGAAATTTTGAACGAACTCGACAAAAAACTCAATGAGACCAAATCCATTCAAGAAGAGTTAGAGCGAATCCAAAACGAACTGCGCCAAAAACCGCGCTCCGACTGGCAAGACCGAAAGGCAATGGAACTCGCAACTGAAAAGCAAAAGCAACTTCAAGAACAACTCGAATCGGTCGAGCAAGCGATGTCGGAACTGCTTGAAAAAATGCAAGACCGCTCGCTTGTCTCCGAAGAAACCTTGCAGAAATACGAGGAAATCCGACAACTCATGGAGGAACTCAAATCGCCCGAACTGCAAGAAGCACAGCGCAAAATGGAAGAAGCCTTAAAGCAACTCAACGAACAGCAACTTCGCGACGCACTCAAAAACTTGGAGTTCAACGAACAAGAGTTCCAAAAAAAATTAGAACGCGCCAAAGAACTGCTCGAGCGCATGCAAATGGAACGCCAAATAGACGAAGCCATCAAACGGCTTGACGACATGATGCAAAAACAAGAAGCCCTCCAACAAGAAACCAAACAAACCAACCCTGAAAACAAAAAGAAACTCGACGAACTCAAAAAACAGCAAGAGTCGCTCACCAAAGAAGAACAAAAACTCGATGAACAGTTGAAAAAACTTGCCGAGCAAATGGAAAAAAATCCGAAAGCCGAGCAACTGCCAATGCAAGAGCTGTCCAAACTCAAAGAACTGCGAAGCGAAGAGAACTTGCAGAAAGATTTACAAGATGCCTCAAAAGAACTTTCTCAATCGAACCTGCAACAAGCCGCCGCTAAACAGCAACAAGCCAAAGAGAAAATGCAGTCGCAAAAACAGCAACTCTCTGAAATGCGTCAAGAAATGAAGCGTCAGAAGAAGCAAGAAATTTTGCAAGCCCTTCAAAATGCGACGCAATCTGCCCTCTGGCTGTCGCAACAGCAAGAAGCCTTGATGGAAGACTTACGGCAAAAGCAGTTTGCTCAAAGTGCCGACGCCTTGCGCGAAAAAATGACAGAGCAAAACGACATCAAAGAACTGCTTCAACAACTCCAACAAGAAGTTTCACAAATCGGCAAGAAGTCGTCGGAACTGCGCCAATCGATGCTCTCGCAACTTCAAAAAGCAGAGGCGGAAATGGACGCCGCAATTGAGCAACTCGACCAGCGCAATCCGAAACTTTCAGCACAACGCATGAACAATGCGATGGCACTGCTCAACGAATTTGGCAATCAAGCCTCAAATGCGATGGCACAAATGATGGGGCAACAAGGACAACCGCAACCAGGCGAAGGTGGTGATGGCAGCGAAGAAATGGAAGGACTTTCTCAGCAGCAAGGCAATGTTAATCAGCAAACCGAATCGCTTTTGGCTGAAGGTAGAGAAGGACTATCCCCCGAAGAACGCGCGAAACGACTTGCTCAACTTGCCGCACAGCAACGCATGATTCAACAGCAACTCCAACAACTTGCTAAAAAGCAAGCCGAACAAAAAGCCAAAGGTGAAAAATCTGACCTGCTTGGCAATCTCGAAAAACTTGCCGAAGAAATGGAAAAAGCCGCCGAACAATTAGAGCGGCAAGACCTTTCGCCCGAACTCAAAAAACGCCAACAGCAAATTCTTTCGCGCATGCTCGAATCCAGCAAAGCCTTGCAAAAGCGCGAGCAAGAAGAAAAGCGCGAAGCCAAATCAGGAAAAAATATCTTCAAATCTTCTCCGCCTGGACTCTCAAACGAGCAAACGCGCAACCCGATTCAAGACGGACTGAATCGAATGAAATCGCAAGGCTTCGCCGATGATTACGAGCGGCTTATCCGACGCTACTACGACGCGCTCGAGAAACAAGAAGCAAATCGACCGTGAGTGCAAGCAAAGCAGATTAAAAATTGCCCACGAAACAACAACGCCATGCTTATCAGCCAAAGCAAGAAACAAATTTACTGCATTTTTTAAGTAATGACAGCGGAGTTAATGAATCGTGAAGAGTGAGTAGTGAAGAATGAAGAGTGAAGAACGGCTTGCCTCTCGTTCATCATTACTCATTACTCACTACTCACTACTCATTAAAGAGTTTCTCGCTGGCTATTGTTCTTTGTTGTCTCTTAGGTGAAAGCGTCCTTGCGGGAAACGGCGGGACGCTT
>CALKXI010000019.1 GCA_938003965.1 uncultured Chlorobiales bacterium
TATTCAAAAAATTCTTGGACGCGGCACTGAAAGCCTTTGAAGACTTCGCCGCCGTCAATCGTTTTATCGTGCGTATAAACTACTGCTTCAATCTTCCCCTCTCGCTTTTGATACGCCGTGATAGACCTCGTTTTCATATCCGCAACCCACACCAATTTCACGCCTGCATTTAGCCACATCAGCATCTTTTCGTTTGTGTCGCTCAAAGTCTCCGACGGCGATTGCACTTCCAACACAAAATCAGGCACGACTTTGCCGAAGCCTTTTTCTTGTTCCTTATCGCGCTCTTTGGCAATGAAGGCAAAGTCAGGCGCAAGCACTGTCGTCGGAGTTTGTTCCACCACAAAGCCTGTTTCCGCCGTGAAACACGTCCCTAACTTGTTTTGCTTCACAAAAGCGGTGATGTAATAAGCGATGTTGTTCGCAACTTTTCCGTGATTTCGGCTGGCGGGCGACATTTCTACAACTTTTCCTTTGATAAGCGTTACATTACGACCTTGTGCAATCAATTCCCACAGGTCGTCTTCGTTCAAAAGTCGTTCTTCGGTGGCTTCATTCGTTGCGGCAGGTGTGGCTTGTGCGATGTTCATTTTTGCCAAGATTCTTTTAGATTGACGGAACAAAGTTTAATCACTTTTCAAGCGAATTAAAAATATGGATTCATCGGCTCGCATTCCAACAATTATTATCACAGGCTTTCTTGGGAGCGGAAAAACCACGCTCATCAAGCATTTGCTTGAAACGAGTTTGAGCGGCAAGAAGGTCGCGCTGATTGAAAACGAGATTGGCGAAGTTTCCGTCGACTCGGTGATTTTGAAAACGCAGAACGTTGAGATTTCAGAATTGACCGCAGGCTGTATGTGTTGCACGATTTCAGGCGACTTTCAAAATGCGGTTTCCGACATTCTCAAAGGCGTTTCGCCCGATGTGCTCTTGATTGAAACCACAGGCATTGCCAATCCGCTCTCAATTTTCATGATGCTTGCTAATGATAGACGCTTGATTTTAGAAGCCATTATCACGGTGGCGGATGCAGAAAATCTTTGGCTACATCTTCAAGAAAATCTTGTGGCAGAAATTCAACTGACAATTTGCGATATGGTGGTTTTGAATAAGGTTGATGTTTGTTCCGAAGCGCAATTAAAAGCCGCCGAAAATTTAGTTCGGAAAATGAACGAGCGTGCACCGATTTTCAAAGTGGTTCAAGGGAAAATTCCGCCCGAAGTGCTTTTTATTTCGTCGCCGAAAAATTTGCGTCAGGAGCACGAAGCATTTATGGCAGAACTGAAACAAAAGTATGACAAGGAAATTCACAAGCGATTGCACCAACTCGAACCCCACGACGCACACGCGCATGAACATCATCACGAACACGGCTCGGAAAGTTATCACTTGGACGTCGACCAAATCGAGACTTTCGCGATTGAGTTGCCGAATGAATTTTCGCAAGCGAAGTTCGAAGAGTTCCTTTCCGACTTGCCGCGCCAATGCTATCGCGCCAAAGGCATTGTCAAGTTCGACACCATGCCCACGCCCGCGATTTTCAACTTCGCTTCTGGTCGCTATACGTTTGAGTTTGATACGTTGAAAGATGAAACGATTTCCCACAACACTTTGATTTTCATCGGCAAGCAGATTGGCAAAGAAAAATCGAGCATTGAAGCCAAACTCGCGCTCTGTCAACAACCAAACCACTGACCACACTGCCGTTCATGAAGTTCGTTTTGATTGTGCTTTCGCTCTTTTTGCTCACGAGTTTTACGCCATCGGAAGACTTGCCGCCGATTGCCTTTCTTGCACGCAATCCTGCACCCGATAGTGTCATTCTGGGCATTGGACCGCACGGCAGAACGTTCAAAACCGGCGGCAAACTCTTTGTGCGCGAGCGTAGCGGACGACTTCGCCAACTTGCGCCAACCTTTTACGACATCGCCGACATCAGCCTTTCCTACGACGCCAAGCGGCTCGTCTTTTCAGGACTTGTCCACCCCGATAGCAGTTGGCGCATTTATGAAATCGGCATTGATGGTAGAAGCCTTCGCGCCATTACCAAAACCGACCGCACCATCGACCTTTCACGCTTCGGCGACCTTGCTAAAACTTTTGAACGCTACGACGACTTCGACCCGTGCTACATGGATAGTGAAAAAATCGTCTTCGCTTCCACACGCTACCCTTCGCTGGCGCAACTTGGCGGCGTTAGAACCAGTAACCTTTTCGTCGTCAATACCGACGGCACAAACCTTCACCGAATCACAACGGAACGCAACAGTGCCGAAGAACCTACGATGGATTTAAGCGAAGGTCGTGTTGTTTTCTCTCGTTGGTGGCTCAACCTTGATTTGCCCAGCAATCAAACCAAAGACGGACTGACACGCACACCCGCACAAGCCCTGACCGACGACATCGGTAACATTTGGCACGCCATTACCGCAAAGCCTGACGGCGACGAACTCAAACTCTACGCAGGCTTTGCACGCACCCGCGCAGGCTTGCAAGCCTACAAACCGCGCCTCATGCACAACGGCGATATGCTCGCCATTTTCACCTCATCGCTCTCGATGCTTAACCGCTCCGACTCGGTCGTGATTCGTCGCTTCAAAAAAGGCGCAAGCGTTCCGATGCTTCTCTCGCCTATGGACGCCGTTTCGGTTGATGCGGTCGAAGTTTCGCCTAACAAGATTATTTACTCGCAACGCAAA
>CALKXI010000020.1 GCA_938003965.1 uncultured Chlorobiales bacterium
AGTTCAAATGGTTTTGCAAAAGTAAGTTCGTCGTGAAGTGTTTCATCGCTTGAATAAGCATGGGTCATATCGTAGCCGTCTTTGGTGAGGCGATAGAGTTCGATTTGTCCTGCATCAGGCGAGACAATCCAATACGAGGGGATTTTGGCGTCTTGGTAGAGTCGGAATTTGGTTTGTCGGTCGCGTTTGATGCTGTGTTTTGAGAGAATCTCGACAACCAAATCGGCATAGCCGAGGATTTCGGTGGTTTTGGCGCGCGACAAGTGTTCTTTTGAAAGAAAGAGAATATCGGGCTGAACGACATTCGTGCCGAGCCTTAAATCCGTAGGCGTTCCGAAAACCTCTCCCAGTTCGTGCTGGTTGACGAAATTGGACAGTGCGACCATAAGTCGGCTCTGGATTCGTTGATGGGTAATAGAGGTTGGCATATCGAGAATGACGGTTGCGCCCTCGGGAATGTGAGCGTGTTCGGGCACGGCGCGCACCACAATGTCGCCATTGAGAAACTCAATGAAGTCGAAGCCGCCGTCGTCGGAATGCATCAAGTCGTAGAACTTGCGTTGTTGTTCGAGCCACGCTTTTGAGCGAAGTGTTGTGCGTGGCTTTGGCGGAGAAAGTTTATTTGCCGTTGTCATCATGGTTCAGATTCGTTCGCCACGGTTGAGTCGTTCAGCGGCTTGTTTGTTTTGTGCGCGCTCGTCAATTTCGGGAAGCGGAATACTTCCGGGAACGCCAATAAGCGGAAAATCTTTACGGAGCGGATAGTATTCAAAGTCTTCGGGCATATACATTCGGCGCAGGTCGGGATGTCCGTCGAAGCGAATGCCATACATATCGTAGGTTTCGCGCTCATGCCAATTTGCGCCGCGCCAAACGCTAGTAACGCTGGGCACAACGGGATGTTCTTCCTCGACGCGCACTTTCAAGCGAATGCGCCAATGCTTGTCGAGATTGGTAAGGTTGTAAATCACTTCGAAGCGTTCTTCTTCGGTGAATCGGTCAGCACCGCAGATGTCGGCACAGTAGTTAAAGCCGTGCTCGTCTTTCAGGGCGCGACAGACTTCGACAATCGACTTTGTTTCAACGAGCAATGTGGTTTCGCCTTTGAACTCGATGACTTCTCTAATTGCACTGCCAAATTTGGCTTGCAGGACTTGGACAATCTCTTTCATGCAGGTTGCTTTTTAGTTCGTTTTCGCACTATGTTTTTTGGGCAATCACTACCATCTCATCACCAATCCTGAGCCACTCAGATAGCTTAATGACTGCGCTATGAGCATTTGCTATCACTGCGGTCTTAAACTTACCGCCTTTGGTAATCGCATTAAAGGAGCGCTGCGCATCAGCATTCGTGTAAGTGAGCTGTGCAGTTCGTCTCTTGAAACTGAAAGCGCGTTTTAGCCAAGGAATGACTGCATAGACCAGAATGTTTTTCGGCTCAAGTGTTACAATAATTTTCAGTGTTTTGAACCCACATCGTTGAAGCAAGAGTGAGAGAGTCTTTTTGCCAAAAAGATTGACATGCTCCTGACTGATGTTGTGCCAGATTCGACCTGAAAGTTTGGCAATTGGGCTACTTGCGTCAGGTACTTTAATTACTACGATGCCGCCAGATTTGAGCACACGATACGCCTGCTGCACAAAGGTTATTGGTTCGTTTATATGCTCCAAAACATCCCACATTGTTACCACATCAAACACTTCCTCTGCATTCATATCCAAAAAATCACCATGCTTGACTGGCACATTAAGGTGCTGGCTGGCAAACTTTGCGTTTTGTTCTGAGGGTTCAATCCCTTCGGTTTGAAAAGTAGTGTAGCGGCCAGCCCACACAAAATGTCCCCATCCCGCGCCAACATCCAGCAATCGCCCTGCAGATTTAAATTTTGAAATCCACTTATAGCGCTCAAGGTTCATTACCAATTTCAAGTCAGCATTGGCTTTGGCAACTTCGAGTGCTACTGCCTCATCTTTGTAGCGCGCGTAGTAATCAGGCGGCAAATGTTCAGAGGGAGGCACAAAGCGAAATTTACATGCAGAGCATTCCACCAACTTGAATGTCGAGAACCGATATACTATCCGAAATCCTGATGCATTACTGCACACTGGACACTTCAAACCTTGTTCAGTTTCTTTGCGAATTGCGCTGTCAGGTTGAATAGGTTGCATTTGTTTATGCAGTTTATAGTCTGTGATGCAGATTATTTCTGCAAAGTAAGGGTTTCTTGTTGTGTTTGTTTTTCAAGTTTCATCAAGGCTTCTTCTGAGAGCAAGGCATCGCGGAAGGTGTGGCGTTGTCCTTTAATCTTCTCTTGAATTTCCATCAAGGCGTGAATGACGGCGTCGGGTCGGGGCGGACAGCCGGGCACATAAACATCGACGGGAATGAATTGGTCAATGCCTTGCACCACTGGGTAGGAACGGAACATGCCGCCCGATGAACTGCACGCACCCATCGCAATGCACCATTTCGGTTCAGGCATTTGGTCCCAAATTTTCTTGACCACGTGCGCCATTTTGTAAGTAACCGTGCCCGCAACAATCATCAAATCAGATTGGCGGGGCGAGAAGCGAAAGACCTCCGAGCCGAAACGCGAAACGTCGTAGCGCGGACCTGCCATTGCCATCATTTCAATCGCACAGCATGAAAGCCCCATCGGCATAGGCCAAAGGGAATTTGCGCGCGCCCAATTTGTGAGCGCATCGAGCGTTGTTGTAATAAACCCATCGCCAAAAGGATTATTGTTCGCCATCGTGTTACAAAGTTAAATTGTTGGAGTAAATGAAAATCTTCAGATGCGCTGCTTGTTAGTTCCACTCCAATCCGCCTTTGCGGAGAATGTAGTAATAGCCTGCAAGGAGCAACAAGCCAAATGTGAGCATCGGAATAAGTCCTGCAACGCCAAACTCACGGAAACTCACCGCCCACGGATACATAAAAATCACCTCGATATCGAAAATGATAAAGAGCATCGCCACAAGGTAATACTTCACCGAAACGCGTTGCTTTGCCGCTCCCACAGGTTCTAAACCCGATTCATAACTCGTTAGTTTTTGTTTCGTGCGCCGTTTGATGCCAATAAAAATGCCCAAGCCCGAAAGCAACAATGCAAGCAAAATGGCAGTGCTAATTTGAATGAAGATGGGAAGGTAGGATTCAATCATACTGCTTTGTGGTTAGTTTGAACGCAATGAGAACAAAGGTAAGAGAAACGGACGGCTTCTCAAACGATAAAGCGCGTCATCATTCCTCTTGAAAAATTTCTGACAGCGAGAGCCGAATGCCTGTGGCGTCATCGACCAGTTCGCCTGTTGAAAATACTTTTGGTTTTTGATTTGGCAAGAAAACCGCAATCGTTTCGATGAACGGCTGAACTAACCAAACCGATTTAATGCCTGCATTGAAATAGCGCGGAAGTTTTTCCTCGAAATTATCCATGCCTTGTGTGCCTGAAAGAATTTCAATCACGGTCAGCGGCATTTCGGCGACGCGCTTTTCGTCGTGTTGCCAATTCAGTTTTCGTTTGTTGAAGATGAGAATATCAGGCGTTGCTTTGGGCGAAAGGTCGAGCGTAATTTCGCTACCAATTGTGAATTGCTTATACGCTGAGAGCAAAGCAATCAAGGTAGATTGAAGAATTCCGTGATTGAGGCTTGGCATGGGTTTTCCCCTTTCTTTTTCGTAGTCCGAAATAGTTTGCGCGACAGGTGCTTCTACTTCTACAGTTTCCATAGTGTCCATATTTCCCTCCTGTGTTGATTAGGCGACAACCGAACTGCCGCCTTGAACTTTTTCAATCTTCATACCTTGTTTGCCAAGTTTCTTGTAATCTAATCCGTTAAGTGCGGGAACGCGCTGTGAGAGTTCAGTGAAAATTTCGCGCGCGCTGTTGTAGTGCCAAGTTGCACCGAAGTGCGCCGCAAGGTCTTGCAGAATTTCCCACGAAGGTTTAGCGTCAATTTTATTTTCTTCGTTGCTCCATCGGTCGAACTGTGTAGCGTGCTTATCCAATCGCGACAGTGCCATTTCCTTCATTAACTCGCGGTTCTGTGATTTGAGGGCTTTGGCGGGACGCGCCAATTGAACCACGCCTTCGAAGTTGATATATGTGCCAATGATTTCCGCAAACGTTGCTGCAGGCAAAACCACATCGGCGTTTTCGGTGGTTTCAGAAGTGTTGTAAGGCAAGACAATGAGCGCGTCAAGTTTGAGAAGCGTGTCGAGCGAAAGAAGTGTGGAAAGTTCATCTTCAATGCAGACGACGCATTTAATTTTGCCAAGTTTGATGGCTTCGGAAAGGTCGTCCGTTGAAATGCCTTGACTTTGAATGCCAAGCAGTTCGCAACCTGCTTTGTTTGGCGTTTTGTCGGCGCGAATCAGCAGATGGTCATCTTCGCCGCTGTAATGCTCAATGAAATCAAGGTTTGGCGTTTTGAGAATGTCGAACGCAAAGGCTTTTGCAAGGTAATTGACTTCGAGCGGGGCTTTGGCAGATGCCATAACAAAGACCTCTTCAGGCTTATATCGCTTGATGAGTTCAGCGGCTTTGGCAGTTGCGTTAGACCAAGTTGTTGGAATTTGCTTGCCGTTTTCTTTGATGCGCGGTCCGTTGGCGCGGTTGTCGTTAATCCAACGGTAATTCAGGCGCGTTTCATCGGAAATAAAGTAGCCGTTGACTTGCGGGTTGTAGCGCGGCGTAATGCGCATGACGCGATTGTCGCGCACCCACAGAACGATGTTGGAGCAACGCGCATCATTGATGGCAATGGTATCGGTGGCAGACATTTCCCAAACGCGCGCTTTGAAGCGATGGTCAGTTGAAGTCAAAGCACCGACAGGGCAAAGGTCAATCACATTCATGGCGTAAGGATTTTCATCGAGTCGTTCAGGTTCGGGCGGGTAAGGATAGTTGTTCCAGCCGCGTTGCACAATTTCCAATTCGTGTGTCTTTGTGTATTCGTCGTAGAAGCGCACGCAACGGGTACAGTTGATACATCGCTCAGCATCGAAAGTGATTTTCTTGCCCCATGCTTGGCGTTTGGGTTTGTGAACTTTTTCAAATTCGTAGCGCGAGCCTTCAGGACCGTATTTGTAGGTGGTTTGTTGGAGCGGACATTCGCCTGCTTGGTCGCACGTCGGGCAATCGAGCGGGTGATTGATAAGAATAAATTCCAAAACGCCTTTTTGCGCCTCTCTCACCATTTGTGAGGTGTGGTGTGTTCTGACGTGCATGCCATCGGAAATTTCGGTCGAGCAAGCCGTCAGCGGCTTTGGAATCCAAGCAATCACAGGATTGCCAGATTCATCGAGCACAGGCTGTTTGGTGGCGGGGTCTATCTTCGGCGTGCCGACTTCGACCAAGCACATTCGGCAATTTCCTGCAACCGATAGCGCAGGGTGATAACAAAATCGCGGAATATCGACTTGCTCGACGCCGCCGCAATTGATGCCGTCGGCAATTTGGATAATGCGCTGACCTTTTTCAGCGTGGTATTCTTTTCCGTCAATGAAGATGGTTGGCATGGCTGTTACTGCTAAATTGTTTCAAGAAAAGATACACTCAACACCCTATTTTGAGGCAAAGAACTTGTTTGATTTCCTCAAATTTATCAGGTTTCAAAAGCCCAATCACTCGGTCAAGAAGCGAAGCGTGAACCACGCTAATTTTCGGAACGATAACGACCGAAGGCTTCGCTAAACTCCCACTCTCAATGTCGCTTGGCTTAATGAGCACGCCTTCAACAGAGAGATTCGTCGTAAGCGGGAGATACAAATAATCATCATGAGCAACTTTTTGGAACAACAAGATAGGTCGCAATTTGTAATCACTCACATCAGTGAAATAAACTTTCGCAAGCGCGATACTTCTTACCATTTAGCGTAATCTTCGTTATCAGGCGCAGATGTGTGGGTAATTGTTTTTCCAAAATTTTCAATTTCCAAGTCACTCCAAAACGCAATATCAGGAGTTTTACAATTCTCGATGTTGAAGGGTAGCGCGTTGCGCATCGCAACTTGTTTGTAGAATAGCGTAACGGCTTCGGATTCACTCAATCCAATCGCCTCAAAAATTTTTCGGACTTTTTCGCGAAGTGTAGGCTCAATATGAATTTCATCAGTCTTCATGGCTGTCGATTCAAAGTTCACAAGCAATATAATTCAGGGAGTCGGAAAACTTTTCCGCTCAATCAATTTTTTCAATCAATCGCGGTTTCCCATTTGGCGTTGTGCCGTTTAGCAACGCGCTCGACTTCGCGCGAAAGTTTCTCGGAAAGGCGCATCAACACGGACGTTTCCAAAAATCCACTGCGCTCCTCTGTATCTTCCAAATAGCGTTTGAAATCGCCCTTCAATTTTTCTTCCAAAATTCTCAACAGCGATTGCGTTAAGTGTTCTTTCTCTTCGTCGTCCATCTCTGCTGAAAGTTGAAGCGAAAGTCTGGCCACATAAACGCTCGGCGCGTAGCGTGTTTCAGCTTCAAAACGATTGCCGTTCCACCTATGTTTGGTCGTGAAATAAACTTGCAGTTCTTTCATAGAAACCTGTTTGAAGTAAGAAAAGAAAAATCACGAAGAAGTCAAATCAAAAATCACATGCATGCGATTCGAGTAGAGCAATACGGCGGCTCTGAGCAACTGCTTTACAAAGAAGTGCCAAATCCAACGCCGAAAGCCAACGAAGCCGTTGTTAAACTTCACGCTATTGGCGTCAATTTCATTGATGTGTATCATCGCACGGGGCTTTATCCCTTGCCGCTACCATTTACGCTGGGGCAAGAAGGCGCGGGCATTGTGGAAGAAGTGGGTGCAGAGGTGCAAGAGGTGAAAGTTGGAGACCGCGTTGCCTTCACGGGCGCGTTAGGCGCATATGCGGAGTATCACACCGTTCAAGCCGAGAAGCTGGTCAAACTGCCCGATGCACTCTCGTTTGAAGAAGGAGCGGCGGCGATGCTTCAAGGCATGACGGCGCACTACCTTGCCTTTGCGATTCGTCCGCTCGCCAAGGGCGACACAGCACTCGTGCATGCGGCGGCAGGCGGCGTCGGGTTGATTTTAATTCAACTGCTCAAGCGGCTCGATGTGCGCGTCATTGGACTGGTTTCAACCGATGAAAAAGCAACGCTTGCTAAAAGCGTCGGCGCAGACGAGGTGATTGTTACGAGCAAAACCGACTTCGAAGCCGAAACGAAAACCCTGACAAGCGGCAAAGGCGTGCAAATTGTGTTTGATTCAGTCGGGAAAGATACTTGGGAAAAGAGTTTGAACACGCTTGCTGTGCGCGGCATGATGGTCAGTTACGGCAATGCCAGCGGCGCAATTCCGCCGTTTAGTCCGCTTGTGTTAAGCCAAAAAGGCTCTCTGTTTCTGACGCGACCTGCGCTTCACAACTACACCGCGACACGCGAAGAACTCCTCATGCGCGCCACCGATATTTTTCGTTGGATTCAGTCAGGCGAATTGAAATTGCATATCGGACATCGCTTTGCACTCAAAGACGCACGCTTGGCACATGACGCGTTGGAAGGACGCAAAACGACAGGCAAAATTTTGCTCTTGCCCTAACAAGAACTTTCACTCAAACTTTTTAGGCTTTGGCTTTGGCGTGTATGAGGGTTTAGACTTTTGTTCTTCAAACTTCTTTTTGCGCTCGGTAACGATGAGCGTTACCTCGATTTCATCTTCGCTATATCCTGAAGCCTTTGCGGCACTAATGACGGCTTGATAGGCACTTTCGCTAAGCAACGGTTTGAGCGTGCCTGTGGTCTTGAAGAAGAAGGTTTCCGCTTTGAAAGTTTTGGTGGAGTCTTGCGCAAGGGCGAAGAGTGATGCAAGCAGCAGCGCAACAAGTGAGCCAAGAAAGAATCCACGAGCCATCGTTTCAGTGGGTTTGAAGGTTATGAGAAATCATGACGCCATGACGAAAAGTAAGCAATCGCCGCAAACGAGGCAAAGAGAAGTAGGGCGAGCACAATCGTCATGTCGCTTATCCAGCGAGCCGCTTCGGGATGGTCGTCGTGGTAGGAACTGGCAATGAACATCACGGCAAGGTTGTTAGAGAGCAGAAAGTAAGTGTGTTGTGGCAAAATGCCATTAAAGGTTACAACGAAGAGAGCGAAGCCTGAAACAGCACTACTGCCAATGAGAAAAATTTTGGTGCGTAACAAGGAAAATGTATTTGCAATCGTTTTAATGCCCGCTAAGGCGTCGCCTTTACGGTCGCGAATATCCCACATCACTTCAATGAAAAAGGCACATGCGAAGACATATCCCCAACAAACCCATGCTTGAAGCGAAAGCGATTCGCCTGCAAAAAGAAGAGGCAAAAAAACCATCGCTGTTGCCCAATCAATCGGCGGCGTAAGATTCTTGACGATATACAAATCTTTCAAACGCCGTGCGCCGTTCAGCCGACGTGCGAGTGCGTCAGGGAAACATTTTTGATTGTAGAGAAATCCAATGAGTGCAATCAAGAGTGTGGTTAAAAAGACAATCAAGCCAAAGAACATTGAGATAACAAGCGCGAGCGCAGTGAGCGTGTAGAAAAAAACATAGTGAATCAAAAACGATGAAGATTTCGCATGGTTGAGGCTATCGGGGCTGTTGATAGCGTCCTCGATATCGTCGGTCAGGCGATTGTATTGATAAATCGAAAGCGTCAATAAAAAGACAACCGCAATGCACCATAAATTAACCACAATGCCGAAGTAAAGCGACCACATCGCCGCGCCAAGTGCGGAAAGAAGCGAAAGATGAATTTTATTTCTGAAAAAATAGTTCATAATAAAAGTGCGATTTGGGTTAAGTTTGACGTGTGCAAAAGGTAAGCACTGTTACGGTGTTTTCACAACGGCAGTGTGTATTTACAACCTCGCAACAGCATATTATATTTGCAGTTAGATTTCAACCGATGTATAAACTTGATGGAAGTATGAACGAACTCGATTTGATTTATGCCTCGTCCATCTTTACACAAGAACAAGAAAGCGATATAGAAACGATTACGGACGAGCCTTACAAAGTCGTTCTTTTCAACGACGACTACCACACCTTCGACGAAGTGATTGCGCAGATTATGAAAGCGACAGGGTGCAGCCGCTCAAAAGCTGAAGCGCACACCTGGGAAGTGCACAACAAAGGCAAGTCTATCGTCTATGACGGCACGATGGAAGAATGTTTGCGCGTGAGTGCGATTTTAGAAGAAATTCACTTGAAGACAGAAATTCAAACGTGCTGACGCACAACAGTGCCGTTAGTATAAGCGCGATTTTAAGCGCATCACGCGCTGGTAGGCTTTGTCAATGTGCTCTTGCGCGATGTCTCCACGACTGACCATCGCCTTGATGAGCGTGCAAACGTTTTCAGCAATGTGTTCGTCGTAGTCGAGATTATTTCCGAAAATCAGCAAGTCCACGCCAGCGTTGAGCGCGAGTTTGAGCGCGTCTTCCAATCCGTAGTGTGCGGCAATTGCCTTCATTTGCATATCGTCGGAGCAAACGACACCATCGAATTTCAATTCCTCACGAAGCATGCCTTGAATCACTTTTTTTGAGAGCGTCGCGGGAAGTGTATCCCACGCTACATTGAAAATGTGCGCGGTCATGACGATATCCGCATTGCCTTGTGAAATCAAGGTTTGAAACGGAGCAAGTTCAACTCGATTCCAAGTGTTTGAAACATCAACGAATCCAAGATGAGAATCGCTTGTGGAAGAGCCGTGTCCAGGAAAGTGCTTCAAGGCCGTAAGTATGTGCTTGGCGCGATGCGCCGCGACGACGGCGGTTGCGTGCATAGAAACGCTATCGGGATTGCGGGAAAAACTGCGTTCAAGTTTGGCAATGACGGGATTTTGTGGATTCACATTCACATCGCAAACAGGCGCAAAGTTTAAGTTGATGCCAAGCTCGGAGAGCAAGGTGGCAGTGCGTGTAGCGTAGAGACGCGTAGAATCAAGTGAATTGAGCCGACCAAGATATGCTGCCGATACGGTTTGAGGAAACCCATACTTCGGCTTCAGGCGATTGACCTTCCCGCCCTCTTCATCAATCGCAATCAGCAGCGGCGTGTGCGAATAGGATTGAAGCGTCGCACAAAGCAACTTGACCTGACTTGGCGATTGGATGTTTCTGCCCGATTTTCTGTCAAGCACATCGTAATCGAAGAGAATCACGCCGCCAATTCTGCCGTGCCGAATGTCTTGAACAATCGGGCTTGTATCGCAAACGGAAACGCCGCGAAAACCAACCATTAAAAGTTGCCCAATTTTCAGGTCGAGGCTATCGGTCGGTTTTGCGGCAAGCGATGTATAAAAACAAAGCGCAAAGAAGAAAAGCAGAACGTTCACGCTATTAGTAAGTTTTCCGTGATGAAAGCAGCTCCCGCACGCGAGCGAGGGCTTCATCGAGCGAGGCGGCAGGCTTTTCACGAATCGCATCAACAATACCTGAATAGGCTTTGGGATTTATGTCGAGATGACCTGCAATTGCATCGTGTTTGGAAATAGCCAGTTCAATGGCACTTTTGAGCAACTGCCGCTGGAACGGCTTAACAAGGTAGCGGAAAATTTGCACTTCATTGATAAGGCGAATCGCAATAGCAGCGTCTCGGATGCTCGAGAGCAGAATCGAGACCACATCGGGATACGACGTGCTTACAGCAGCAAGGAAATCAACCACGCTGATTGTGCCTAAGTTCACTTCGGTAATTAAAACATCGATAGGATATGCCTTCAAAATGCTAAAAGCTTCTTTAGCATCAAGTGCCGTATGCACATTGTAGCTCGAGGCAAGCAAATCCTTATAGGCTTGAAGGTTTGCGGCGTTTGGGTCAACGAAAAGCAAGTGATGTTGGTCAGGAACAGTTGAGGTCTGTGCTTGAACGCCCAACGCGGAAAGCACGCCTGCTGAAGGTGGTTGAGCAGCAATCTTAGTCTGCGGTGGCGGCGGTGCGCTCTTCAAGCGGTCTGAAAATTGGCAAGCCAGTGCCACAGTATCTTTCAGTTTCGCGCTGTTCCAAGGCTTGTTGATGTATCGGAAAATTTCACCCGCATTCACAGAGTCAATCACGGCATCTAAGTCGCTGTAGCCGGTCAGCAAAATGCGCACAGTGTTCGGCGAAATGGCGCGCACTCTTTGCAGAAGTTCTACGCCTGTCATCATCGGCATGCGTTGGTCGCTGACAACCACATCAGGCACATTGCCGCTGTTAAAATACTTCAAGGCTTCCTCGCCGCTTGTAGCGGTGAGAACATCATAATCATCAAACAACAGGCTGAGCGATTGGACGATTTGGGGCTCATCGTCAACAAACAAAATTTTGTGTTTCATAGTCGTAAGAGCGAAATGTTAATTTTTTTTAGAAGGCTAAAGGTCAGGAAAATCAAGGAACAAATATAATACCAAACGGTCGCAAAACGGGATACAATGAGCAAATACACGCCTACGATTATCTAACAACTCGTGCAATGAACCCACCACCTAACACTTCATCACCCTTGTAAAACACCACGGCTTGTCCGGGCGTAATGGCGCGTTTAGGTTGGTCGAATTTCACCAACACTGCGCCATTTTGTTCAAGACTGACCGTGCAAGGTTCGGGTTTATCTTTATAGCGAATTTTCGCTTCGCATCGAATTGGCTCACCGAGTTCTCTAAATGCAATCCAATTCACTTGATGAGCAATCAAAGTATGGTGCAGTAAGTCTTCTTCCTTGCCAACCACGATGGTGTTGGTTTCGTAGTGAATTTCCGTTACATAAACGGGTTCAGGCGTGGTAATGCCAAGCCCTTTGCGCTGACCAATCGTATAAAACGGGTAACCACGATGGGTGCCAAGTTCGCGACCGTCTTTGTCTAAAATTTTTCCGCCTGCAACATCGCTCTCGAGCGTTGGAATCGTTTCTTTGAGAAATCGCTCGTAGTCGTTGTCGGGAATGAAGCAAATTTCGTAGCTCTCGCCTTTATCGGCAACTTTCAAGCCAAATTTTCGGGCGAGGTCGCGCACTTCGGGTTTGGTGAGTTCGGAGAGCGGGAAAATTGTATGCGCAAGTGCCTCCTGCGAAATGCCCCAAAGCACATAACTTTGGTCTTTGTTTGTATCCTTGCCTTTGAAGAGCCGATAGCGTCCGTCAATTTCTTTGACGCGCGCATAATGCCCTGTGGCGATGTAATCTGCGCCCAAAAGTTTAGCGCGTTGCAAAAGCGAATCCCATTTGACTTTCGTGTTGCACATCACGCAAGGGTTCGGCGTTCTGCCGTGCAAGTATTCGTCTTTGAAGTAATCGATGACGGCTTCGCCGAAATCGTCGCGAAAGTCAATCGTGTAGTGCAAAAATCCTTTGGCGACGGCAACGCTGCGCGCGTCGTTAATTGATTCCAAAGAGCAACAGCCTGTTTCTTTCTTAGACGATTTGCCCAAGCCTGCCATGTCGTAGTCCCAAGTTTTCATCGTAATGCCGATGACCTCATAGCCTTGCTCGGCAAGCAAGCATGCCGCCACGCTCGAATCTACGCCACCCGACATGCCGACGACGACTTTTTTCTTTGCCATGTGTGTAAAAGTTTATTTGACCGAAGATAACGAAACGAAGTCGTCAATCGTTTGAGTCGGCGAGATAGAAAACGTCTATCCGCTAAACAGCGTTGAGTTTGCCAGAGTTAATTGAAGAACACAAACCATGTCGATGATTCGCCTTTCCAATGTCGTCAAAATTTACAACGAGAAAACCGCACCTGTCTTTGCACTGTCAGGTGTCTCGCTTTCGGTTGAACGCGCAGAACTGCTTGCGTTAATGGGCAGTTCGGGAAGCGGAAAAACCACACTGCTCAATATCCTTTCGGCGATTGACTTGCCGACAAGCGGAACGGTTGAAATCGACGGCGCAAACATTAGCACGATGAGCGAAAAGGAACTTACGGCGTTTCGCCGTGAAAAAATCGGAATCGTGTTTCA
Organism: uncultured Chlorobiales bacterium; assembly: GCA_938003965.1. Classification (GTDB taxonomy): domain Bacteria; phylum Bacteroidota; class Chlorobiia; order Chlorobiales; family Thermochlorobacteraceae; genus JANWWM01. The sequence continues at coordinate 12,949 of CALKXI010000020.1, forward strand.
ATTCTTTAATCTCATGCCAACGCTTTCAGTGCTTGAAAATGTAATGCTGCCCAGCCTGCTCTTGAAAAAGTCGGAAAAGCAAAGCGCATCGCGTGCGAAGGAACTCATTGAGCGCGTTGGGCTCTCGCATCGGCTTCATCATCAACCGTTTCAACTTTCAGGCGGCGAAATGCAACGCACTGCCATCGCTCGCGCTTTGATGAACAACCCCGCCATTATCATTGCCGATGAACCTACCGGAAATTTGGATTCCAAAAATGCCGACCAAGTTCTCGAACTCATTCGCACGCTTGCCGAAGAAGAACGAAAAACCTTCATCATTGCCACACATTCAAAAGAAGTCTCGGAAATTGCCGACCGAACCGTTGTGCTCAAAGATGGAAAAGTCGTCGAAGAATCCGTAATTGCAGAGAAATAACTGCAACCCTAAATGCTTGCCGCTATGCACCATCTTAACTATGCGACTGTGGAGACGATTCTCGTCAATTTCATTCGCAACGAAGTCCGCCAATCAGGATTCACGAAAGTTGTTTTAGGGCTTTCAGGCGGCGTAGATTCCGCTGTGTCGTGCGCACTTGCAACAAGAGCCTTGGGCAAAGAAAATGTGCTCGCCGTGATGATGCCCTACAAAACCAGCAGTGCCGATAGTTTGAGCGACGCGCAATGCTTGATTGAACAGTTGGGAATCGCCAGCGAGCGTCGAGAAATTACCGCAACCGTTGACGCCTTTTTCAGCGATAAGCCCGACGCTAATCATCTTCGACGCGGCAATGTGATGTCGCGCACGCGCATGATAACCCTCTACGACATTTCCGCGCGCGACAATCGTCTCGTCATCGGCACGAGCAACAAAACCGAGTTGCTTTTAGGATACGGCACCCTCTTCGGCGATATGGCGTCGGCAATCAATCCCATCGGCGATTTATACAAAACGCAAGTATGGGAACTTGCTAAGCACCTGCAAATTCCATCAAGCATTATCGAGAAAAAGCCAAGTGCGGATTTGTGGGAAGGTCAGAGCGACGAAGCGGAGTTAGGATTTACCTATCAGGAAGTTGATGCTCTGCTCTACAAACTCATTGAACTGCGGTTGCACGACGAGGAACTGCTCGCCGATGGCGTTCCGCCCGAATTTCTTGCCAAAGTTAAACGCCTTGTGGTGCGCAATCAATTCAAGCGATTGACGCCCGTAATTGCCAAAATCTCGCCGCGCACGCTCGGCATTGACTTCCGATATGCTCGCGATTGGCAAGCAGTGAGGTAATATCAAACATCTTCAAGCAGTTTACGTGGGGTTTTAATCAAAACGACCAACGCCATAACAAAAATGGAAAGCCAAGCCGTTCGGCTAACAGAAACGCTCACGCCTTTTTTGAGCGCAATGCCGACAAACCCCCAAACAACAGCCGAGATGAAAAACAAGTCGAGATAGCGGAAGCAAATCCAAAGCGAAAGCAAAGCAAGCGCAATCATCAGAAGAATTGCCCAAGCATGAGGCGAAAGCCATTTGAGATTCCATTTCAGTGATTGAAAAAGTGTTGCCCAATTGACAACGGTGAGAAATGTTGCCCACCCGAAAAAAAGCATCGTCGGTGCGCGCAAGAGCCAAATCTCACTCGGCTTCGCCGCCGCCCGCAGTTCTAAATTCATCGCCGCGCGCGCAAGCATAGCCACCAAGAGCATTGCGGAAATCGCACTTGCAAAAAGCAAATTGTAGCACCAGGCCATTACCCATAAGCCGAACAAAAGCATGCCCGCAGTAAGATAAATGCGCGACCGTGCAAGCCGCTTATTCGTGCGCTGTTTCGGAAAAAACTGAAACAGGCTTAACCCTAACATGCCGACAAAAAGCAGCGCAAAGATGTAAAACGAGAAAGAAACTGGTGAAAGAAGTGTGGGATAGAGCACAAGTGGCTGAACAAGAACATTTCCAAATCCGCCTTTCAACGAAAAAAGATAAAGTGCCGTGGCAAAACCAACTGCAAGTAAGAGAAAAAACTTGGGAAGTTGTTTCGAGATAATCATTGGCATTGATTAAGGCAATCAGTCGCACAAAGATACGCACAAAATTTTCAGGCGGTTTCTTATCTTCGTTAAAGATGCATAACAAATCGCCCATATCTCAATCGAACAGTCAATCAAATCAATTCATCAACATCAATCATTTGCCAACCTTGAACGCCAACCATCAGCCCGTCCATATTGATAACGACACATTCGTTGTCGCCATCACCGAAGCCGAAATTCAGGCGCGCGTCCAAGAATTAGGGCGAAAAATCGAGCAAGATTACAAAGGCAAAACCCCAATTCTTATCGGCTTGCTCAACGGCGCGTTTATTTTCACCGCTGATCTTTGCCGCGCGATTACGAACATTGACGTGGAAATTGACTTCTACAAACTTTCCAGCTACGGCGACGCGAAAATTTCATCAGGCAACGTCAAACTCCTTAAATCCATCGACGCCGACATCAAAGGCAGAGATGTGATTGTGATTGACGACATCGTCGATTCAGGACTTTCGATGAACTACATTCGCGAAGCCCTACTTCAAAAAGAACCAAACTCGCTCAAATTCTGCGCACTGCTTTTCAAAGAAGGTGTCTCTGAACTCAACTTCAAGATTGATTACATTGGATTTACGATTCCGAAACATTTTGTAATCGGCTACGGTTTAGATTACAGACAAAAGAAACGTAACTTAAAGGACATCTACAGACTTTCGGAATAATCTCGGAACGATTTGCCGTGAATCCAACAACAAGTTTAACAGATTAAATAATCAGAAGTAATAATCGGGAGTAATGATGGCTGAACATGAATTCTTGAAGAATCGTCCCTCCCAATCCAAGAAAGAAAATGCACGTAACCGCTTTAAGCCAGTGCGAGAAAGTGACCCTCTGTTTAACAGGAGAAATAACAACAACGGAAACGACGAAGAGGACAGCACAAAACGCACCATTCGATTTCTCATTTACGGCGTGCTGATTTTCGGCATGTTTTTGTTGCTGCAGAGGCTCTTCTCGCCATCTGAACCACAAGAGCCTGAAATTTTTTACAATGAATATGTGCGTTTGCTCGAGAAGAATCTGATCCGTGAGGGCGTGATTGAAAAACTCGATGTAAGCGGAACCGCCTTGTTTAGAGGCAGACTGAAAACTTACGAGACCATTACAACCATCGACCGAAGCGAAAAACGCACCGATAAATTTGCGGTGAAACTGCCCTCCTTTACAAATGAAGACGCAAAAGTCTTGATAGAAAAAGACATTGCCTTTCAGGTTGATGTAGAAGAGAGAGGAACATCGCAACTTCTGCTTTACCTTGCGCCTTGGATAATCATTGCGCTAATCTACTTTGTTTTAATTCGACGAATGGGCATGCAAAACGGCATGTCGCGCAATGTGTTCAACTTCGGACGCAGCCGTGCAAAAATGATCACGGAAATGGATACGAAAGTAACGTTCAACGATGTAGCAGGGTGCGAAGAAGCCAAAGAAGAACTGCGTGAAATCGTCGACTTTCTCAAGTCGCCAGAAAAATATCAAATGCTAGGCGGAAAAATTCCGAAAGGTGTGCTCTTGCTTGGTCCGCCCGGAACAGGCAAAACCTTACTTGCAAAAGCCGTTGCAGGAGAAGCGCGCGTGCCGTTCTTCTCAATGTCAGGCGCAGACTTTGTCGAGATGTTCGTTGGCGTTGGCGCAAGCCGCGTAAGAGATTTGTTCGAACAAGCGCGTGCAAATGCGCCGTGCATTGTGTTCATCGATGAAATTGACGCTGTCGGTCGCCAACGTGGCGCAGGATTAGGTGGCGGACACGACGAGCGCGAACAAACCTTGAACCAACTGCTCGTCGAGATGGACGGATTCAATACAAGCGAAAATATCATCTTGCTTGCTGCCACGAACCGCCCTGATGTGCTGGATTCTGCTCTGCTGCGCCCTGGACGCTTCGACCGACAAGTCGTTGTCGATAAACCCGATGTCGTCGGCAGGGAAAAAATCCTCAAAATTCATTTGCGCAAAATTCCAATCGCGTCAGATGTCGACATCAAAGCGATTGCCAAAGGCACGCCCGGCTTTGCAGGTGCCGATTTAGCTAACCTTTGCAATGAAGCAGCGCTACTTGCCGCACGTGCAAATCGCACCGAAGTAACCAGAGCTGACCTCGAAGAAGCGCGCGACAAAGTGTTGATGGGACCAGAACGCAAAAGTGTCTTAATTTCCGCAAAGGATAAAGAAGTAACTGCCTATCATGAATCAGGGCATGTGCTTGTGGCTAAATTCACCAAAGGCTCCGATCCTGTGCACAAAGTAACCATCATTCCGCGCGGCAGAGCGTTAGGATTAACATCATATCTTCCGCTCGAAGATAAATACACCTACACGAGAGAATACCTTATCGCTATGATTACTTATGCATTGGGCGGACGCGCTGCAGAAGAAATTATCTACCACGAAATTTCAACCGGTGCAGGCAACGACATTGAACGCGCGACCGAACTGGCTCGCAAAATGGTCTGCGAATGGGGTATGAGCGAAAAACTCGGACCACTGAACTACGGCTCTAAACATCAAGAAGTCTTTCTCGGTCGTGACTTCGGACGCATTCGCGATTATAGCGAAGAAACGGCTGTCGCCATTGACAGCGAAGTGCGCCATATCGTTGTCACTTGTATGCAAGAAGCGAAACGCATTTTGACCGAAAACATTGACATTCTCCACCGCCTTGCAAAAACACTGATTGAGCGCGAAACTTTGAACAACGCGGAAATTGATAAAGTGATTGCAGGCGAAACGCTCGCGCCCGTCGAGTGAATCGCGACGGATAAATCAATCAAGCAACAATCATGATTTGGATTGCACTTTTAGCGATTGGATTGGCAGCAGGAATTCTGTCAGGTATGTTTGGCATCGGCGGCGGCATAGTCATCGTACCAGCATTAGCGTTGCTCTTGGGCTTTTCGCAACATACTTCAACGGGCACATCGCTCTTGGTGTTTCTGCTTCCAGTTGGAATTTTAGGAGTATTGGAGTATTACAAAGCAGGAAAAATTACAACCGAACATCTCAAATATGCTGCAGTCATCGCATCAAGTTTATTCATCGGCTCGCTCATTGGTTCAAAAGTCGCGCTATCTGTTTCAGAAGAGTGGGTTCGCAAGGGCTTTGCGCTGCTTTTAGTACTTGTGGCAGTGCGACTGTGGTTCAAAGCGTAAGTAATGCCAACTCACAACAGTTTGAGTTATCAGACAACTATTTTAGCAGTAACTAAATCTTTCGTAGTACCGTGACAAAAGCAGATATCGTCGGAATTATCGCAAACCGGACAGGGCTCACCAAGCAAGAGACCGAAACTGTCGTAGATGGATTCATACAAACCATCATTGAGTCTCTCAAATCAGGTGAGCGCATCGAAATCAGAGGCTTCGGCACATTCAATGTGCGCAAAAAAAATAAACGCATTGCCCACAATCCCAGAACCGGCGAAAAAGTATATATCGACGAGAAGTATGTGCCGACATTCAAAATCTCCAAAGAGTTCAAGTCGGTGGTCAGCGACAAATTAAAAAAAGGATTGAAGACATAACGATGAATGCGTGGAACTCACGGTCAGAAGCCGATGAAAAGGTAAAAACCTTCTGCCTGTCATGTGGCGTTGCGGTTGCACCAAGCGATACGCAATGCCACAACTGCGGAAGCGATTTAACCGCCAGCGACGAAGATGCTTCAACGACAGACCATCCAAAAAAAGAACGGAAAGTCTCTGCGCATTCTGTCAATCTTCAAGCGGTCAAAAAAGAGCAGGCAATCTTGCTTGTCGCAAGCGTTGTCATGTTAGCATTGCTCAGCGTGTTGGGCTATCAAGGGCTTGTATCAGGTAAAAAAGGCTTCGCACTTTCAGGCGCGGCAGGTGCAGGCGCGCAGCCAGAAACGCAGAATCCATCAACGAATTCAGGCGCAATTCAACCTGACGCACCTCCAGCAAAAATCATCACCGATAAATCCGTCTTAGAACGAATTGATGTTTTGAAAGCACAATACGAAAAAGAAACGGATAAAAGCAAAAAACGACTTGCCGCCCTTTCGCTCTCCGAAGTCTTCATTGAAAACGAACGATTAGATTTAGCAGGCGAGTGGAGCATCGCCGCCTTTGAAGCTACTGACCGAAAAGAACTCAAACTTCTGCTTCGCGCCGCCAATCTCTACGACGACGCAAAGCAATATCCAACGGCATCTCAACTTTACGCACGCTATTTAGAACTCGACCCCAAAAATCCTGATGCGCGCGTCGACTATGCCATCTGCCTGCTCAATCAAGGCTTGCAGCGCGAAGGCGTTACGCAAATGCGCCGCGTCGTCGATGAACATCCAACACACCAAAAAGCGCATCTCAACTTGGGCATTCTTTACGCCCAAATTGAACAATGGGACGAGGCAAAAAAACTTTGGCAAATCGCACGCAATCTCAACCCAAATAACGACGCAGGCAAACGCGCCACCGAACTCCTTGAACGCTACGGCACGCTACAATAAATGCGCTACAACGTACGCTTTTTTAGTGGCTCTGCACGGTTCGATAAGTTCCAAGCAACAGCGAAAACAAGCCGCACAACCTTCGCCATTTTTTCAAAGTGAATTTTATCAACTTCATCGTGAATGCCGTGATAATCGGCATGTGTGCCGTTGAAGAAGAAAATGACAGGAATGTTGTTCTTGGCGAAATTGTAGTGGTCGCTTCGGTAATAAAAGCGGTTTGGGTCGTCGTCACGGTTGTATTTGTAATCCAAAAGCAGATTTTCAGTGAGCGCGTTTTCAACTTTGAGAACGCTGTCCAAATCGGTTGAGATTTTATCCGAGCCAATTACATAGATGTAGTTCGGATTGTCCGAATGTTCGTAGTCGCCGCCCATTCGACCAATCATATCAATGTTCAAATTTGCAATCGTGTTTTTGAGTGGAAAGGTTGGATGTTGGGTGTAGTAATCCGAGCCGAGCAAGCCTTTTTCTTCGCCTGAAACGGTCATGAAAATGAGACTGCGCTTTGGCTTGATGTTGTTTTTGGCAAAGGCTTCGGCAAGGGCGAGCACGGCGGTTGTGCCGCTGCCGTCGTCATCAGCACCGTTGTAGATGTTGCCACTTGCGCCTGCGCCGATGTGGTCGTAGTGTGCCGTAATGACGATGGCTTCTTGTTTCATTGCCTCGTCCGAGCCTTCAAGCATGGCGCAAACATTTTCCGTCGCCACAATTTTTTCGGAAAAATCAATCGTGAGCGAAACCGTTGCATTGGGAACATCAAACGAATTTGGCTTTCCTGTTTTGTCAATTTCGGAGCGAAGTGCAGAAACGGTTTTGCCGCTCGGTTTCAAGATATGATTGGCAATTTCAGACGAGATGTAAAAAACAGGCACACTTTGCTTCGGTTGAGCAAGCGGCGAAGCCGTGAGCGATGCTTTTTCACCGACAAGCGACATGGTGCTCATGACCATCATATCGCGCAGTTCGGGCTTGAGTTGCTCGCGAATCGGAATGCCGTTGAGGTCTGAAACAATCAGCAGAGCAGCGGCTTTTTGTTCAAACGCCGCACGAGTTTTGACGCGCGAATCGCTCCACTTTGTCGCAGTTGTGCCTGCAAAAACGCTTGATGGATTGTCTTCTTGCGGCTCGCCGCCAAGCACTAACACGATTTTATTTTTTGCTGAAATGCCTGCATAGTCAGAATACTTGTAATTCATTTCGTCGTCAATGCCGTAGCCTGCAAACAGCACCGAACCGCTAACCGACTTTGGCGCATCGCGAAAGTTTCTGCCAAACCCATAAAAATCCTCGAAGAATTTATCATACACTTTCGTCTCCGTTGTGGGCGTGCTTCTACCGCGCTTTGATTTTACAGCCGACGATATCGAGACGGAAATCGTGCTCTTCATGCCGAGTTGTTCTTCTTTGACGCGAAATGTTTGAAAGTAACTGCCGCTATCGCCCATTGGTTTTAAGCCTAATTTCTCGAACTCTGTGGCAATATATCGAGCGGCAATTTTTTGACCGCGCTTGGCTGTTTCGCGTCCTTCAAGTTCATCGCTGGCAAGAAACGAAAGGTGTGCTTTGAGCAAGGTAGGCGTGATGAGCGCGTAGCCTGATTGCGATTTGGAATCGGTTAAAAGTGTCGGCGGCACTGGCGCACTTTGACACGCACAAACGAGCAAAAGTAAAACGACAGAAAGAAAGCGAGAAATAGGCATATCGAGATGAAGTTGAGAAAGTGAAAGTATTGATAACAGGCGCGCAATGTAAAGAACTCAAAACAAACTTTCATAACACATAGGGCTTGCTTTTTTACAAATCATTCTTAAATTCACGCCACTCGATTGAACGCTACACCGCCGTTTGTTTGTGTGACACGAAAGAGTTGATGTGCTTGGAGATGTAATGAGGCTGTTACGCTTGGACTCGATGCGCTTGGTTAGAAACGAAGGTCACGCGACCGTTTGAACACATCTTTGTCAAACGATCTCCCCTCACCGATGCTACCTTCTTCTACCCGTTCAATTCGTTTTCACAGTTACAAAACCAGAAGTGCCCTATTGAAACGATGCCTATCCACTATTTGAACGGTCGCCGATTAAAACACGGCATGATTGCAGGTGCGGAATCCGTCATTCTTCGCAAAGAATATCTCAACAAAATCAACGTCTTCCCTGTTGCCGACGGCGACACAGGCACTAACATGGCACTGACGCTCAAAGCCGTTGTTGATGCGCTTTATGAATGCGACGACTCTACAATTGATGCCGTTGTCTGTTGTGCTGCCGACGCCGCCCTTGTTGGCTCTCGTGGAAATTCAGGTACGATTTTGGCACAGTTCTATCAAGGCTTATACGAAGGCTTGTCAGGCAAAGAACGCGCAAGCGCAAAAGACTTTGCCAATGCGCTTATACGCGCAAAAGAATATGCCTACGAAGCGATGATGAATCCTGTTGAAGGCACAATTCTCACGGTCATTCGCGATTGGACACACGCCGTTCATGAACTCTCCAACAAGACGGCTGACTTTAAGCATCTCTTTCTCGAATCCTATAACGCCGCTAAACACGCGCTGGCAAAAACGCCCGAACTGCTCAAAGTCAATGGCGAAGCCGTCCTGAAAAAAGCTGGCGTTGTCGACTCGGGCGCACAAGGGTTTGTGGATATGGTTGAAGGCGTGATGAAATTTATTTCGGAAGGAAATTTGAAGGAAGTCTTCGACAAGCGCAAGCGTTTCGCGGTTGAAGAAGCGCAAGGCGAAGGCGCGCAAATTGAAGCCAATAGCAACGCCATTACCTTCCAATTCTGCACGGAATTTGTATTGGAAAACAGTGCGTCGTTTGATAAAAAAGCACTGCGAAAAGAATTGCTCAACTACGGCGATTCGCTCATCATCGGTGGCTCGTCGACCAAGACGAAAGTGCACATTCACACCAACGAGCCACAAACGATTTTTGATATCGCCGCGCGTTACGGCATTCTGCAAAAAACAAAGTTTGAAGATATGAAGGCGCAACACGAAAACGCCTTCGGCAAAAAGCCTATCGGCATTCTCACAGATTCGACTTGCGACCTTCCTGACGAATACCTCGAAGCAAACGACATCACACTCGTGCCGCTATCGCTACGCTTCGGCGACGAAGAATTCTTAGACCGCGTAACCCTTTCGCCTGCCGAATTTTACCACCGCCTCCAAGACGCCAAAGACCTCCCAAGAACCTCCCAACCCTCAACCGCACAATTCAAACAAGCCTTTGACGATATGCTCCGCCGCTACGACAATGTGATTGCGATTATGCTTTCGTCAAGCGTTTCAGGCACATATCAAAACGCCAAACTCTCGAGCAAATTTTTCAAAGAGCGCAACATCGTCGTCATTGATAGCCGAATTGCGTCAATGGGATTAGGATTCTTGGTGCGCGAAGCCGTCGAGATGCGCAATCGTGGCGAATCTGTTGAAGCAATTACGACTCGGCTAAACTACCTGAAAACGAAAATCAAAGCATTTTTGAGCCTTCAAACCATTGATAACCTTGTGCGTGGGGGACGGCTCTCCAAATCAAAAGGCTTCGTAGCAAAATTGCTTCACATCAATCCGGTTTTGACATTTGATGAACATGGAAAAGTGGTTCAATGCGGAAAAGGGTTTGGCGAAAAAGGCGCGCTGAACAAGGCGATTGAACTGGCAATTAACTATGTAAAAGGCAAATCAACGGCGAAAGTGGCGATTGTCTATTCCGATAATCGTGCGCTTGCCGACGAAGCGAAATCAAAAATTTTGACTGCTCTTCCAAATCTTTCCGTTGAACTCGCCCAAATCTCGCCTGTGCTGGGTGTATATGGCGGAAAGGGGTGTGTCGCAATGATTGCGCTCGCCGAATAACATTAACTTTGACAGTGAGAAGCAAAGGCGATACGTTTGAACCATGTATCGCCTTTGTGTTTTATGCGAAAGGAAAATTGGTAAATAGCTACGAAATCACGCCAAGTTCTTTACCGATTCTCACAAACTCCGTTACGATTTTATCTAAGTGCCACTCTTCGTGAGAGGTCATGTAACTGGTGCGAAGCATTTCCCAACCGGGCATCACGCCAGGGCGAACAAAGGCGTTCACGAAAATGCCTGCGTCGTAAAGTTTGCGCCAAAAGAGAAGCGTTTTATGTTGCTCGCCGATAATCACCGATACAATCGCCGTGCGTGAATCCATGAGTTTGAAGCCATGTGATTTGAGGGCTTGTCGCACGCGGTCAGCATTGTGAATAAGTTTCTCGACGCGCCAAGGTTCTTCTTTCAAAATCTCTAATGCTTTGAGTGCCGCTGCAACGCTTGCTGCAGTAGGAGAAGCGGAAAAAATCAAGGCGGGCGTGTGATGTTTGATGTAGTTAATTACCGCTCTATCGCCAACCACGAATCCACCGAGCGAGGCAAAGGTTTTAGAGAATGTGCCCATCGTTAAATCCACTTCGTCTTCTAAGCCAAATTCCGACGCCGTGCCGCGTCCGCCTTTGCCAATCACGCCAACCGCATGCGCATCGTCGACGAGAATTTTCGCATTGTATTGCTTTGCAAGTTTAACAAGGTCAGGAAGATGCACAATCTCGCCAGAAACTGAGAACACGCCATCGGTTGCAATGAGTTTTCCTGCTTCAAGCGGAATTTTTTTGAGCACGCGCTCTAAATCGTCCATATCGTTGTGCCTATATCGCTCAACGTTTGCCATCATGCCTTTTGCCATCATGTTTGCCATCACCATGCATGCGTGATTGTCTTTATCGCTAATCACATATTCGCCGCGCTGAACCAGTGTCGGGATAATGCCCTGTCCCGTTTGATAGCCAGTGCTGAACAGCAGGCAGGCTTCCTTGCCCATAAATTCAGCCAATTTTTCTTCGAGCTCGACATGCAAATTTACCGTGCCTGTCAAGTAGCGAGAACCTGAGCAACTTGTGCCGTATTTATCAATGGCTTTTTTTGCCGCTTCTTTGACGCGCGGGTCGGAGGTGAGTCCAAGATAGTTGTTTGAGCCTGCCATAATAACTTCACGACCTTCAATACGCACAACAGGTCCTTCGTTCTCTTCAAGCGGGCGGAAGTAAGGGTAAAGACCAAGTGCTTTGACCTCGTCGGCGGTGGTAAAGTCGTAACACTTTTGGAATAAATCTTTGAGTGGTTTGCTTTCAGAAAGCACTTCGGCGGTAGTAACTTCGTGTTTTGCCATTAGTAGAAAATGTTTGGATTGCAAGATTCAGGTTTATCGTCGCAGTCTGCAACATTGCAGGTTTCGCTTCAAACGCGGCAAATGTTCAAGTAAAAAAACTGACTGACGGTCAGTCTACGAGTAAACTAAGCAAAATTTCGTCATTTAACGTTTCAGATAAAATTTCGCGTGATCTATGTCAAAAAGTTTAGTTACAGGCGCAACGGGCTTCATCGGCAGTCATTTAGTCGATGCGCTTTTGGAAAGAGGCGACGAGGTTCGAGTGTTGGCAAGGTCAGCAAGTTTATCTGATGTTTTGAAAGGAAAAAACATTGAAGTTGTTAAGGGCGATTATGCCGATGTTGAGTCGCTTAAAAGGGCAGTTAAAGGCATCGACAACATCTTTCACGTCGCAGGCGTTACAAAAGCCTTAGACGAGAAAACCTACATTGAAGGTAATGTAAAGGCAACTGAAAATCTTCTCAAAGCGACGCTCGAGGTCAATCGCACAGTTAAGCGATTTTTGCATGTCTCGTCAGGTGCGGCGGCAGGACCGTCGCCTTCCGCCGAACAGCCAATCGATGAAACTGCTCCACCAAAGCCTGTTACGCTCTATGGCAAAACCAAACTTCAAGCCGAAGAAGTCTGCAAGCAATTTTTTGAGAAATTATCCATCACCATCGTGCGACCGAGCATCATCTATGGCGAGCGCGATAAAGACTTGCTCGAGCACTTCAAAACCGTCAACTTGGGCATTATTCCAATTTTCGGAGCCGCCGAAAAAAAATATGACTACCTCTACGTCAAAGATTTGATTGATGGCATGATTGCGGCGGCAGAATCGGAAAAAACGAAAGGTGAGATTTATTTCCTTTCAGGAAGAGCGCATAGTTGGGAGGAAGTTGGCGAAGCGGCAAAAAAAGCGTTAGGAAAATCCTTTGCTATTAAACTTGTCCTTCCTGATTGGCTTTCCGCAGCCGTTGCCGCCATAGTTGAAGATGTCAATAAAGCACAAGGCAAAATTTCAATCTTGAATCGAGACCGTGCGCGCGACGGCAAAGAGCGATTCTGGACGTTTTCCACAAAGAAGGCTCAGCGCGATTTTAATTTCGCCCAAAAAACCTCGTTGGAAGAGGGATTTCAGCGCACGGTAAATTGGTATCGACAAAATCGTTGGATATGAAAAAAAATTTTCTAATATTTGAAACGAAATAAGCGTCCAAATCGTCTAATGCTTCATATTCATCATCGCTCAACTATGAACAAATTCGCGGTAACCATTCTACTTCTCTTGTCGTTGAGAATAAATGCGTTCTCAATGCCGCTTATTTTCGTAGAAAGTGATGTTTATGCAGTGGAAATTGAATCTCAATCCCTCCCCGACACCGACCCCGTCCAAATGGAAAACCTTCCAAGCTCAGAAATCGAAGAGCGTCAAGAAGAGTCTGCGATATTGATGCAGATGAACTTATTCCCCTCCGAAAATTGCACGCGTCATTTCTTAGATCATACCGATAAAACACTCGTCGGCGCGCTCCCTGACCTCGTAATTCCTCCCAATATCTAACACGATTCCCAAAAGCGAGACCTTGCCTTATCACACTCATTTGAATTGTCGTCTGGCAATTCCTTAGTCTTTTTTGAAAGACGATCAATACCGCTGAAAAAGCACGATTGAAAAAGGTGAATACAAGTTTGTTGTTTCTTTGTTTGGGACAGGTGTTCTTTGTTCGTTCTCATTGTGATATTTCCGAGTTCTTTGCACATTAGAACATTACACGTGTAAAAGGGCGTCTGGAGGACGCCTTTTGCTTTTTCTTCTCAGAAAAGATTCGGACGGAATGTTATCTTTGTGTGTATGAAAAATTTCACAAAACAGACACACGATAGCAGTATGAAACTCAATTTCTCGTATCAAGATAAGTTTGAAACTCGCCATAACGCGTCTGCGCCTCATGTTGAAGAAATGCTGAAAACGATTGGCGTGTCAAGCCTCGATGAACTCATTGAACAAACAATTCCAAACTCAATTCGCCTGAAACGCCCACTAAACCTGCCAAAGGCGCAAACAGAACAAGCATTTTTGGCTTCGTTCAAAGCAATGATGAAGAAAAACAAAATCTTCAAATCCTATATTGGAACAGGCTATTACAACACTTATACTCCTACGGTGATTTTGCGAAATATCTTAGAAAATCCTGGATGGTATACTGCATACACACCCTATCAGCCCGAAATCTCACAGGGTAGATTGGAGATGCTGCTCAATTTTCAGACGATGGTAATTGACCTGACAGCAATGGAAATTGCCAATGCGTCGCTCCTAGATGAAGCTACGGCTGCAGCCGAAGCCATGCGTGTGCTTTATGAAGCTCGTCCAGCAGAAAAGCAATCTGCGCATCAATTTTTTGTCTCTGAACGATGCCATCCGCAAACCATAGATGTGCTTCGCACGCGGACTGCACCGATTGGTGTTGAATTGGTTGTTGGCAATCATCAAACGCTGGACATTGCAAACCCAAACTTATTTGGGGTGTTGCTCCAATATCCTGCGACCGACGGAAGCATTGAGGATTACACGCACTTTATTTCAGGTGCTCAACAACACGCGGTTACGGTTGCCGTCGCAACGGATTTGCTTGCATTAACGATGCTCAAACCGCCAGGCGAAATGGGGGCTGATATTGCAATTGGTTCAGCACAGCGATTCGGCGTGCCAATGGGCTACGGCGGACCGCATGCAGCGTTTTTTGCAACAAAAGAAAAATTCAAACGCCTGATTCCTGGTCGGCTCATCGGCGTTTCTATTGATGCTGACGGCAATCGTGCATTGCGAATGGCACTGCAAACGCGTGAGCAACATATTCGCCGCGAAAAAGCAACCTCGAACATTTGTACGGCGCAGGTCTTGCTTGCCGTTATTTCCGCTGCATTTGCAATTTATCACGGACCAAAAGGCTTGAAAGCCATCGCGGAAAGAACGCACGCGCTTGCAAGGCTGCTTGCCGAAGCCTTGAAAACATTAGGCATTTCAGTGCATCACGAACATTTCTTTGATACGATTTCATTCACGGAAGAAAATCCTGAACGCTTGCGTCGCCTTGCTGAAAAGGCAAAGATGAACTTCCGCTACGATGGAAACCGCGTTGGAATTTCGCTGGACGAAACCACAACGCTCGACGATGTCAAAGAGATTGTAAAAGTGATTGCAAAAGCCCACGACATAACGCCAGAGACAGATTTGAACGTGCTCAAAGAAACGCTTGAGATGAACTTGCCTCAATCACTTCGTCGAACAACAAAATTTTTAACTCATCCAGTCTTCAATATGCACCACAGCGAGCATCAAATGCTTCGCTACTTGAAAAGACTTGAAAACAAAGACATCTCGATGGTGCACTCCATAATTTCGCTTGGCTCTTGCACGATGAAACTCAACGCAACAACCGAGATGATACCTATCACTTGGGAAGAAGTCAATCAACTTCATCCGTTTGTGCCACCAGAGCAAGCAAAGGGCTATCAAATCTTGTTCAAAAACTTAGAAAAATGGCTTTGCGAAATCACAGGCTTTGAGGCTGTATCGCTTCAACCAAACTCAGGCGCACAGGGCGAATACACGGGCTTGATGACGATTCGCGCTTATCATCAATCACGTGGAGAGTCGCATCGAAATGTGGCACTGATTCCACAATCAGCACACGGCACAAATCCGGCAAGCGCCGTTATGGCAGGAATGAAAGTCGTCGTGGTCAAATGCGATGAGCGCGGCAACATTGATGTCAATGATTTGAGAGCCAAAGCAGAGCAATACAAAGAGACGCTGGCGTGTTTGATGGTAACCTATCCCTCGACGCACGGCGTATTTGAAGAATGCATCCAAGAAATTTGCGATATAGTTCATCACTATGGCGGACAAGTGTATATGGACGGCGCGAATATGAACGCACAAGTCGGCTTAACGAGTCCTGCTGCAATCGGTGCAGATGTCTGCCACTTAAACTTGCACAAAACCTTCTGTATCCCTCACGGTGGTGGCGGTCCTGGAATGGGTCCAATCGCGGTTGCTAAACATCTCGCGCCATTTTTACCCTCACATGTGTTGCTGAAAACTGGTGGGGAAAAAGCCATCACCGCAGTTGCGGCTGCGCCTTTTGGAAGCGCGTCCATTCTTGCAATTTCTTACGCCTATATCGCAATGATGGGTGCCGAAGGTTTGACCAATGCAACAAAGTTTGCAATACTTAACGCCAATTACATTAAGGCAAGATTGGAGAAAGAATATCAAGTGCTATATGTTAATCAAAACGGACGATGTGCACATGAAATGATTATTGATTTACGCCCCTTCAAAGCCGTCGGCATTGAGGCGGAAGATGTAGCAAAACGCTTGATGGATTATGGCTTCCACGCACCAACGCTATCGTTTCCAGTAGCAGGAACAATTATGATTGAACCAACAGAATCCGAGCCGAAGGAAGAGCTCGATCGCTTCTGCGACGCGCTACTTGCCATTCGTGAAGAAATACGAGAGATTGAGACAGGAATAGCAGACAGGACGAATAATGTGCTAAAAAATGCACCGCACACGGCGGTGATGATGGCTTCTGAAAATTGGAACAGGTCATATTCGCGTGAAAAAGCCGCTTTTCCGCTTGCGTTTGTGCGTGAAGCGAAAGTGTGGGCAAGTGTGCGCCGCGTTAACGGTGCTTTTGGCGATAGAAACTTGGTGTGTGCCTGTGAGCCCATTGAGTCTTACTTAGAAACTGAAAAAGCGGAACTTGCATAAAAAATCGCGAAGGCTCTTGACAAGAGCGAAAAGAAGTTGTATCTTTGAAGCCCTTTTGCGAAGAAACAACATTCCAAAGGGGCGCAGGGGCAAAAAAATTCAAAAGCCTCTTGACAAATCAAAAAAAAGTATTATCTTTGTAGCCCTTTTGCAACCGAGCAAATGAGCAAGCAAAAGGAAGATTTCCAAAGTTCTTTGAAATTGTTGTAAGTATAGCCAAAAGTCAATTCCTTTACAGCAATGTAGGGAAGTAGCACAGGATTAACCCAAAGTAGATAACTCTTTACTACGGAGAGTTTGATCCTGGCTCAGGACGAACGCTGGCGGCGTGCCTAACACATGCAAGCCGAAGGAAAGTAGCAATATGAGTACTTGGCGCAAGGGTGCGTAATGTATAGGTTATCTGCCCCTCGGTTCGGGATAACTTCGCGAAAGCGAAGATAATACCGGATATTGAGGAGACTTGAAAGATTTATCGCCGAGGGATGAGCCTATATCCCATCAGGTAGTTGGTAGGGTAACGGCCTACCAAGCCGACGACGGGTAGCTGGTCTGAGAGGATGATCAGCCACACTGGAACTGAGACACGGTCCAGAC
>CALKXI010000021.1 GCA_938003965.1 uncultured Chlorobiales bacterium
GATATTCGCGAAGGTGACGCACGCGCGCGCGACAACGCTTACAGACGCCTGCTTTCCAAATATCGTAATCAAATCTACAATCTCATTCTGAAAATCGTTCACAACAGCGAGGAAGTCGAGGACCTTGTTCAGGAATCCTTCTCAAAGGCTTTCAACTCAATTACAAATTTCAATAAGGAATATGCCTTCTCCACTTGGCTTTATCGCATTGCCACAAACAGCAGTATTGACTACCTGCGCAAGCGACGCTTGAAGACTTTCTCGCTGGATAATCCGATTAAGGGCAAAGACGATGAATACTATGTTGAAATTCCTGATTCGCGTGAAGAGCCAGGAAAAAACATGATGCAATCGCAGCGCGACCAACTGGTGCGGGAAGCCATTGCACAACTGCCTGACAAGTATCGCGTGGTGATTGAAATGCGGCATTTGCAGGAACTGGCTTACGAAGAAATTGCCGAAGAACTTTGCTTGCCGCTTGGCACGGTTAAAGCGCATATTTTTCGCGCGCGTGAGATGCTCTACAAAATGCTTCGTGAAAAACTTCGGTCGTATTAAAAATTTTTTATCAAAGGTTTTGAAAAGCAACTTCTCGACCGCTATATTTGCAAACCTGTTTTGAAGAAAGGCTTGCGAAATGGAGCTGTAGCTCAGTTGGTTAGAGCGCCTGCCTGTCACGCAGGAGGTCGCGGGTTCGAGCCCCGTCAGCTCCGCAAACTTTTACGCTCTGATAAGCATTGCTGTAGAACTGTTGCGGCAAACGGTTCCCAAATTGACGGTTTCCGACATTTTTATGCCTTCCGAAAGTTCCCAAGCACATTTTCAAGCCGCCGAAATGCATGTTCAGGAAGGGCGCTTCAACGAAGCCCAATTGGAATACGAACAATCGTTAGCCCTTGACCCCAACTTCGTTGACGCCTTGATTGGCTTAGGCTGTGTTCATCTCAACAAAGGTCGGTTGAAAGAAGCCGAAGAATGCTTGGAAAAAGCCATTACACTCGCCCCTGAAAACCCATTAGCATATTTTTATTTGGGAAATGTTTATGATGACAGCGGCAAAAATCAACAAGCACTTGAAGCCATCGAGAAAGCCATTGCTTTGAAGCCTGACCTTGCCGAAGCCTACCTCGCCTTAGGGTTCATTCATTATCGACTCGGAAATCGCGCCAAAGTCTCTAAACTTTACGATATGCTCCTGAAACTCGACCGCACGCTTGCCAAACAACTTCAACCGTTACTTTGAACGATGAAAATGAGTGCTACGCTTGTAATGTGCGTATGCTTGCTGTTAGGATGCACGCCGAACAAAACTGCCAAAGAAGACATACAAAATCTTCGCGCCCTCGTCAATTTGCAACCGAACAATGCAAAAGCCTACTTCAAGTTAGGATTGGCGTATTTATCGGAAAAGCAATACGAAGAAGCGCTTGCCGCGCTCCAAAGAGCCGTCGACCTGAACCCTAACGACACAGCTGCGCAAGCCATTTTGGGCATCACGAACTTTGAAATGAAACGCTACAAAGAAGCCTTGCCGTCATTTCAAAAACTGACCGAACTTGCGCCGAACAATCACGAAGCCTTCTTCAACTTGGGCAACGTGTATATGAACCTCAAACAATTTGAACAAGCCATTCCTGCCTACCGAAAAGCGATTGAACTGCGCAAAGGAAAAGATTATGTCGAAGCAGAATACAGCATCGGCGTGGCTTATTATGAACTGGGAAAACCTGATTCGGCGCGGATTCAGTACGAGAAAATCAAAGACAAAAACAACTTCATGGCGGGCTCGCTCTTGCGCAAAATTGAGAAACGCAATTAGCAAAAAAACATACCAAACACATGTTCAAAATTTCAGTCATCGGCACAGGCTATGTCGGATTAGTGGCAGGCACCTGCTTTGCCGAAACAGGAAACAATGTCATTTGCGTCGATGTCGTCGAAGAAAAAGTAAAGAAACTTTCGAGCGGCACAATTACGATTTTTGAGCCGGGATTAGAAGTGCTTTTCAAACGCAATTTGCGCGAAGAACGCTTGCATTTTACGACTGACCTAAAATCAGCCGTCGAGCAATCCGATTTTATTTTTCTCGCCTTGCCAACGCCGCCGGGCGAAGACGGTTCAGCGGATTTGAAATACGTGCTCGGTGCGGCAAAAGAGATTGGCAAATTTCTCAATGGCTACAAAATCATCGTTGATAAAAGCACTGTGCCAGTTGGAACGGCGGAAAAAGTGCGCGCCGCCATTGCCGAAAATGCGAAGCATGAATTTGATGTTGTCAGCAATCCTGAATTTTTGCGCGAAGGCGTCGCAGTTGAGGACTTCCTTAAACCTGAACGCGTGGTGATTGGCAGTTCGTCGCCGAAAGCCATTGACCTCATGAAGCAACTCTATGAACCATTTGTGCGGCAAGGCAATCCGATTTTGGTGATGGACGAGCGAAGCGCGGAACTCACCAAATACGCCGCCAATGCGATGCTGGCGCTCAAAATCTCGTTCATGAACGAAATTGCCAATATCTGCGAAAAAGTCGGTGCAAATGTCGACATGGTTCGGCGCGGCATCGGCACTGATTCGCGCATTGGCAAGCAGTTCCTGTATGCAGGTGTAGGCTACGGGGGAAGTTGTTTCCCGAAAGATGTTCAAGCCCTTATCAAAACTGCGGAAGAATACGGCTACGATTTCAAAATTTTGAAGTCTGTCGAAGCGGTCAACGACGCGCAAAAGCAGTCGCTGATAAAGAAAATAGAAGATTACTTTGGCGGAAGCGAGAACTTAAAAGGAAAGCACTTTGCACTCTGGGGATTAGCATTCAAGCCGAACACCGACGACATTCGCGAAGCACCGTCGCTCGTGGTGATTGAACAACTGCTCAAACGCGGTGCGAGCGTTGCGGCCTTCGACCCCGAAGCGATTGAGAACACGCGCAAACTTTATGACGGAAAAGTAATGTTTGCTGCTTCGCAATACGACACGCTCGTAGAAGCCGACGCGCTCATCATTGTAACCGAATGGAACGAGTTCCGCAATCCTGATTTTGAAAAGATAAAAAGAATACTGAAAAATCCGCTTGTCTTTGACGGAAGAAATGTCTATGACATTGAGAAAATGAAAAAACTTGGGTTTAAGTATTTCAGCATCGGCAGGCCCAGTGTGAATTGAAATGAAAGGACGCTATGACAGTAAAGGTTCAACTGTTTGCGATTGGGCGTGAAATTGTTGGCAGTGCTGAACTCACGCTCACGCTCAGCGATGGTGCAACGGCGCAAACCGTTCTCGATGTGCTCAAAGAGCGTTATCCAAAATTTCAAACCGTTAAAACGCTCATGGTCGCTATCGGCACAGACTATGCTGACCTGCAAACTGAACTGCACGATGGAGACGAACTTGCTATCATTCCGCCAGTGAGCGGCGGCTAATCAAAAATTGCAAAGCCAACATGATGACGATTTCAGATAAGCCTCTCAATGTTCAAGCTGTGATTGAAGCTGTGCAAACCGAAGCGGCAGGCGCAGTCAATGTCTTTATCGGAACTGTGAGAAATCAAACTGCGCAAAAAAATGTCATCGGATTGGATTATGAAGCCTTTGAAGCCATGGCAATAAAAAAGATGCAGGAAATCGCCGAAGAAGCAAAGGCGAAATTTCCTGTGCTGAAAGTGGCAATCGCGCACCGTGTCGGCAAGTTGAAGTTGGGCGAAATTGCCGTTGTCATTGCGGTTGCGACGCCACATCGCGCTGAATCCTTTGCCGCATGCAAGTTCATCATCGATACGCTCAAAGAAGTTGTGCCGATTTGGAAAAAAGAAATTTTTGAAGACGGCGATGTGTGGGTTTCGGCACATGCGTGAAGTTATTGAACGAAATCGCGCTCTTTCATTTTGACAACCATCACGGGGCAATTGGCTTCGCGAACGATGGTTTCCGCCACGCTTCCGCTGAGCAATCGTGCCAATCCTTTGCGTGCGTGCGTGCCGAGAATGATAAATGAAACTTGCTCTTTTTCCGCAACCTCCAAAATCATTTTTTCAATCTCACCTTTGGCAATTCGTTTAGACGACTTTACGCCACGAAGGACATCTTTGAAGTGCAAGCGATAAAATTCATTGAGCGCGTGCTGTTCAAGTTCAAACTCGCTGGGGATGACGCTAATCGTAGCAGGCGTGTAGGGTTGCGACTCAATCACATTAAGAAAAATGACTTCGGCGTTCATGGTGCGTGCAAATTCACAAGCATAGCGAATGGCGTTTTCCGAGCAAGGGGTGAAATCAATCGGGCAGAGAATTTTGGTAAGTTTTATCATAGTTACTACTCCTTTTTTGAAATTCCAAACTTACGCAAGCTAAAGCAGAATCAAGCAAAATCAAAGCGCAGTCAGTTTTGAAATCGCGGCGCGATATTCATCGGGCGTGTTGATGTTGGCAATCACTTCGGGCGTTTCAGGCAAAATCAATTTGCAATCAGAATTGAGCAAAAATTTGCGCGGGCAGTTTTTTCCGTTTTGAACAGCCTCTAACAAGCCGACTTTGCTTCGTGGTTCATAAATCGCAATCAAGGGTTCGGGCAAATGGTTATTGGGATTTTGATAGGCGGTTGCGACTTTACTTGGGTCTCTTGCCTCAATCAGCAGGCGAAGCGACCTGTCGGAGATAAACGGCAAATCGCACGCGACAACCAGCCAGGCGGCGTCGGGCTTGAAGTGAAGCGCAGTTAAGATGCCGCCTGTCGGACCTAAATTTTCAAATACATCAATAAGCGGTTGAAGTTCGGCTTCAAGCGTCGGAACTTGCTCCTGACGGCACGAAACGAACACCGCATCGCAAAATGCCGAAAGCAAGCGCGAAGCGAAAACACGTTGCGAAACGCCGTGATAATCAATCGAGCCCTTGTCGCGCCCCATGCGTGTGCTTTTGCCGCCGGCTAAAACCAGTCCGTAAAGTCTTGTCATAGTTGCACTTCCGTTAGTGATGCGTTGATACTTCGTTTAGAATCAGTGATTTGAGGCGAATCACGAGTGCCGTGAGCGTAAGCGTTGGATTGGCGTTGCGAGAAAGGGCATAGCGCGCATGCTCAATTTCGCGCGAGGCTTGCTCGAAATCCGCCATCGGAAAATTCTGTGCAAAGCGTTTAACAGCGTCGCTTATGTCTTCGTTGAGTATCGGCGCGCGTGAATGGGTTGCAAGCGTTCGAACCACATCTTGGAGAAAGAGAAGCACGAAACCAAGCGTTTGAAGTTGCTCGTCGCGGCTTTGTTTGGCGAAGGATTCAATATCACGTATCAGTTCAAGATGCTTGTGCGCAGAGAGTGCAAAACGCAAGAGGTTCAAGGCTTTATCGCGTCGTTCTTTCAAGGTAGAATCGTGCAAGAGTTTTTGCGCATAGAAAAAATTGCCGCGTGCGAAACGGGCGGCGAAGGCAATGTTCGCTTCCGATTGGGGCGAGTATCGCTTTAAGCCTTCGGCGATTTCTTCGGCAGAAAGCGAGGAGAAGCGAATCGGCTGACAACGCGAGACAATCGTCGGCAGAAGTTGTTCAGGGCGCGACGAAACCAAAATGAAGAGCACATAGGGCGGAGGCTCTTCCAAAAGTTTGAGCAATTTATTCGCCGATTCTTGATTCATGCGCTCGGCTTGCGAAATGATGAAAACACGCTTCTTTCCGCCTGACGGCTTAAAGACGGATTTATCAATCAGCAATTCGATTTGTTTCGTCAGAATACCCATCGCTTTATCCATCTGCATCGTGAAATAAGGGTTGCGGCGTTTTTCATCGTAAAGTTGCCTTAGCTTCTCAAGGGCTTCTTCTTGCTTTTCGCGCTTTGAACTGCTTTCGGAAATGTTTTCAAGCAAAATGCCTTCAACAGGAAAAACGAGTTCTAAATTCGGATGCATCAGTTCAGCGAATTTTTGGCAACTCTCACACACGCCGCAGGCTTCAGCGCTCACGAGCGCATCGGGTGAATCGCAGTTCAAAACCTTTGCAACTTCAAGTGCGGTGGCTTCTTTGCCGACGCCTTCAGGTCCGAGAAAGAGATACGCATTCGGCAAGCGTCCTAATCGAATGGCGCGCCGCAAAACTTCTTTTTGTCTCTCTTGTCCGAGAATCGTGTTCCAACTCATGGTTGAGATAAGTTTGGGCGAAGTTATCAAAAGACGACGGGAAAACAGTATCGTTCAAGAAAGCACACTGAAAAATCTGTGCATATCGGTTCAATCCGTCCAGTCCGTGTTTGTTAAAAATGGAACAGCGATAATAAAATGCATGGTGAGGTTTTTCGGTTGGTCGTTCTGCATGATTTCAAACTCACAGGCAAAATTGTAATTTAGGCAATCTCAAAATAAATGCTTTTCCAACAAAACCTATCGACAAATGGAGTTGAGTCTAATCTTCGGTGCAAGCGCAGTTGGCGTTGCGTTTGCGATGTTTCTCACTCGTCAAGTTCTCTCCAAATCCAACGGCACAAGCGAGATGCAGAAAGTGTCTGACGCGATTAAAGAAGGCGCGGAAGCCTTTTTAAGTCGTCAGAACAGAACGATTTTATATCTCGCGATAGCCACAGCAACCTTGATTTTTATTCTCTATGCGTTCGTGCGTGCGGCAAATGAGCACGACCCTGTAACAAATCCAATTCAGTTAGGGCTATGGATTATGCTCTCGTTTCTGTTGGGCGCGGCGTGTTCGGTGATTTCGGGCTATATCGGAATGTGGATAGCCATTCGCACCAACATTCGCACGGCGGCGGGCGCACTGACTTCACTCAATGAAGCGTTAGTGATTGCGTTGCGTGGCGGCGCAGCAACAGGCTTTCTCGTGGTAACGCTCTGTATTTTGGGCATCATCGGGCTGTTTGCGGTTATCAATGCGTTGGGAGTAACAAGCGTTGAGAAAATTCCGCTGTTGATTGCAGGTTTTGGGTTCGGTGCATCGTTTGTCGCGCTCTTTGCGCAACTTGGCGGCGGCATTTACACCAAAGCCGCTGATGTCGGTGCAGACCTTGTCGGAAAAGTTGAAGCGGGCATTCCTGAAGACGACCCGCGAAACCCTGCTGTAATTGCTGACCTTGTCGGCGATAATGTCGGCGACTGTGCCGGACGCGGCGCGGATATTTTTGAATCGATGGCGGCAGAAAACATCGGCGCGATGATTATCGCTTCCGCGCTCTATATGGCGAATCAATCGGCGTTTGAAAGCGCGGGCGTCAGTATTCTCGGCGTGCTTCTGTTTCCGCTCATCGTGAATGCGTTTGGAATGATTGCCTCGCTTGTCGGCGTGCTCGTCGTAAAAACAGACGGCAACGAAAATCCAATGAACGCGCTCAATCGCGGATATTATGTCGCAACGGCACTTGCCGCCGCTGGATTCTTCATCGCTTGCAAGTGGATTTTAGCCGACTATTGGGTCAACTTCTTTTTGTGCGGAATTGTCGGGCTGATTACGGCGCAGATTTTTGTCTATCTCACGCAATACTACACCGAATACGCCTATCGTCCCGTGAAATCCATCGCGAATGCGTCGCTGACAGGACCGGCGACGAATGTGATTGGCGGAATTGCCGTTGGACTTGAAAGTGCGGCACTGCCGATTCTGACCATTTCAGGCGCGATTATCACCGCCTACTACTTAGGGCAAACATCAGGCTTGCAGAACGCAGGCTTGTTCGGAACGGCGGTCGCAACGCTCGGCATGCTCGGAACGGCGGCATACATTTTAGCGATGGATAATTTCGGACCGATTACGGACAATGCAGGCGGAATTGTGGAAATGTCGGAACAGCCCGAATCGGTGCGCGAAAAAACCGATAAACTCGACGCAATGGGCAACACCACCAAAGCCCTCACAAAAGGCTATGCTGTCGGCTCAGCAGGGCTTGCCGCGTTTCTCTTGTTCAGCGCATATATCGACGAATTGCGCAACTACGGCTCACCGTTGGAATCGGTCGACCTCTCAAAGCCCGAAGTCTTTATTGGCGGAATGCTCGGCGCGATGCTCGTTTTCTTGTTCAGTTCGTTTGCCATTCGTGCAGTAGGAGCGGCGGCGCAGTCGGTTATCGGCGAAGTGCGTCGTCAATTCGCACCGCTCAAACGCTTGGCAAATGGCGACATTGAATTCACCAAAGGCTTTAAGCCTGATTATCGTTCGTGCGTCGACATCGTAACTGCTGCGGCCTTGCGCGAAATGATTTTGCCCGGCGCACTCGTGGTGGTGATGCCAGTTGCAGTGGGCGTGTTGTTCAAAGCCATTTACACCGCCAACGGTAGCGTGGGTGCAAAAGGCTCAGAAGTCGTTGCTGGCTTGTTGATGGTCGGCACAATTGCAGGCATTTTGATGGCACTCTTTCTCAACAACACAGGCGGCGCATGGGATAACGCCAAGAAGTTTGTCGAATCAGGCAATTTCAAGGACGAAAAAGGTGTTGTGCATCGCAAGAAGTCGGACGCGCATAAAGCCGCCGTTGTTGGCGATACCGTCGGCGACCCGTTCAAAGACACGGCAGGACCGTCGCTCCACGTGCTTATCAAATTGCTTTCCACGATTACGCTCGTGCTTGCGCCGCTGTTTATTTAAGCGGTGGCACTTTTGGTAACCGATAGAGTCAAAAATTTGAAGGTAGACTTTTTCATCATGACAGCTTATTTCACGGACAAAATCAAAAGAGGAGAATTGCTATGGAAAAAGAAGTGATTGTTTGGTTTGATAAAGAAGCGACTACTTGGAAGTCATGTTCAAGAAGGAGGCAGGATATTTCAAGGAAACCGAAAACGATGCCGTGATGGAAAAAGTCAATCTGAAAGGCGAAACGATTGGATTCTCAATTCTGAAAGTAAGCGAAAAAGGTTCATCACCAATTTCTATCGCATTGCAAAACAAACAGAGAGAGACGAAAGTGTAATGAGCGTATCAAATTGCTTCCTACGATTACGCTCGTGCTTGCGCCGCTGTTTATTTGAAGGCGATTAAAGTGTTAGGAGATTAAAGCGTTGAGGAGATTAAAGCGGAAACTGCACGCTGAAAATCGATTGAATTGTTTGCGGAGGCAAAGTTCCTCCATGATGCTCTTCGTCGTTGATTAACCTGCCAACGGCTAAGCCGATGCTTGTTCCGATTGCCGCGCCAAGCACCGTGTCGGAAAGCCAATGCTGGTCGTCGTAAAGGCGATGCCCGGTTGTGAGCAAGGCAAGCCCAAAGAGACCGACGGTTGCAAAAGGATTTTTAAGACGCGCGGAAAGCGAGGCAGAGGTCGCAAACGCAATCGTGGTGTGTCCTGACGGAAACGACCATTGGCGATTCGTCCAAGAAAGTCCGTTGAAATCGCGTGCGCCTTTGTTTTGGTAGGGGCGACTTCGCCCGATGGACATTTTCAAAACTTGTGTGAGCAGTGAGGCATAAAGAACGGACTCCAAAACGGCTCTGCCTGTAAGGCGCATCGAGGCGTTTCTGCTAGAAAGTCCGCCTAAGTAAAGTCCGCCCCCAATCACGCCTGCACCAAGTGGATTGCCATAAAATTCACCGACAGAAAAAAGTGTGTTGAGCATTGGCGTTTGGTGGGCGCGTGCAAACGTGCGCACAGGCTCATCAAACGCATGAGAACATGCCGTCAGGCTTAAAACGCCCGCAACTGTGAGCCATTGTGAAGGCGAGTAGTGAATGGGCGAGGCGTAAATTGCTTTGGCGTTTTGCCACGCATTGGAAGCGTCAAGCGAAACCGTACTGCGCGGCTGTGCCGAAATCTCAACAGTGAGGGCAATCGAGAGAAAAAGAAGGGGAAGTTTCATGCGGCTGTTATTTCTTCTTCGCTTTGGCTTTCGGGGCGGATTTTTTGGCTGTCTTTGAGGATTTGGAGGATTTGCCTTTCGGAGTGCTCTTGGATTTGCCGCGCTTTTTCGGTTTGTCGTCATCATCGGAAAATTCTGCGATGCTCTCGTCAGGAAATTCGGGCACATCTAAATCGCCTGCGCCTAATTCTAAACCGTCTTCGCTCGGAAGAACAACGTCATCAAGTTCGGCAAGCGCGTCTATTTCTTCGTCATCATCATCATCTTTTTTTACTTTGGCGTCTTCGGTGTCGTCGACTTCTTCAAGGTTGCGCAAGACTTCTTGAACAGAGGAGAAAATATAAAGCTGTTTGTGCAACTGCATCATTTGCAGTAGGTCTTTGACATGTCCATGAACGCCAATGAAAGCAGCAAAACCTTCCATTTCAGCCGTGTGTCGATGTGCGATGAGCAGTGCGCCAATGCCGCTGGAGTCAATCGCATCGACTTGGGCAAGGTCGATGATGAGATACTTTTTGCCTTCAGCGACAAGCATCAGCACTTGTGATTTGAGTTCGGGGGCGAGCGACGCATCTAAGCGTTTTTCTTGAAGGCGGAAAATGGTAATGTCTTTCTTGCTTTCAATGACGAAGTTCATTGATAAAAGAGGTTTTGTCAAATTAAATTAAGTGCGATAATATAGACGAAGTTTGATTTAATGCAAATGAAGTATCGGCTGATGGAATCCACTCAACGGGAAGTTGATTTCTGAAAAACGTCAGTTGGCGTTTAGCGTAATTGCGCGTGTGCTGTTTGATAAGCGAGATAGCGTCATCAAGAGAAATTTCTCCGTCAAGAAAACTGAAAAGTTCCTTATAGCCGACGGTTTCAAGCGCGTTGATTTTCCTTTGCTTGTGCGCCGTGCCAAAGGTTTGATAAAGCGATTGCACTTCCGACAATAATCCGTTTTGCATCATCGTCTCGACGCGCTGATTGATGCGCTCGTAAAGCATCTCGCGCGGCACATCTAACCCAATACATTCAAATTCAAACGGTGGCGCGTGATGAAGCGCGGCTTGCAAATCCGACATTTTTTTGCCCGTTGTTTCAATGACTTCAAGGCTACGGATAAGGCGTTGGGTTTTGGTGTGGTCGAGCGTTTGGGCGCGTTCAGGGTCGAGGCGTTTCAAGCGTTCATAAAGCACTTCTGAGCCGAGTGTCTCCAACTCCTTGTAAAGACGCGCACGCAGAGCATTATTCCCCGAAGGCAGTTCTGAAAATCCTGTAATCAAACTTTTCAGATAAAGCGTTGAGCCGCCCGCGACAATCACATTTTTTCCGCGCGCAAGAATTTCCTGAATGCGTTGCCAAGCGTCTCTGGCGAAGGTCGCGGCGTCGTAATCGTCAAGCAAGGTGCGCTCGTTGATGAAGTGATGCGGAACGGCGGCGAGTTCTTCGGGCGAAGGCTTCGCACTTCCAATCGTGAGTTCGCGATAAATTTGGCGCGAATCGGCAGAAATAATTTCAGCATTAAACTTCAACGCCAAAGCAATCGCCATTGCCGTTTTGCCCGACGCCGTCGCGCCAAGAATCACAGGAATGTTTTTCATTGCAAACGGTTTATATTCCAAAATCTATGACGTAAAGCAACAAGCAACAAAGTAACGCGGTGAATCTGCTCCTCTTTTTCATGGCACTTCCATTTTTTATTCAAAAGTTTTTACCTCATGTAGAAGTCGGCGGTAAGGTATTGCTTAAAAAATTTTATTCATCTTCTCTTGGCATTGAAAAGCATTACAATATCTACCTGCCCGAAGGCTACGACGAAACGCACGAGCGTTATCCTGTCGTCTTTTTTTTGCGCGGTCATGAGCGCGAGTGGTTTAATCCAAATGAAGATTCATCGCGAAACGGCAGAACGCTCAAACATGTGGCAGATAGTTTAATTGCGGCAGGCAAAATTGGCAAAATGATTTTGGTCGGAATTAGCACAGCAAGCGAAGATAACAGCGTTCCGTGTTTGGGGGTGAATATGCTCAATCCGCATGCGACGACCGCCGAAGGTATTGGCACAGGACGCTACGAGGATTACCTCACGCGCGATTTAATCTGGCACATTGATTCCACTTATCGCACCATTCCAAGCCGAACCAAACGCGGCATTGATGGCTTCTCGCTCGGCGGATACACTGCCGTCATGATGGGCGTTAAACA
The DNA here is from genome assembly GCA_938003965.1 of uncultured Chlorobiales bacterium. Lineage (GTDB taxonomy): Bacteria > Bacteroidota > Chlorobiia > Chlorobiales > Thermochlorobacteraceae > JANWWM01. The sequence continues at coordinate 11,963 of CALKXI010000021.1, forward strand.
CCCCGACCTCTTTTGCTCCGTTGGCTCTTACGACGGAACGCACATGTGGTATGACTTCGACGACACACGGCGCAACGATGAACCGCCCGACGATTACACTTGGGTGCGCACCGATTTCTTCAAAGTCGCTTTCGGCGAGCCGCGCGACATCGCCTACATGAAACAATACAATCCGCTTAATATCCTGATGAACGCCACACCTGAACAGTTGAAAAAAATTAAGTCCGTTCAGTTTCATATTCTTTCTGCCGCCTACGACGGCGACAAAGGCAACATCGAGCGTGCCGAGCATCTCTTGGAATTCTTCAAAAAGAAAGGTATAAAGAACTCATTCAGCGAGGTTAAATTGACACCAACCGCATTGCACGATTGGCATCACGCCAATTTGTATGCGGAAAAAACATTACAAAAACATTGGCAAGCGTTTTCAAAACCATGAGCCAAATTTCAACAGAGCAAACTACCACCACAACGCCCTTGAACGCGCAACGCTCAAGCGTAGAGACGATTGAGCAAATTTTAGCCTCATCAACTTCTCAACAAGAAGCCGCCACAAAACTCAATCACTTGGCAAAGCAACTTCTAAGAAAAGATGTGCAAGTGGCTTTGAACTACGCACAGAAGGCACGAGAACTCGCTGAAAAACTCCAACAAACAGACTTATTGGCAGAGGCATTTGTCAACACAGGCAACGCTTACTACTATCTTGCACGCTACGACAGAGCACTCGACCATAGTTATCGCGCGTTGAAACTCTTTGATGAAATAGGGACAACGCCGACCAAAGCGACGGCACTGCAAATTATCGGCTGTGTCAATCTGCATCTCGGAGAAACAGACCAAGCATATCACTACTTCACGCAAGCGGCTGAAATTCTCGTGGAAGCAGGAGACCAATTGGCTTACAGCAACGCCCTGATGAATATCGGCAGTGTCTACTTTCATAAAGGAAATTACCAAGAAGCCCTTTCGTATTACTTCAAAACGCTTTCTATTCGTGAAGCCAATGCGGATAAAAATGGCGTCGCAGAAGTGATGGCAAATATCGGCGCAACATACCACGCGCTTGGCGATTCAGAGGAAGGAATTGAATGGCTGAAAAAAAGTTTAGATGCGGCAAAAGCAGAAGAAAATGTATCCGTTCAAATTACAACGCTCATTAACTTAGGCGAAGTTTATGCCGCTGTTAATCGAGACTATAAAGCCATTGACGCGCTTTTAGATAGCATTGCATTAGCAAGTGGTAAAGCCGAGTATAAACAATACCTGTGGGTTGCGTATCTGAATTTGGCAAATGCCTACAAAAAAGTTGAAAAGTATCAAGAAGCATTAGAAGCCTACGAGCAATGTGTTCAAATCAAAGAAAAAATTTTGGGCGTTGAAGCGGAGCGAAAAATAAAAGCGATTGAGTTAAATCATGCCATTGAGAAAGCCAAACGCGATGCCGAAATGGAACTGGCGCAGAAGAAAATCAAAAAGTTGGAAGAAATCGTAACGATGTGCGCATGGTCGGGAAAAATTCAGATGGACGGCAAGTGGGTAAAAATCGAACAGTTTTTGGAAAAGCGGTTCGGCATTAGGGTTTCTCACGGCATTTCCGAAGAAGAAGCGGAAAAAGTGTTCAAGCAAATCGATAAGGAAAATCAGAGCCGAGCAGGCGAAACAGATTAAGGTTACAGATAAATTCTCAACACAATCAAACACCCACAATCAACCATGAAAATTCTGCATACTGCCGATATTCACATCGGCTGTTCAACGCACGGAAAAGACGATGCTGAACCGGGCATGAACTCGCGATGGATTGATTTTGAAAAATGCTTCAAGTTCATGGTCGACCGTGCCCTCGAAGAAGATATTGACTTGTTTCTCTTCTGTGGCGACGCCTATCGCGACGCCTCGCCTTCACCGACCGAACAGCGCATTTTCGCGCAAGCCATTCGCCCACTGCTCGATAAACAAATTCCAATCGTGATGCTTGTCGGCAATCATGATTGCCCTGTTTCGTTTGGAAAAGCAAGTTCCATCAACATTTTCAGCGAACTTTCAAGCGGGGTGCATCTCTTTGAAAAGCCCGATGTCAAAGACATAGACACGAAGTCTGGAAAAATCAGAATCGTCGGAATGCCGTGGGCGAATGAAAGTCGACTCTTTGCACGCGAAGAATTTGCGAAACTGCCAAAAGAGAAAATACGCGATAAAATGCTCGAAATCTATACGGGCATGATTGACATAGAAGCGACGCGAATAAGGGAAGAATCGCTTCCGTATCCTGCCATTCTCGCCATGCACGCGCACGTCGACGGCGCGGAACCCACCGAAGGCTCGGAAAAGCGTCTCATCGAATCGCGTGATATTGTTGTTCCGCTGTCGCAAATTGCTCGACGGGAATTTTCCTACGTCGCCTTAGGTCATTTTCATCGCCATCAAGATTTGAATCACGGCGGTGAGCCGCCCGTCGTTTATTCAGGAAGCATTGAGCGCATTAGTTTCAACGAACTCAATCAACCCAAAGGCTTTGTGCTGGTTGAGATTGACGAGAAAAAACGCGCCACTTACAAGCACATTCAAACGCCGGCGCGGAACATGGTCTCGATTGACATCGACACGCGCTTTTCAGATAAGCCGCTCGAGACAGTCGAAAAGAAAATTCAAGAAACAGATTTCAAAGATGCCATCGTTCGTGTGAGAATCAAATGTAAAGCCGAGCAGAAAAAGGAGTTAGATCTCGGTAAAGTGCGAGAGCGATTGAAAGACGCCTCCATTGTGTCGGAGGTGCGAATTGAATCCGACGAGGTGAAATCCGATAAGAGCGAAATAAAGTTGGAGTATCTTGCGCCCGAGCGAATTTTAGAGACCTACATCGACAGCCGAGAAGCGTTGAAGCCCAAAAAAGAAGCCTTGCTCAAACTCGCCAAATTGTTGGAAGAAGGAGCAAACACATAAATGCAACCCGCAACCAATACGAACGCCGTGATTCCGCATTACACGCCGCTTGAAGAACGGGCGAACATCTTGACGCACGCACTTGGCATTGTGCTGAGCCTTGCGGGACTTTCAAGCCTGACACTTCTTGCGTTTCGCTTCGGCGACGTGTGGCACAAAGTTAGTTTGCTCATTTACGGGATATCGCTTGTGATGCTCTATGTGGCGTCGGTTGTTTATCACAGCACGAAAGACGAAAAGAACCGACAGCGCATGCGCATTTTCGACCATGTGTCGATCTACCTCTTAATTGCAGGCACATACACGCCGTTTTCGCTCGTCAATTTGCGGAACGATTGGGGCGTTCCATTGCTCGTGGCGGTGTGGATATTAGCGGCGGTCGGAATCATGCTGAAATTTTTTTTCATCAACGCAAAAAAGTGGGTGAGTGCCGCATTGTATATCGCGTTAGGCTGGTTGGTTGTGATTGCAATTAAGCCTGTCTTGAACCATGTGCCAATGCACGGCTTGCTGTGGCTTTTGAGCGGCGGCGTGATTTATACGCTTGGCGTCGTGTTTTATGTGTGGAAATCCTTGCCCTATCATCATGCGATTTGGCATTTATTTGTTTTAGGTGGAAGCGTTTGCCACTTCCTTGCGGTTTTGGTGTCGTCGGTTCCGTTTGAAGCACAAACAGGCGTTGTTCAGGGGGGCATAAAAAGTTTGCCATGATTTTTCTCAATCCAGCCATTTTAATTGGGTTGCTTGCCGCAAGCATTCCGATTATCATTCACTTGCTCAATTTAAGACAGCGGCGGCGAATTGAGTTCAGTTCGCTGATGCTCTTAAAGCAAATCCAAACGAGTTCGCTCAAACGCTTCAAAATTCGTGAGTGGATTTTATTAGCGATTCGCAGTCTCATCATTTTCTTTTTGGTGGCGACGTTCTCCAAGCCTGTTTTTCCGTCGCTTCAAGCAGGAAGCGGATTTTCGACGCAAACGAAAACAAGCGCGATGATTGTGCTTGATGTCTCGCCGTCAATGTCGTATCGAGATGCGTTTGGCAACGATGTGTTTCGTCAGGCGAAGTCGGCGGCGTTGCGCGTGTTGGATTACTTTTCGGAGAGCGACGAAATTTTCATCGTCTTTTCAAATTCGCTACAAGAGCCGATTGCGCAAAGCGTTTCGGAAGCGAAAAAGATGCTCGCGCAGTCGAGCGTTGCCACGTTTGGCGTGCCGCTTCAAACCTGCGTAGAAAAAGGCGCAGATTGGCTTCAACGCTCAACGCACTTGAATCGTGAGATGTATCTCATCTCGGATTTTCAGCGAACAGGCACACTCACAGGCGATAGCCTCAAACTCAACGTTGCGGGCATCAACTTATTTTTCATTGACGTTGCGCCAAAAAAGCAAGAAAACATCGGCATTAGCGAGGTTGAAGTCTTGACAAAGGTTTTCGAGCCGCAAAAGCCAATTCGCGTGAAGGTGTCGGCTGTAAAGACGGGCGAATCTGCCAAAGAAGTGGAAGTGAAGTGGACGTTGGATAAAAAAATTGCGGCGCAAGGTGCGATTCAACTCGAGGCGCAATCGGGCGAAACCATGCTCACTGCCTCGCCAACGCGGACGGGATTTCTTTCGGGCGAACTTGAATTGCCCAAAGACAATCTCGAGATTGATAACAAACAGTATTTGGCGTTTCATATCCCTGAAAAAATGCGCGTCTGCTTGGCATATAGCGACGAGCGCGAGTGTTTCTATGTGAAACTCGCGTTGGAAAGTTTTTTTGAAGGCAAATTTTTTGAACTCACGCTTGCGCCTGAATCGTCGCTCGACAGCCGTAGTTTCGCCGCGTTTGACGCGCTGATTTTTTGTGGCGTAAAAAATCTTTCGGCGACAACCATTCAAAAGACCGCAACTTTTGTCGAGCAAGGCGGCGGGCTAATTCTCTTTGCGCCGATAAATGCTCCGCTCAACGCGCACAACGAGTTGCTCAAACGCCTCGGCGGCGGCGAACTCAAACCCCTTGCACTTCCACAGCCAACAGCGATTGATAAAGTCGAAGTGCAACACCCGATTTTTGAAGGCATGTTTGCCTCAAAGCAAAAACTTCAATCGCAACTTGCATCGTCGGAAAGCGGAATCGGAACAATTTTCAAAACGAATGAATACCTGAAATCGCCCGTAGAATCAAGGCTTTTGGGCTATCAAGCAAATAAAAACTTTCTGACGGTGTCGCGTTTTGGCAATGGCGGATTTGTCGTTTGTCCAACGCTTCCAACAAAAGAACTAACGAACTTCGTCTTGCAACCGATATTCACCCCGCTTTTGTATCGCACGATTTTCACAACCGCGGCGGCGACACAGCCAAAAAATGAATCCTTCGTTGCAGGAGAAGAGGCAAGTTTTATGTTGCCTGCAATCGTTTCGGCAAGCGATGAACTGCGCGTTGAAAAGCCAAGCGGAAAAATCTTGATGCCAACCATTCAGTTTCGTGCAGGCGCGTCAAGGCTTTTTATCTCGCCCACGCTCTATGATGAACTCGGCGTTTATCGGCTGTTCAAAATTGTGGGCGATGAACCCGTTACGCTGGCGGAATTTGCCGTCAATCTTTCCCCGAAGGAATCATCGCTTGAAAAAATCGAAGCCAATTCGCTCAAAGAAATTTTCCTGAAAGCAGGCGTCGAAGAAGCGCGGCTTGCCTTCACGAATGCGTCGGAAACACTCGAAGGCATTTCGGAAATGATTTCAGGCTCGCGCTACGGCTTGGCAGTATGGAAACCGTTGCTCCTTGTCGTCGTGCTTCTTTTGCTCGCGGAAAGCGTTTTGGGAAGAAAAACCGAAGCCTGAAGCCGAAAGCCCAAATGCCCAAAACGACCACATCTAAAAGCGCATTTATCCATAACTTAACGCACATGCAGAGACGAAAAGGTTATATTCGCTCGTCAGAACATTTCGGTTATTGAGGAGAACCAAAGATGCTTCACTATAAGACCTATTTTCTCGGAGAAGATAAGGCGTGGGTCGTTTTTGTGCACGGCGCGGGGGGAAGTTCATCAATTTGGTTCAAACAAGTGCGCGATTTCAAAGCGCATTTCAACGTCTTACTCATTGACCTACGCGGGCATGGCAAGTCTCAAACCTTTCTGCAACGTTATCGCGACGAAGACTACACCTTCCGAAAAGTCAGCGAAGAAATTCTCGAAGTGCTTGACCATCTTCACATACAAAAAGCGCATTTTATCGGAATCTCGCTCGGCACGCTGATTATTCGCACAATAGGCGAAATTGCCCCTGAACGAATGAGCACCATGGTAATGGCAGGCGCAATCACGCGCTTTAACATTCGTTCAAAAATTCTGATTTGGCTCGGACATCTAACCAAACGATTTATTCCGTATCTCTGGCTCTATAAACTCTTTGCGTGGGTGATTATGCCGCGCAAACGCCACGAAGAATCGCGCAACCTCTTTGTGCGTGAAGCGCGAAAACTCTATCAAGGCGAGTTCATTCGCTGGTTCAGAATGACCTACGAAGCCAACCCGCTCATGCGCTATTTCAACGAAAAAGAAATTCCCGTGCCAACGCTTTACCTGATGGGCGATGAAGACTATATGTTCTTGCCGCCTGTGAAAATGCTCGTTCAAAAACATAAGTCCGCTATTCTCAAAATCATCGCGAATTCGGGGCATGTGTGCAATGTCGACCAACCCGATGAATTTAATCGGCTCTCCATTGCGTTTATCTCGGAGCATCTCATTTAATCGAGATAAAACTTTAATCGAGATAAACGCGCAATGAAAATTGTAATCTTTTTCCTCGTTGCCTTTGCCATTTCTGCCTGCGACGGCAAGCCACCTGAAATGGTTGAAAAGAAAATCGCACCGACAGCCCGCACAGAAAAAAAGCAAGATGAAAACCCCAATTCGCTCTTATCGGAAAAATGGGCACAAAGCCCGATTTGGCAAGAAGGCACGGAGGAAAGCGCCGAATACGATGTCGAGCGCGTCATAAACGGAACAGCGTTAAAATTTTCCGAAACGCGCCTCACCCGAAAAGAAGCCTTCACGCGACAAGCCTACTCGGCAACGAGCGACAGCACGCGCACCGATTTAGTCGCCGTTATTTCGCAACATACTTTCGCCAAAAGTGAGCGCGTGCTCTATTCAAGTTCGCTTTCCATTTTGCAACGCGATGCCTTGAAAATCACAAAATATATTGCCTCGTGGAGCGATGAACGCGGCACTTTCACGAAAACCTTGCGCCGCCTCGTTGGAAGAACCATGCTCTATGTGCATGCGTGGCAAGTCGATAACGAAGGCAAAGGCGATAGCGAAATCGATTTAGCCAAAAACGATTTTCTTTACGACCAACTGCCGCTCTCGCTTCGCGCCCTCAACTTCAAAGAAGGTCAAGAATTTTATTGGAACACGCTTTCCGAACTGCTCGAACCCTCGCCCGAAAAACCTGCACCAAACGAACTGCACTACAAAATCGAAGGCTTAGAGACGCTCATCGTGCCTGCAGGAACATTCCAATGCTGGCGTGTCGCGATAAAATCGGCGGAACGAGACGACCTTTATTGGTTCAATGCTGAATCGCCAAACGTCATGGTCAAAGCCCAAACCGAACGATACAGCGCAGAACTCCGCAAACTCGATTACATCAAACGCAATCTCGCTATTTTGAACAAAACGAAACTGTGAGATAAAAGGATAGCAATCCAATCAAAGGCGAAGCAATGACCGACATCAAGCACAGGATTAAATCTGAAACCGAAAAAATTTTTCCCGAACTTGTTCAAATCAGACGCGATATTCACAAGCACCCCGAACTGGCTTACGAAGAATATCGAACGGCAAAAATCATCAGCGAGTATTTAAGCGGCTTGGGGTTAGAGGTGCAAGAAGGCGTCGCAAAAACGGGCGTCGTGGCGCATTTGAAGGGAAGAAAAGGGGAGTGCGCAAAAGTTGTCGCCTTGCGTGCCGATATTGACGCCTTGCCGATGCCCGAAGAAACGTCGCACAATTTTCGCTCAACCGTTGAAGGCAAAATGCACGCATGCGGACACGATGCGCATACGGCTTGTATGCTCGGCGTGGCAAAGGTGTTATCCGCAATGAAAAACGACTTTGGCGGAACGGTGAAGTTTCTATTTCAGCCATCGGAAGAAAAACTGCCCGGCGGCGCAAAGCCGATGCTCGAAGAGGGCGTTTTTGAGAATCCAAAGCCGAATGTGGTATTTGGTCAGCACTGCATTCCTCAGGTGCCGGTGGGCAAACTTGGATTTTATGCAGGACCGATGATGGCGGCTTCAGACGAACTTTACTTCACGATTCGCGGCGTCGGTGGTCATGGTTCTGCGCCGCATCGCGCCAAAGACCCGATTGTGGCGACTGTTCAACTTATTACTGCGCTTCAAACGATTGTCAGCCGAAATATGCCTCCTAAAGAAGCCGTTGTGGTGAGCATTTGCGCCATCAACGGCGGAAGCGCGACGAACATTATTCCCAACGAAGTAAAACTGATGGGCACACTGCGCACCATGAACGAAGACCTCCGCAAAGAAGCGTGGCAACGCTTGGAAGAAATCACGCATTACACGGCAAAAGCAATGGGCGTAGAAGCCGAGTTAGAAATCCGAAAAGGCTATCCTGTTTTAGTGAATGATAAAACCGCAACCGAGTTTGCGATGCAGTGTTCGCGGGAGTATTTGGGCGAAGAAAATACCATCGTGCCTGAGCCGATTATGGGCGCGGAAGATTTTGCTTATTTTTTGCAGGCATGCAAAGGCACATTTTGGCAACTTGGCGTCGGCAATGAAGCGAAGGGGATTGTGCATAATATCCACTCAACGCAATTTGATATTGATGAAAATGCGCTTGCGGTTGGCACAGGCTTTACGAGTTATCTTACTTACAAGTATCTGACTGAGAGCAACTTATAGTCATCTCAAAGAGGGCTTATCGTTTGGACAACAGAAAGATGCTTGCGAAGAGTGGGATTAGTAGCACTTTCCTTGCCCTACGCACAAAGTTTATAGAAAGCACAAAAGCCTAAATTACGCACATCAGCGCGCCTTTTCGCAAACATAATGTTGTGGGCTGTTAGTCTTTCGCACTCTCGTCTGCCAACGGGTTTTCAGTTACGATTTCTCTGTTTGGAAGTTCGTAAAAACGTTTTACATTGACTACAAAGTAGTTGGATGAACCGTTTTTGACCCTTGGCTTGCACAAATGTGCCTGCGAAGCATGGAGAACTCGCTATTGCAAACACTCTTGTTACCGGCTGGTTGTCCTTTCCAGATTTATTCGTAAAGTCTCAA
>CALKXI010000022.1 GCA_938003965.1 uncultured Chlorobiales bacterium
ATCGCCCGATGTCCAAAAAGTGCGCATCAGCGAATACTACCTCAAAACACACGGCTACCTCAAATGGCTCATCTTTACAGGCAAAGCCACCGTTTTCAAAACCTGCCTGAGCAAAGCCGAATACGAACAGCGAAAACATGAAGGCTTGTCGGTCGTTGATAGGGGAGACTATGTCGTGATGTATCGCGAAGATGTTACGAAAATGATTTTCAAGTTTCTCAACATGGTGCACTTCGTGCAATCTTCGGGCGCATAAACCGCAAGCAGTGTTCAGAGAGGACTTCACGAAAAGAAAACAGCGAAAGCGGAAATTAAGTGTTATATTTGCGGGCTTAACTAATTTTTCAAGTAACTAATTTTTCAAGTAAAATATGCCTACTGTCTCTGTTGCTTCTCAAATTGAAGTCCTCTCTGAATTAGAACCCATCGTTGAATCGTTAATCGCCTCGCACGAAGAAAAACGTGTGCTTTGGTTTTCCTCTGACCTCTTGCCATATAGCAACAGCGGAGACACAACTGAACTGCAAGCCTTGCGCGAAAGAGCAAAATCAATTCCTGACAACGCCCGCGTCTCGCTCGCGCTGAACTTAATGACCGAAGAAGGATTGCCGCACTTCCATCGCCTTTTGGCGCAAGCGTTCGGAACGGATAGTTTTTGGACAAAGTGGAATTTTCTTTGGACGGCGGAAGAAGACCGACACGGAAACATCATTCGCGACTACTGCCGCGACGCAAACATCTTTGACTTCAAAGCCCTCGAGCAAGCGCAGTTTGAATACCTCCAAAAAGGGTTTATGCCGAGTTGGACAGGCAACCCATACAAAACCTTCGTCTACACTTCTGCGCAAGAGCGCGCGACGCAAATTTCGCACGAAGCCACAGCAAAACTCATCGGCGAAAACGAACCGACCATTGCCAAGATTCTGAAACGCATTGCAACCGAAGAGGCGCGTCATTTCGTCTTTTACATGACGGTCTTTAAGGAAATCTTAAAGCGCGACGCCAACGCCGCTCTCGAAGCCGCAAGCGAAGTGCTTCCATCGATTGATATGCCGGGTGTTTCCATCAAGAATTTTGCCGAATATGCAGAAGTGATTACGCGCTCAGGCGGATACTCACTGAACGATTACAAAATCATCGTCGAGCAACTCATTGCGCAGTGGAAAGTGGACGCTTTAACGGGATTGAACGATATTGGGAGCAAAGCGCAAGAAAAAATCATGGCGATTCCCGCGCGTTTGGAAAAAATCATTCAGCACTTTGAACGCCGTCTCAAAGCAAAGTCGTTTCGTTTTGATGTGATATTCAACCGAACGCTGTCGTTTTAGCGTAAAGTTTTAGCGTAAAGTTCAACGTAAAGACGCCACATGCCAAGCATTACCATTCTCCTACAAAAACCTGATGGCAAGACGCAAACACTTGTCATTGCGAGTGAAAATCAACTGGAAGGCGAAAGTCTGCAAAGCCTTGCGCTGAACGAAGGAATCAGGATTGGCGGTGCGTGTGGTGGGATTGGACTTTGCACAACATGCCGCGTTACCGTGTTAGAAGGCGCGGAAAATCTCCCCCGCTTGACTCGCGAAGAAAAAGACTTCCGCGCCCGAAATCTCCTCAAAGAAAATGAACGATTAGCCTGCCAGTGCGCTCCAACAAGTGATGTAACGATTCTCGTTGAGCCTTGATTTACATCAGCATTTTTGGGGTCAAGCGCTTTGTGAAGTAGTGCATGGCAACATTGACCATCCAAATCCAATTAAATGGCTTGCCGTGAAGTCGATGCCAAATGTTTTTCCATGAATAAATCTCTCGTTGAATCTTGATGAAGTTTTCCAAGAATTCCTCGCGCTCCATTTTCATCGGCTTATACATGTAGTGGAAGGTGTCGTATTTATCCCAATCAAAATGTTCAATGCGCGGTTTCATTTCTTCAAACCAAGGCGTGCCCGGAAAAGGCGTGGCAATGGTGAAAACAGGAAACTCAATACGATTGCGCATGATGAAGTCGTAAGTGCCTTGAAAACTGTTTTTCGTGTCGGTATCAAATCCGAAAATGAAGTAGCCTTGTATGCCGATGCCTGCGTTATGCACATTAGCGACGACTTCGTCGTAGCGTCCGATTCGGTTTGAGCCTTTATGCACATACTTCAACGTTTCGGGCGTAACGGATTCAAAGCCGATGTTCAGAAGTTCGCAACCGGCTTCTTTGGCAAGTTTGGGCACTTCGGGTTTTTCAAGAAAGTTCATCGAGATGTTTGCGTTCCATTTCGCGCCAAGACCAATCATCGCGTGCATCAATTCTTCCATAAAGGCAGGGCGAAAACTGATGTTATCGTCCATAAACGAAATGTGAATGTCTTTCTTGCCCAAGCGATTTTGGTGAAACTTGATTTCCTCGACAACAAGGTCGCTGGTGCGTGTGCGGAACGACTTGCCGTAAATCGTTGGCGTGGTGCAGAAATTACAGCCAACGGGACAGCCTTTCGTCGCAAGGAGCGGGATACGAAAACTATAGCGATGCGAATTTGGAGAACTCAGAACGATGCTGAAATCAGGCATGCCCATCTGCGTCATGGATTTGAACGCGCCAGCTTTGTATTGAGGCTTCATCGTGTCGTTCTCTATGTCGTCTGCAAGCGAATCCCAAACGGATTCAATTTCACCGAAGACAACGCTCGTGGCGTGCTCCTTGGCTTCTTCAAACATCATGGTCGGATGCGTGCCGCCCAGAATAACGCGTGCGCCTTGTGCGCGGGCGCGGTCGGCAATTTGATACGCCTTTGAAACATTGAGCGTTCTTGCTGTGATTGCGACAATATCATATTTGGATAAATCTTCGGGAACAACATCACCAATGCGTTCATCGACGAAATCGACTTCGAAGCGGGTTTTTGCAAGCGTTCCCACCATCATCAAATTAAGCGGAATGCTAACCTTGCCCGAATCAACCATGAGGTTGGTTTTGCTTTTCGGCTGAACAAGAAGCCATCGCTTTTTCCTTGAAGGATTTTTTCTTGAAGGAGTTGGCTTTGAAACGGTGAGTGTATCTGATGCGACAAAGTCGCTTTGTTGAGGTGCAATCATAGTCTTACTCCTGAAATGTTAAAGTGTTCATTTGATTAAAAGTTACGACGCAATTCGCCCAAAACAAAAAAGCCGCCTCTTTCCTGGAGACGGCTTAGCATGACGATAAAAGAATCTTGCGAGAAAGAACAAAGAAAAATTAAAGTTTGTAATCCAATCCAACTTGCAAGTATCCGAGACCGTAGCCTGCGCTTGCCGCAATGGCAAAGTTTGAAGTCAAATAGTAGCGCAGATTGGCGGTAACGCCCCAAACCACGCCGCCCGCACTCACAGCAGGAACAACGAAATTCCCTTGCTTTGCTTTTGCTTCGGCACTTGCGACGTTGTAGCCGAGACTGACTGCCGCCCATGTGTCGAGATTTTGAATCTTCAAAAAGTCTTGGTGGTAGTTGAACGAGCCTAAAATCAAGATGTTTGAATAAGAGGCTTCATAGAAAGGAAAGTTTTCTTTGTAGCCTGAATAGCCGAAGAACCCGCCGATGCCGATGTTGTCCGAGAATCCGTATTCAGCATTTGCGGAAAAGCCAAACGAAGCACCCGCAACGCCGCCCAAAGCCACACGACCGCCAAAGACCAAGTCGCCAGACTTCAAGAAAACAAGTTTGTTGCTCGAGGCAGATGATTGCTCAGACGAAGCTTCTTGTGCGACGGCTGAAAGCGAGAGAAGCAAAACAAGCGCAAGTGAGGCGAAGATGTTTTTCATAGATGTTATCAAGTTAAATTGTTTGTAGAAACGAGCGAGCACAGTGCTACAACTCTGCTGAGATAAAAAGTCCAAAAGCGTGCCAAAGGCATTCTTTGTAGAATTGCTCAAAAAAGTGAGATATGCAGGGGAGGTGTCGGAGAAAGCAAACACTTGTAGGGAATGTTGTCGCAAGAAAGCGACATGGAAAAGCGGGATTAGAACTCCATTTTGCGAACGAGTAGCACAGGGATTTCGCTCTTGCTGGAAATTTCAACAGCGGTGGTGCCAAGAAAGAATTGCTTGTAGCCTGAGATACCGTGTGCGGAAAGAATAATCAAATCAATGGCGTTTTCTTTGGCGTATTTGAGAATTGCCGCGCCGGGCGTAATGCCTTTGATGTCGTCGTTTGTAAAAATACGGTTCGGGGGAATGCGATTCGAGACAAGGGTGCGCTTGATCAGCTCAAGATGACGCATGGGGTCTTTGGAAAAAGGATTTTGCATTTGTCGGTAATGAACAATGTGAAGGTCAGCACCATAATCGCTGACTAATTTGAAAAGGTAGGGAAGCGAGAGCTGAGAAAGCTCGGAAAAGTCGGTGGGAAACAAAATGCGAAGCGCACGAAATTTCATTTCGGGTTTTGAAAAAACCATCAAAGGACAAGGGGCAGTGCGAAGAATCTTATAGGTCGTGCTTCCCAAAATGAACTGACCTGTTAAGCCAAGCGAACGCGTCGCCATCATAATCAAGTTGGCGCGTTGTTCTTTGGCAACTTTGACAATCATATCGGAAGGCTTTCCAAATAGTGTAATCATTTTGGAATCGGGAAGACTGCGCAAGCGTGGCTCGATATGCAACTTCATCCGATTTTGCGAATCTTGCTCGAGCGTGCGCCGAAGCAATTGCATGTCTTTTTGACTACGGCGATATGGGGCATACTCTGGAGAAGTGTCATCGACGACGTTCAGCACTGAAATTCTTGCATCGAAGATGTCGCTTAATCGCAAGGCATGGTCAAGGACTTGAAGCGACTTTTCGGAAAAGTCAACAGGGCAAAGAATGTGTTCGACGAGGTGGATGACTGACATTCGTGGTTTTAGGTTAAAAAAAGCAAAATAACATTCACGACAAAATTTCGCGAATCAATTTCAGCATTAAGAGTGGATGCTCAATCGGCGGTTGTATGCCTTTAAGCGTTTGGTCTGCAAGGCTCAGTGCGACCAAAGCGCGTTCAAGTTGGGCAGGCGTAAATTGCATCGCGTATTGTTTATAGTCGCGCAAAAAGTAGGCTTGTCCGCCGAACATACCAAGTTCCTTGGCCGCATCTTGCTCCGACATCCGTTGAAGAACGGGAGAGTGCAACTTCCAAAGCCGCATAAAAAACACTGTCAAAGTATTGACGATGGAAACAGGCTCTTCCTTCTCTAAAATTTTAAGTGCAATGCCTGAAGACTGCCGAAGGTCGCGGCTACATATCGCCTTTTGAAGTTCAAAGACATTATACTCGCGCGAAATGCCAACAACTTCCGAGACGTCTTTTTCCGTTAGCGTTTTATCCTCACGATTGCCTGCATAAAGTGTGAGTTTTTGAAGTTCGTTGCTAATATCGCGCGCCGAACTGCCTGCATACATGACCAAGAGCCGCAAGGCGTCGGGCGTCAGCCGCCAGCCTAAACGTTTGGCGTAATCGTCAGCGAAGCCTGAAATGTCGCGCAAGGGCGGAAATTCATATCCGACCGAATCCAAAATTGAGAACGGCTCCTTAGCAAGGTCTTTCTTATCCAATTCGCCTGCACAAAGCACTAACACCGTGGTCTCGAGCGGATGCTGGACATATTCGGCAAGCGCTTGGTAGGTGGATTTCTGAAAGTCTTTCTTGGGCTTCTGAATCTTGTCGAACTCACGCACAACAATCATTTTTTGTTCAGCGAACATTCCGTAAGCGGAAGCGGCGGAAAGAATGTCGCCAAGCGAGATGGATTTTTCCGCGCCCGTTCCGCCAAAAAGGACCGTGAAATTATCTCTCGCTTCTTCCTTTGTGCGAAAAACTTTGGCGCGGAGCAGTTCAATCAACTCTTCCATCAGGAAATCTTCCTTGCCGTAGAAAAAATACACAGGCTCAATGTTGCCTTTGCTAATCGAAGTAAACAAATCGTTGAACGAGGCTCTTCTTGGCATTCAAAAGGCTACTTCTTTTTCTTGTCGGATTTTGTCGCCAGTGCGGCGTGGTCGGCTTCCATTTGCGCATGGTCCTTGTGCATTTGTTCGTGCTCGGCTTTCATTTTATCGTGGTCTTTTTGAAGATTCTCTAATTCGCTCATGGCGGTAGCGTAGGCTTGCTTTAAGACTTCAACTGAAGGCATTTGCTTGGAGAAAGATTCAACTTTGGCTTGAAGATCTGCAATCGCTTTCTTGTGATGTTCATGCATTGCCTTATGCTCTTGGGTGAGTTTTTGATGAACGGCGATAATCGAATCATGGGCAGGCATTTCAACGCCTTTGGCTTTAAGTTCGTTGTGCTTTTGTTCCATTTCGGCGTGCATTTTTTCCATTGATTCTTCTTCTTCGCCGAAAGCCTTGTCTTGTGAAGCAAGTTGTTCGACGGTCGACTTGAAGTCGTTCAAGAGTTTGACTTGCTCGGCACTTGGTCCGCAGGCGGCAAGCAAGAAAGCCAATGCGAACGCATAAAAACCAAATGAAGATGCGAGTTTCATGTCGATGATAGTTTGAGTGATTGATGAATGACGAAAACAGTGCAAAGATAAAGAATTAAAGTGAGTAAGAAACCTGAACCGAAAAATACCCAAATGATTTGCCCCCCTGTTCAAAAGTGCGCGTGATAGGACGAGAGAAATTTCCAGAGCCAACAGCCGTGAGCGTTAGGCTGGAAACATTGATGGGAACGACGAAGAGAAATTCAGGAGCGATGGAAATGTTTCCGATGCGGTAAAGCAGAGAGAGCGAAAAGGTATAGTTTGTCAGAACAAAAGGCGATGAACGCTCAATGCGAGTTTGCGGCTCTGAATTGCGACCTGTGCGCCGTGTAAGCGCGCGAATGATGGAAATGGTGCCATACTCCGCGCTGATGCTGGGAAGGAGAATAAACCTGCCCGAAGAAAATTGCCCGATGAAAAACGCGCGAGAAATTTCCCAAGCGCAAAAAAAGTCGTTCGTGTTTTCGCCGATTGCCCAAATGAGCGTGACAGATGGCGTGAGCCATTCGGTTTGAAACGACAGCCAAAGTGTCAGGTCGCTGTGAATCGTCGAGCGCACTTGAACGCTGGAATCGCTGTAATGATAGCGCGTATAGGCAAGTGAAACGAGGAGGTTATCGAAGGGTTGATAATCCAGTCCGAGACTGGCAGAGGCTTGGTCTATTAGATGAGGTTGTCCTTGCAGACCGAGCACGCTTGCCGAAAGAAAAACGCCAGACCAATGTTGATACAATCCTGAAAGCGAGTATGTGCCCTTTCCTGAATTTTGCTCAATCCCACGCCAAACGGAGCGGCTTTGATACGCTGTGCTGAACGAAAAACGATGCGTCGGAGTTGTTTTTTCCAACAAGTGTTCCAACAAAACTTTGTAGTCAATGTTGCGAGAGTGGCGTGTCGAGGAAGTCGCGCGCAAAGCCTCAAAGGCACAGGTGAGCGAGTCGTAAAAGGTGAGCATCGTATCGGCTAAACGTGCTTGTTCAAGTGCAAGTCGGTTTGTCGCTGAAGGTAGGAAAGGGTTAGAGAGCCGTTGGCGTGCAGCGAGAAGAGAAGATTGGAAAACGCTGTCAAGCGACTGTGCAACGCTCACAAACAAAGCC
The DNA here is from genome assembly GCA_938003965.1 of uncultured Chlorobiales bacterium. GTDB lineage: Bacteria > Bacteroidota > Chlorobiia > Chlorobiales > Thermochlorobacteraceae > JANWWM01. Next base: position 7,578 of record CALKXI010000022.1, read on the forward strand.
CGCTCCGTGTCAGAGAGCAAAGTTGTGTCTTGAAACAGGCTCGTCAGAAGTTCGCCCCAAATCGTCTCGCTTGAGTCCAAAAACGCTGTTGGGTGCTGAGAAGACAAAGCTAAAACGGTTTCAGGAGACAGAGGCGGCGAAAACGAACTGGAGTCTGACTGAGCGTAAAGAAATGTCGGCAAGGAGAAGAAAAAGAGAGCGAATAGAAAAAAGCATCGTTTCATGTGCTCAAAAATCAATCATAAACTCGATGAAAGGGTAGCAGTAAAACAGTTAAAAGAAACTTAACGAAAGCAAACCGCTTGAAGTTTTGTAAATTTACTTCAATCGGATATATTTTGAAAGCAAAGACATCATTACAAATGACGAAAGGTGCGCAAGTTGCGAGTAGTAAATAGCAACCACTTAATTCGGTAACCATAAGAAATTTCAATACGAATAACGCTATATGCCCGAAATATCCGATTTGCTCGGCAGTCTTGTGAAAGTGGATGGTGTAAAAGCGGTGGCACTTATCGGACGAGACGGTTTTGTGATTGAGCAAAAAACACGCAACGGTAAGATAGACATGGAGACAGTCGGTGCTATCGTGATTGGGGGCTTGCATAGCTCCGAAAGCATCGGCAATGAACTTAACGTCGGAAAGGTTGAGCAAAGCATGGTAGAATATGAAAACGGAATTATCCTCTCGAGAATTTTCCCCGATGGGAACATTATCTTAACTGTAGTTGCTGACCAAAATGCCATGCTTGGAAACATTCGGTATCAAGTGTCAAAATTTGTTCCCGAAATACAAAAACAACTTTAAGTCCTAAAACCTAACAAATATGAGCGTTACGGGAAGAGATGAATTTAGAAAGGTTGTGCTGACTGAAACCCAAATCAGCGCGGCTGAAAAAATTTTGAAAGAGTTTGCAGCGAAAACAGGTTCTTCCGCAGTTATTCTCGGCGATATGACGGGACAAATTTTGGCGAAGTATGGGGGGCTGTTGGATCGAGACCTCGAAATTTTCAGCGTGCTGGCAGCCTCAAACTTCGTTGCCACTGCCGAAATGGCAAAGCAAATTGGTGAAAAGGCGTCATTTGAAGTGCTGTTTCACGAAGGCGAATCGCGCAGCATTTACCTTATTAGCCTGAACGAAAAGTATCTGCTGGAAATTATCTTTAAGGCTTCAATTCCGCCCGGAACGATTCGTATCTACTCCAAGCAAGCCAAAGCCAAACTCTTGGAAGTGATTGCTTCTGAAGAAGTCGAAGTCGATCTCTCCAATATCTTCGATGATAATTTCAGTGCACTTCTTGACGAGCAACTGACCAAAACGCTGAGTGACAAAAAGTAGAATTGCTTTTTTCATAGTTCATTTCCGTTTAAGGCAGGGCGTTCCGAAAGGTGTTTCGGGACGCTTTGTTTTTTGAGACAGAATTCGTGTAGATTCTGTGTGGTTTTCTAACTCCAATTTATCGCACATGAGAGTTGTTGTAGGTGCTTTATTGATTGCGGGGGCAATCATTTTCGGTCTCATTGTTGGGAGCAAGTTGCAGCTTAGGGGCGTGGATTCGGTTGCCAAAGTCGGACAAGTGGTTTCAATTGTTAAGAAAAATTATGTTGATGAGGTTGACGATGCGCAACTTTCCGAAAGCGCAATTAAAGGAATTTTGGAGCAATTAGACCCGCACTCCGTTTATATGACGCCAGCACAAGTGCGCAAATCTAAAGAGGAATTTCAAGGCAATTTCGAGGGCATTGGCATAGAGTTCGATGTTATTGCCGATACGCTCATCGTTGTAACGCCGATTGCGGGCGGACCGAGCGAAAAAATTGGGCTTCAATCTGGCGACCGAATCATCACGATTGACGATTCAACCGCCGTCGGAATTACGCGAGACGAGGTCATCAAAAAGTTGCGCGGCCCAAAAGGCACAACAGTCAACGTGAAAGTCATTCGTCCAGGCGAACCGATGCCGCTCGTCTTTACGATTACGCGCGATAAAATTCCGACATACAGCGTTGGCGCTGCCATGATGCTCGATGAGAAAACGGGTTACATCAAACTCGACCGCTTCGTGCAAACCACATACGACGAGTTCATAGACGCCATGAAAGCACTCAAAGCGCAAGGCATGACGCAACTTGTTCTGGATTTGCGAGGCAATCCGGGCGGCTACTTAGACCAAGCCATCAAAGTTGCAGACGAATTTATCGGCGGAATGAAAAAACTCGTCTATACGCGTGGCGCGCATGTCAAAGACGAAGATTTCTTTTCAAAACCGAACGATATGTTTGAGAAAGAATCGGTTGTGGTGCTCATCAATCGTGGTAGTGCATCGGCATCGGAAATTGTGGCAGGTGCATTGCAAGATTACGACCGCGCCCTTATCGTCGGCGAAACCTCGTTTGGAAAAGGACTGGTGCAACGACAGTTCGAGTTAGCCGATTCATCGGCAATTCGCGTAACGATTTCAAAGTATTACACCCCATCAGGGCGGCTCATTCAGCGTAAGTATAGAAGCGGAAAGCGCGGTCGAGAAGACTACTACAACGAACTTTCCGAGCGCGATAAAGACGAACATTTTTTTGAAAGCGAAGCCAAAAAAGTCTGGAGCCTAACCCGAAAGCCAGTTGAAGCCGCCACATTTGTCGAGCGAGATTCAACTCACGAAGTCTTTCGAACCCCGCTTGGGCGTGTGGTGCTGGGCGGCGGCGGCATCATTCCCGATTACTTCTGCTGGAACGATACGCTCACAGGCTACTATCGCCAAATGCTTGCAAAGCAACTCTTTGATGAATTTGCCTTAGCCTATCTCGACCAAAACAAATCGCTCAAACAGACCTACGAAAAAGTAGAAGACTTCCGAAAAAACTTCGTCGTCTCTGAATCTATGATGCAAGCGCTGATTACACTTGCAGAAAAAAAAGGCGTGCCTTACAACGAGCGTGACTACAAACAAGACGAACGCCATTTCAAAAACATGGTCAAAGCCACAATAGCAAGGCAAATCTGGGGCTATAAGGCGCAAACATCAATTCTAATCATGGAAGATGCTGTGCTCAAAGAAGCCCTTAATTTGTTTCCAAAAGCAAACACACTTGCAAATCTGACAAGCGCAAGATAACTTCCTACCAAATTGGTAACTACACGGCTGAAGCAAAGCCGGTAAGCTTTACCACAACATTTTAAGTTGTTCGACAATGAGAAAGGTCTATCCATTATCGGAGCTGTTATGTGCGGCATTAACAGCGATTATGCTCTGCGCTGTATTCAAAACTGAAGCGCTCGGGCAACAAGGACGCTTGATGGGACGAGTGTTAGATAGTTCTGGCAAACCTGTGGCGGGAGCAACTATCTACATCACATCGCCAACTGTTACGCAGGCGGCGGTCTCCAATGCACAAGGCTACTACACCTTTTTGAACGTTCCACCTGAAACTTACAAAATTAGAACATACAAGCGTGGATATAGCGCGTGGAACTCTGAACTGTCAATTGCGCCAAATTCAATTACACGCGTCGATGTGAAGTTAGGCATAGGAGAAGTAGAGGAAAATCTCGTGGTCGCAGAAACAAAGAAATCTACATCGACCGCCGTGAAGAGAACCGTGCCAGTTATCAAGAAGAAGGAGACGGTTGAAGTTGCGACTTTGGAGAAATCGTCAGACCCAGAGATGCGAAAGGAAATGATCTCTCAACTCAAAAGCGACGATGACGAAGACGACAAAGGAGCAGAAGAACTAATCAGTTTGACCGAAGAAAACCTTAACGCCGACAATATAGAGCAAGTGGCAACACTCGAGAGCAATGTCAGCATTGTGGGTGGCATTGAACAGATTTACAAAAACATCAAGTATCCAGACCTTGCCCTAAAAGCCGGTGTAGAAGGGAAAGCCGTGGCGCAAGTCTTTGTCGACAAAGAGGGAAACATTGTGAAAGTGAACTTCCTCAAAAACATCAATCCAATTCTTGACGCAGAAGTGATGCGTGTTCTAACCGAAGACACGAAGTTTAAGCCTGCAAAAATTTCAGGCGGGGAAACCGTTGCAGGGGCTATCGTGATTCCGTTCAACTTCAAGATTAAGAAGTAGGCTCTGAACCAAAATAGTCTGTACAAGCCGAAAGCAATTTGTTTTTATCCACAGCAACGGCGCCGACTTCTGCGCATACGATACCAGCGGCAAGGTTGGCCACTTTGGCAGCGGTTACAGCATCCAACCCCGCCGAAAGGGCAACCGTTAGCGTTGCAATGACTGTATCGCCAGCACCTGAAACATCTGCTACATCTAACGCCATTGACGGAATGTGTTCTGCTTTGCCATTGAAAACAGTCATGCCTTTTTCGCTGCGCGTCAGAACGATGTTTTCAGCTTTAATTTTCTTCTGAAGCATCTGGCAAGCGAGCGACGCATCGCTATCGCTATTTGAAAACTTGCGTCCAAAAGCGTCAGAAATTTCTTTGAGGTTGGGCTTAAAGACCGTAACATGTTTGTATTCAAAGAAGTTATCTTTTTTCGGGTCTACGGTGATAGGAATGTCATGCTTTTGAGCAAACGCAATCACTTTTTTGATAAGCGAGGCTGTGAGCACGCCTTTGTTGTAATCTTCAAGAATAATTGCGTCGAGTATGTGAAGATGTTCAGAGAGAAGCGAGAGAAGCGTGTGTTCGGTTGTGCGCGAAATCGATTTGCGCGTTTCAGAGTCGATACGAACAATGTGATGATTTTGAGCGATGACGCGAGTTTTCGCCGTTGTGGGGCGCACATGTTCGGTAACAAGAAAATCGGCGGAGAGAAATTCTTGATTTAATTGCGAGGCAAGAATTTTACCATCGTCATCATCGCCAATCACGCCGAAGAGCAACGCGGTTGCGCCAAGCGAGCGAAGATTTGTGGCGACATTTGCCGCCCCACCTAACCGGTAGCTTTGCGATGAAACATCAATGACTGGAACAGGGGCTTCAGGCGAAATCCGCTCGACCTTACCGAAAATGTATTTATCTAACATCACATCGCCGATAACAGCAATACGCTTGTGTTCAAAGCTGCGGAAAAGATGTTGAAGGCTTTTTTTAGTCATTAGTATGGTACCGAAAATACGGTCTTGTTTTCTTAAAGCAGTTGCAAATATAAATCTGTCGTTCTATATTCACTTAATTCATTTGATTCAAGTTTGACCCAACTAAAACGGAGAACATCGCATCAAACAAGTGATAATGCTTTGAACACTACGGCGAGCGATTGTGCGTGCGCCGATTCCTTAACAATCATTATCAACTGAAAATCTAACAGGAGAAAAAGATGCGAAACCCAATCCGTGAATTCGTCCCTGACGAAATCCTCTCGAAACTACGTGCCCACCGACTGCTCGACGAAAAGCAGCTTCGCGATTATCACATTCGACAAATTTTCAAAGATGCCCGCAAACAACGCATGTCTGCCGCCGATGCTATTGAGCATGTGCAACGCGAGTATCCCTACTTGCAGTTTGACACGATTCGCAAAATCGTCTACAAAAAGTAACTGAGCCACAGTTAAGGTCTGCACGCGTAAGGAGTGTGCAGACCTAAAACACGCGTACATTAATGTAGCGATTGGGATTTGCTTTTAAGTCGCGCAAGAGCGAATCAAGCGCAACCGAAGAGCGGTTGAGGTTGTGATAAAGCAGAGAATCAGTAGCCAATTTCCCAAGCGTGCCCGATGGGTTTTGCAGACGAAAGGCTAAGGAGTCCAGACGCTTCGTGGTGGTGTTTAAGTTGTCGTAAAACGATTCATCGACCAAAAGTTTGCCTATTGAGCCTTTGCCGTCACGAAGTGATGCCGTGATGAGTTCCAAGTCTTTTACAATTCGAGCGAAGCGATTGGCAAGTTCGGAATCGTTTATCAAGCGTCCTGCTAACCCTTGATTAGAGGCAAGCGAGGCTGAAACATACTCCAGATGCTCGACGGTGCGTGTGAGTTTATCGACAAGTTCTGACGATGTGATGAGTTTGCCGAGCGTGCCTTCGCCACGATTGATTTTATCGAGCGTTTCATTCAAACTGCGAATAAGTTTAACGCCCTCGGTGGTGAGGTCAGCAAGTCCTAAGTCTTTCTCAACAGCCAAAAAGTCCCCGTCAGAAACATACTCGCCGCTGCCGAGTGTGATGTCGACATATTTATCGCCCAAAACGCCAAGTGGTTTGATTTTCGCTTTTGAATCTTTGGTAATCACCTTCTGAAACTCGGCACGCACACTCATAACCACTTCTACACCAATCGTGTCATTGCGTTCTTTAATCGTCATGGCTTGAACCGTTCCGACTTTCTTGCCTGAAATTGCCACAAAGTTATTTTCGGCAAGCCCTTCAATATCCTGCACGAAAATTTTAAGGTCGATAAACTTGTTAATGACAGGACTGTTCTTGCCGACAATAAGAAGCAGAACGCCTGCCGTAATCAGCCCGATAACAAAGATAAGCCCTGTGCGAAGGTCACTCCATTTAAGATTCCCGCGTGAAGATGACATTGATAAGTGTGAAGTTAATCCTCTTGGTTAGATAAAAATGATGTGATGAATGAATGTGTTGACTCGTAAAGTTTTTGAGGCACGTCATTGAAAATGATTCTGCCTTGATAAAGAACGGCAACTGAATCGGCAACGGCGAATACATCGCTCAAAATGTGCGTAACAATCACAGCACCAAGTCCAATTTCTCGTTGAAGTCGCGCAATTAAATCTAAAATTTTTTTAGAACTAACAGGGTCGAGCCCTGCCGTGGGTTCGTCAAAAAGAATCATTTTGGGGTGAAAGATGAGCGCGCGACCAATTGCAACGCGCTTTCTCATGCCGCCCGATAAACTATCAGGCAGGTAGTTCTCGAAGCCTTCCAAGCCTGCAAATTTCATCTGTTCTTTGACGCGCGCCTCAATTTCCGCCTCAGGCAAGTTCAAGTTCTCGCGCAAAAAGAAACTCATATTTTCCGTGATGGTCATAGAGTCAAAAAGGGCGTTGCCTTGAAACACAATGCCCATTTTCTGACGAATCGGAAATAACTCAACCTCGCTGAAATGCGTAATGTCGACGCCGTCAACAAGCACTTGACCCGATGTTGGCTTGATTAAGCCTAACATAAGCTTAATGATGGTGCTTTTACCAACGCCTGACGGTCCTAAAATGGCTTTGACCTTTTTATCTTCAATTGTAAGAGAGATGTCGTTCAAAATCTCGCGTGTGCCATAGCGAAGGGAGACATGACGAAGTTCAATCATCTGAAAAGTGTAAGATTAACTGCGCATGAAATCTAAAATGACCTTGGAGAGATAAAAATTCATGATTAAAACAAAGGCGGAAGAATATACGATTCCTTTGATGGTGCTTTTACCGACGCCTGCCGTTCCGCCTGTCGTGCTAAAGCCAGTGTAGCAACTAATCAGCGAAATACCAATGGCAAAAACAGGCGGCTTTGAAAAACCGACAAACCAATCCATCGGACGAAGAATATCAACAACGGAGTTCCAATAAATACCTCGGTCTAAGTGTAAATCCCATTCAGCAAGATATGCGCCGCTAATCAGACCAACAATGTCGCAAAGGGCAATAAGCGGAATGAACATCAAAAACGAGGCGACAAGGCGCGGCACAACGAGTTTGGCAATCGGGTCGGTGCCAAACGCACGAAGGGCATCGATTTGTTCGGAAATTTGCATTGCGCCAAGTTCAGAACTATTGCGTGCGCCAACGCGAGCGGCGAGCATTAAACCTGCAACTAAGGGACTAATTTCGCGCACCACCGAAAGCGCAACACTGCGACCTGTCATAGTTTTCGCGCCAAACTCCGCAAGTTGATGTCCAACTTCAATCACAATCAGCGAGCCAATCGAGAGCGCACTCACCAGCAAAATCGGAAGCGACTCCGTGCCACAAATGTAGGCTTGGTCAAGCACATCACGCCAATAGCGTTTACTTGCACCAATCGCACGAAACGCACGCAACGAAAAGAAAAGAAAATCCTGCATTGAAAAGACAATGCTTTTGAGCTTCTCTTCAAGTGCTGTTGAATAAGCTTGAGCAAGTTTCCACATGCGTTGTGTTCTTAACGAATTCAAAGTACAAAGTTACAACAAAGCGGGAAGATTTGAATAACGAGAAGCCAGGAGTGGGAAGTGTGAGAAGAATCCACAGCAAGCAGTATCGAATTTTGATTCTCGGTGTTCTATTGTTTTGCGCGCAACGCATCTTTTTTTATCTTTGTTGCTCTTGTTGAATTGAGCCAAAATCAAAGACTTTCAAGAATCAAGAATTTTTTAGGATGGCTCGGGAGTAGTGTTCAGGCTCAAATGCCTGCGATTAAACCTGCATGAATGTTGATTTTCGTGAATGATTATGTTTGAATCACTCAGCGATAAACTCGATTCCGCCTTAAAGAAACTTTCGGGACAAGCGCGAATCAATGAAGTGAATATCGGCAATGCGTTGCGCGATATCAAGCGTGCGCTCTTGGACGCCGATGTCAATTACGCCGTTACCAAAAACTTCATTGAGCAAGTTCGCAAAAAAGCACTTGGCGCAGAGGTTATCAAAAGTGTTTCGCCCTCGCAGATGATTGTGAAAATCGTCTTTGATGAACTCAAAGAGATGATGGGTGGCGAGCAGGTCGATTTGAACCTCAAGACGAATCGTATTCCGGCGGTCATTATGGTGGCGGGCTTGCAAGGCGCAGGAAAAACTACTTTTGCAGCAAAATTGGCACAGTACCTGAAAAAGCGCGGGCGCAATCCCTTGCTGATTGCGGCAGACGTCTATCGCCCCGCCGCTATCGACCAACTCAAAACGCTTGGCGCACAAATCGAAGTCCCTGTGTTTGCGATTGAAGAGAAAGATGCCATTAAAACGGTCAAACAAGGCATTGAATACGCAAAGCAAAACGCACGCGATATTGCGATTATTGACACCGCAGGGCGCTTGCAGATTGACGAAGAAATGATGCAAGAGGCGGAAACGCTCAAAAAGATGTTCAACCCCGAAGAAATTTTGTTCGTGGTGGATGCGATGATTGGACAAGAAGCCGTCAATACTGCCAAGGCGTTCAACGAGCGGTTGGACTTTGACGGCGTGGTGCTTACGAAGATGGACGGCGACACTCGCGGCGGCGCGGCACTCTCGATTAAAACCGTCGTCAATAAACCCATTAAGTTCGTCAGTAGCGGCGAAAAAGTCGACGACCTCGATATTTTTTACCCCGACCGCATGGCGCAACGCATTCTCGGAATGGGCGACATTGTCAGTTTTGTTGAGCGTGCACAAGAACGATTAGACCTCAAAAAGACGGAGGAACTGCAAAAGAAACTCCTCAAAAACGAGTTCAACCTCGACGATTTTTATGCGCAGATTCAAGAGATTAAGAAAATGGGCTCGCTTCAAAGCCTCATTTCGATGATTCCGGGTATGAGCAAGATGATTCCGACCGACCAAATCAACGAGAAAGAAATCAAGCATATTGAAGCCATCATTTCTTCCATGACGAAAGAAGAGCGGCGCAATCCTGAAATCATCAATGGAAGTCGCCGTGCAAGAATCGCCAAAGGCAGCGGCACGAGCGTTCAAGAGGTCAATAGTTTGCTCAAACAGTTTGCCGAAATGAAAAAAATGATGAAGTCGCTCACGAAACTTGACAAGGCAGGGCGACGCATTACGGCGCAAAACATTCCGATTGGACGCTTAGCGGCGCGGCGATAGCGACATTGCGAAGCAAAGAATGTTCAAACAACATAACTTACTTTCAACATAAATCGGATTACCGACTTGGTTAAAATTAGATTGAGACGCATAGGCAGAAAGAAACTGCCGATTTATCAAATTGTAGCGACAGACGCACGCGCTCGCCGTGACGGTGCATTTTTAGAAGTGCTCGGACAATATGCTCCGAAAGCACGTCCGCACAAGGTCGAGCTCAAAGAAGACCGCGTTGCCTATTGGCTCAGCGTAGGTGCGCAACCGACCGACACGGCGCGCAGTATTATTCGGGGCACGGGATTGCTTCACCGCCTTTACCTCAAAAAGAAAGGCAAGAGCGAAGAGGAAATCAACGCGGAAATGCAAAGGTGGCAAGAAAACCGCAACGCACGCCTGCTGCGCAATTTGGAACGCAAAGCCCGCCGCCGAAAAGCCAAGAAAGAAACCGAAGCCAAGAAAGCGGAATCGGCTTCCTAATCGGCTTTCCCACTGAGCGCGATGCGACGCTTTGAAGTTGGGCAAATCATAAAGGTCAAAGGCTTAAAGGGGGAAGTCAAGGTCGCACTTGAAACCGACTTCCCTGAACGCCTAAAAACGCGCAAGACCCTTTGGATTGGAAACGCACCAGATACCGCAGTTGAAATTAAAGTGAAATCAGTTTCCGTTGTGCCCAATAGCGCGACCTATCGCTTTGTGGGAATCGAGACGCCTGAACAAGCACAAGCCTTAGTCGGAAAGCGGCTCTTCGTTGCGGAATCGGACTTGCCAAAACTCAAAGGCGATGTGGCTTATATCCACGAACTGGTCGGACTGCGCGTGATGTCGGACGAAAGCGAGATTGGCAAACTGACCAGCGTCGCAAAATTGCCGTCAAACGATGTGTATGAAATTTTGCTAACGAATGGGAAAAAAATTTTGATGCCCGCAATTGCCGAGTTTATTGAAGAAGTGAATCTGACAAACGGTTACGTAAAAGTTAAACGATATGAAGAGTTCCTCTAATGCGCATTGATATTTTGACCGTTATGCCGCAATACCTCAAAAGCCCGCTCGAAAACGGAATTGTGAGGATTGCTAAAGAAAAGAGATTAGTCGAGATTCATGTGCATAATTTGCACGATTACGGATTAGGGCGATATAAGCAAGTCGATGATGCGCCCTTCGGCGGCGGCTCAGGCATGATTATGAAACCTGAACCGATTTTTGCGTGTGTAGAAAAGTTAAAAGCAGAACGCGAGTATGACGAAGTAATTTTCCTGACACCCGATGGCGAAACACTGACGCAACGCCTCGCAAACGAATGCTCTTTGAAAAAAAATTTGATACTCTTATGCGGTCATTATAAAGGCGTCGATGAGCGCGTGCGACAAACGCTGGTAACAAAAGAAATTTCAATCGGAGATTATGTGCTTTCAGGCGGCGAACTGCCCGCATTAGTGCTGATTGATAGCATGGTGCGACTCATTCCAAACGCAATGAACGATTCCGAATCAGCATTGCTCGACTCGTTCCAAACAGGAATGCTCGATTGTGCTCACTACACACGCCCTGCTGACTTTCGCGGAATGAAAGTGCCCGAAGTGCTGCTCTCAGGTCATCACGCAAAAATTCGTGAGTGGCAAGTTCAAAACGCCTTGGAACGCACCAAACAGCGACGACCCGATTTGTTAAACAACAAAGACGAAATAAAGCCATCAGTTTAACAACAACCATAGCAAAGTTTAATCTTTAACTGAAAACAAAATCCATGGACAAAATTCAATTGGTGGAAGCAGGATTCAAAAAGACGGATATTCCTGCATTTCGTGCATCGGATACGGTGAATGTGCATGTGCGCGTCGTGGAAGGCGATAAAGAGCGTATCCAGCAGTATCAAGGCATCGTGATTAACCGCAGAGGAACAGGCATGTCAGAGACCTTCACGGTTCGTAAAATCTCAAACGGCGTGGGCGTGGAACGTATTTTCCCGATTCACTCCCCAAACATTGCCAAAATCGAAGTCATCAAAGAAGGCAAAGCCCGCCGTGCAAAACTGTTTTATCTGCGCAAGCGCACAGGCAAAGCGGCAACGAAGGTCAAAGAACGTGCGCCCAAAAACGTCGAGGCATAAATCAACCCTACTATGCTCCGCTGTGCTGTATCGAAACGGCGGAGCATCTTCTTTCGCTCTTCTCCTTATCCAACGATTCTGCTGCGATTGTTTGTCCTTGCATAAAAACTGCCTTCCGAAAGTTATATTTGCGTTCTCATTCAACGCGAATCTATCCAATGAAATACTCCTTTTCAGACATTGAAAAAAAGTGGCAACGCTACTGGGCAGAGCATAAAACCTTTGAAGTTCACGAAGACCCAAACAAGCCAAAGTATTACGTGCTCGATATGTTTCCGTATCCAAGCGGAAGCGGATTGCATGTCGGACACTTAGAAGGCTACACCGCAACCGACATCGTCGCACGCTTCAAACGACACAAAGGCTTTTGCGTCTTGCACCCAATGGGGTGGGACGCCTTCGGACTGCCTGCCGAACAATACGCAATCAAGACGGGCACACATCCGCGCCTGACAACGGAACAAAACGTCAAGAGCTTCAAAGCCTCGCTTCAACGCTTGGGCGGCTCTTACGATTGGTCCCGCGAAATCAATACAACCGATGATGACTATGTGAAATGGACGCAATGGATTTTCCTCAAACTCTATGAACGCGGACTTGCCTACATGGCGGAAATTCCCGTCAACTGGTGCGAAGAGCAAAAAGTCGTGCTCGCCAACGAAGAGGTCGATGAGTATCTTGAAAAAGGCTTTACCGTTGTCCGAAAGCCCCTGCGCCAATGGGTATTGAAAATCACGGAATACGCCGAACGCCTGCTCGCCGATTTAGACGAACTCGATTGGAGCGAGAGCATCAAAGAAATGCAACGCAACTGGATTGGCAAATCAATCGGGTGCGAAATTGAATTTCAAGTGGCGGAATCGTCGTCAAGCATTCGCGTTTTCACGACACGCCCCGACACGATTTTCGGCGCAACCTACATGGTGCTTGCGCCCGAACATCCGCTCGTCAATGACATTACAACCGATACCCAACGTGCCGCTGTGCTTGCCTATCAAGACGATGCCAAACGAAAATCAGATTTAGAGCGAACAGGATTGCAGAAAGAAAAAACCGGCGTCTTCACGGGTGGCTACGCGATGAACCCGCTCACACGAAAGCCGATTCCAATTTGGATTGCCGATTACGTGCTAATGAGTTACGGCACAGGCGCAATTATGGCAGTGCCCGCACACGACGAGCGCGACTGGGAATTTGCAAAGAAGTTCAACCTGCCGATTGTGGAAGTCTTACAGTCGCCACATTCTGTTCAAGAGCAAGTCTTTGTTGCCAAAGATGCGCCGTGTGTCAATAGCGATAACGGCGAAGTAAGTCTGAACGGTCTTACGTTCAACGAAGCCTTCGAGAAAATTTGCGATTACCTCGAAGCCAAAGGCATGGGCAAGCGCAAGGTGAATTACAAACTGCGCGACTGGGTGTTTTCGCGCCAACGCTACTGGGGCGAACCAATTCCGATTAAGCACTACGAAGATGGCACCATGCGCCCTGAAACTAACTTGCCACTCACGCTTCCCGACGTTGAAAAGTATGAGCCTTCAGGCACAGGTGAATCGCCCTTAGCGAACATTCCGGAATGGCTTTACGGCGAAGACGAATACGGTAAATTCCGCCGCGAAACGAACACGATGCCACAATGGGCAGGCAGTTGTTGGTATTACTTGCGCTTCAAAGATGCACGCAATCCCGATGCGTTCTGTTCTCCCGAAAAAGAAAAGTATTGGGGCGAAGTTGACCTTTACATCGGCGGTGCTGAACATGCCGTCTTGCATCTGCTTTATGCACGGTTCTGGCATAAGGTGCTTTATGACTGCGGACTTGTCTCGCACAAAGAGCCGTTCAAAAAACTTTTCAATCAAGGCATGATTTTGGGCGAAGACGGCGAGAAGATGTCCAAGTCGCGTGGCAATGTGGTGAGCGTCGATTCGCTCCTGCAAGATTACGGTGCCGATGTGGCGCGGCTTTATGTGATGTTTCTCGGTCCGCTCGAGCAAGTCAAGCCTTGGAACACCAAAGGCATTGAGGGCATTGTGCGCTTTTTAGGTCGCGTATGGCGATTGGTTTATTCAAACTTGCGCGACGGCAATCCCGAAACCGACGGCGACATCGGCATTGACGACAAACCCATGACGCTCGAGATTCAAAAGGCGATGCACAAGACGATAAAAAAAGTTGAGGAAGATTGCGAGAACTTGCGCTTCAACACTGCTATTGCCGCCATGATGGAGTTCGTCAATCTGCTCACCAAAGAAAACTGCCACAACAAAACCGCGATTGAAAATTTGCTGGTGATGCTTTCGCCCTTCGCGCCACACATTGCTGAAGAACTCTGGGAAGCCATTGGCAACAAGCCTTCTATCGCTGATGCGCCCTATCCGAAATACGATGAAGCCTTAACGAAAGACGACACGGTTACGATTGTTGTTCAAGTCAGCGGCAAGTTGCGCGGCACATTTGAAGCGGCAGTCGGCATGAGCAATGAGGATTTAATCCGACGCGCCAAAGAAGTGGATTCGGTTGCAAAATTTCTTGACGGAAAAGAAATCATCAAGCAAATTGTGGTGCCGAATAAACTCGTGAATTTGGTGGTGAA
>CALKXI010000023.1 GCA_938003965.1 uncultured Chlorobiales bacterium
CGGAATTTCTTTTTTGAAATACAAGCCTGCCATAATCATGCGCGCCACCCAAAAGAAGATGATGTCGGGTCCGGTGACGAGCGTTGAGGTTGGATAGAAGGCTTTGAAGTCGTCGGTTTCAAGTGAGTTTGTGCCGTCCCATCCGAGCGTGGTCAGGGGCCAGAGCCACGAGGAAAACCACGTGTCGAGCACGTCGTCGTCTTGCACGACTTCGTCGAGTGTCAGCGAAGGATTTTGCGCTTTGAGTTTGGCGAAGGCTTCTTCTTTGGTTGTTGCAACGGCATAAGTTCCATCAGGCGCATAGTAAGCGGGAATGCGATGCCCCCACCAAAGTTGGCGCGAAATGCACCAATCTTGAATGTTCAACAGCCAGTGCCGATACGTATTCACCCATCGTTCTGGATAAAATTTGATTTGACCCTCTTCAACGACCTTCAAAGCAGGTTCGGCAAGCGGTTTCATTTTCACAAACCACTGTTCGGAGAGATACGGCTCAACGACAACATCGGCGCGTTCTGAATAGCCGACATTGTGCGTGTAGTCTTCGACCTTTTCCAAGTTGCCTTGTGCTTGCAACATTTCTTCGGCTTTTTTGCGCGCGACGAATCGGTCTAATCCTGAAAGTTCGCCGAAGCCTTGTTCGATTTTTCCGGTTTTATCAATGGCGCAAATGAAGGGCAAGTTGTGTCGCAATCCGATTTGGTAGTCGTTCGGGTCGTGCGCAGGCGTGATTTTCAGCGCGCCTGTTCCGAACTCCGCCTCGACATAGTCGTCGGCGATGATAGGCAGTTCGCGCTTGGTGAGCGGCTCGAGCACGATTTTGCCAATGAAAGATTTGTAACGCTCATCGTTAGGATTGACGGCAACGGCAACGTCGGCAAGCATGGTTTCGGGGCGAACGGTGGCAATGGTGATAAACTTTTCGGGGTCGTCTTTGAAGAAGTAGCGCACGAAATAAAGTTTATCGGTTTGCGTTTTCATGATGACTTCTTCGTCAGAGAGCGCAGTCTGCGAGGCAGGACACCAGTTGATAATGCGTTTGCCACGATAAATCAAGCCGTCGTTGTAGAGTTTAATGAATGTATGCGTAACGGCTTTCGAGGCACTCTCGTCCATTGTGAAGAGGTTGCGTCGCCAGTCGGCGGAGTCGCCCAGTTTGCGTAGTTGTTTGAGAATCAGGTCGCCGTATTCGTTGCGCCATTGCCAAACGCGCTCTAAAAATTTTTCGCGTCCTAAATCGTATCGTGTTTTTTTCTCTTTGCGAAGTTCTTTCTCGACACGGGTTTGCGTTGCGATGCCTGCGTGGTCGGTGCCGGGAAGCCAGAGCGATTCATAGCCCATCATTCGGTAGTAGCGAATGAAGAGGTCTTGAATCGTGTGGTTGAGCACGTGCCCCATTGTCAGACTGCCCGTGATGTTCGGCGGCGGCATGAGAATGGAGAACGGTTTTTTTTCGCCGCGCAAGACGGGCGCGCTTTCAGCGTTGGTAATACCGAGCGTTTCAAAATGCGGGACGCTCCACTTGGCTTCAACCGTTTGAGGGTTATAGGTTTTGTCGAGATGTTGTTCAGAAAGCGTTTCGGACATAAATCAGTTTTCAAGGAAATGTGAACGCCGCGAGCAATTTCGCGGCGAATTTTGGGAAGATACGGAAGCGCGATGAAAAAATGTGCGCGTTGCGTTGGGTTAATTTCGGCGCATTTCTCGGCGTTGGTCGCGCGAAGGCTGTGCGCCGCCGAAGCCGGTGCTTGAGCGCATGCGGTCTTGGAACTGTTGTCCTTCAATGAGTGCGCGCGAGAAAAAGGTGATTTCGACTTCGTCGCCTTCGTTCAAGCCGTGCAGGACTTCGGCATATTCAGCGGTTTGTTCGCCAATCAAAACGGGCTTTGGAACGGCTTCGCCTGTGGAATCTTTAAGCATCACGAGTCGACGTTTGCCTTTTGCGCCTTCCAGCCAAGGCATAGCAGAGGAATCGCCTGAAGCCACACGTTCTTCAAATCGCTTGCGGCGTGCTTGTCGCACTGAGTCGGGAAGGTCGCGATTACGCTCACCTCGTCCCCCGAAGCCCATCGCACCACCTTCTGCAACATTTCTCATTTCCCCTTTCATCTCTTTTAGGGCTTCGACAGGCACAACGAGCGCGTTTGGATTATCATAGACCGTTATCGTAACCGTAGCGTTCATACCTGCAAGCAAGCGATTTTTCGGATTCGGCACTTCAATCACAACGGGAAAGCGCGTTACATTTTGCTCGACTTTGGCAAGCGGGTCAATGCGCAAGACTTTGCCGATGAATTTTTCTTCGGGGAACGCATCAGCAACGATTTGTGCCTCTTGTCCAAGTTTGATTTTTCCGACGTCGACTTCGTCGATATTGGCATAAACATAAACGCGGCTCATGTCGGCAATCGTAACAATCGTTGTTCCGCCTGACACAGTGTTCAATCCGCCCATAATCACTTGACCTTCATCGACGGGCTTATCCAACACAATGCCGTCAATCGGACTACGCACGACGCAATCGTTCAGACGGATTCGCGCTTGGTCATAAATGGCTTGCGCTCTGATGAGTTGCGCTTTGCGCTGTTCTAACTCCAAGAGTGCGGCGTCCATTTCGAGCTGGCTAATAAGTTTTTGCTCAAAGAGTTTTCGGCTCCGCTCGGTGTTGGTCTCGACTTGCTTCAAGGTGGCTTTGGCGACGCTTAAATCGGCTTCGGCTTGATTGTAAGCGGCAAGTGCGTCGGTTTTCTCGATAAGTGCAATCACTGTTCCCTTTTTGACGAAGTCGCCTTCGTTGAGTTTGAGCGAAAGCACTTCGCCGCTCGCTTTGGATTTGATTTCAACTTTATAGACGGGCTGAATTTGTCCTGTCGCCACGACTTGCACCTTAATCGGCTGACGCTCGACTTTTGCCGTGCGTTTGATGAGACCCGCAGGCGAGGCTTTGGCGTCGCTTTCCGACTTTCGGAAGAAGAAAAACCAACTTGCACCTAAAAGCACTACAACGATGCCCGAAATGATGAGGACTTTCTTTCTCATTTATTTGTGTGTTTAGCCATTGATTTGGCAATTTAGCCCTAAAACTGTAAAGAAGTGTGAATGCTTTGGCGGTCGGGGAAAGTGCGAGAATTTTGCTATACTTTCTGCATCTTCAACCGATTCATTTTTCAGTAATCCATTCTTAAAAAACTCACATGAATATCCACGAGTATCAAGCAAAAGAACTTCTCAAACGCTTCAATGTCGCCGTTCCCAAGAACACCGTTTGTTTTTCGGCGGAAGAGGTTAAGACAGCGGCAGAGCAAATGCTGGCGGAACAAGGCGGTGGCGTTGTGGTCGTGAAAGCGCAAATTCACGCAGGCGGCAGAGGCAAGGCAGGCGGCGTGAAGGTCGTCAAAACGGCGGACGATGCTTACGCTTACGCACAAAAAATGCTCGGCTCAACGCTTGTTACGCACCAAACAGGACCTGAAGGCAGAGTTGTGCGCCGATTGCTCGTCGAGCAAGGCATGAACATCGAGCGCGAACTTTATCTTGGCATCACGCTTGACCGTGCCGTTTCAAAAAATGTGTTGATGGTTTCCACCGAAGGCGGAATGGACATTGAAGCCGTCGCCGAACATTCTCCCGAAAAAATTTTGAAAATTCACATCGACCCACTGCTTGGCATTCAAGGCTATCAAGCCCGCGAAGCCGCGTTTTTCCTACAACTTTCAGGCGAACAGTTCAAAAACGGTGTCAAGTTCATCACGGCTCTTTACAACGCATATCTTCAATTAGATTGCTCGCTGGCAGAAATCAATCCGCTCGTCGTTACCAAAGAAGGCGATGTGATTGCGCTCGATGCGAAAATCAACCTTGATGACAATGCACTTTATCGCCACCCCGAATACGCCGAACTGCGCGACGAATCCGAAGAAGACCCGCTCGAAGTGGAAGCCTCAAAATCGAACTTGAACTATGTGCGTTTGGACGGCAATGTTGGCTGTATGGTCAATGGTGCGGGTTTGGCAATGGCGACGATGGATATTATCCAACTGGCAGGCGGAAAGCCAGCAAACTTTCTTGATGTCGGAGGCGGCGCAAGTGCAAAAACTGTTGAAGCCGGGTTTCGAATTATTTTGAGCGATAAAAATGTGAAGGCGATTTTGATTAACATTTTCGGCGGGATTGTTCGCTGCGACCGTGTTGCGGCAGGCGTGATTGAAGCCGCGAAAAACGTCGGCTTGCCCGTGCCCGTTATCGTGCGACTTGAAGGCACAAACGCTGACCTTGCGCAAAAAATGCTCGACGAATCCGGCTTGAATCTTATTTCCGCACAAGGCTTGAAAGACGCTTCCGAAAAGGTTACCAAAGCCCTTGCATCATAACGCATTGCGTTTCAACCATGATTCAAAGACTCTATGCTCATAACTACCGATGCTTTGAGAATTTTGAACTCAATCTCAAAGATATTTCTTCTTGCTTGTTAATTGGAAAGAATGGCTCAGGCAAATCGACCGTTCGCGATGTGCTCGAGATTTTTCAAAAAATCGGTCGCGGGACGAATCGCATCAGAGAACTACTTACTCCAAACGATTTTGCTTGGGGAAAGCGCAACAGCCCGATTCGATTTGAACTTGAAGCCGCCGTCGAGCAACAAATCTTCAAGTATGAAATTGCCTTTGAGTTGCCCGATGGCTTCCACGAGCTTAGAGTCTTTGAAGAAAAATTGAGCGTTCGTGATACGGTAGTCTATTCGCGGAAGGTTGCGCAGGTTACGCTTTCACGCACGCACGCCAACTCGGAAGCAAACTTTCTTGTAGATTGGCATTTGGTTGCGCTCCCAATTATTTCTGCATCGTCAGAAAAAGACCCTGTGCAAGTTTTCAAAACTTGGCTCTCGAGCTTAACCATACTTTCTCCGATACCACATTTAACACACGGACACTCGAGCGGTGAGACCTTGTATCTTGCAAAAGATGGTTCAAACTTCGCTGAGTGGCTTGAAGGTCTGTTGGGAACTTATCCTGCCGCTTACACCCGTTTGGACAAAACTCTCAAACAAGTCTTGCCTGACTTTGTAGACTTTCAAGGCGTTCCATCAGGCGGAAACTCGAGAAAACTTGTCGTGCAGTTCGCAAGAGACAAGCAATCGTTTCGGGTAGACTTTGAACATCTTTCCAGCGGCGAAAAATGCTTTTTCATTTGGAGTGCCATTCTTGCGGCGAACGCACACATCGGTGGGCTCTTCTGCTTCTGGGACGAAGTAGATAATCATCTTTCGCTCTCCGAAATTGGACATTTCACCATTGCATTGCGACAGTCCTACCAACAGCAAGGTCAAATCATTTTAACCACACACAGCGAAGGGATTCTTCGTCGATTCTCTCACGAAAACATATTCTACTTATCGCGCAAAAGCCACTTAGAGCCGACCATCGTCCGACCATTGTCAGAAGTCTATAAAGGCAGAAACATCGTTCAGGATTTAATTCTCGACGATATTGAACTATGAGTGCCAATAAGTATGAACCCCACTTGGTTGTGCTTCCCGAAGACGACGCAAACGCCGCTTTGATTAACGGTTTTCTTCTTTTTGCAGGATTAAATTCGAGGCAAATTCAAGTCTTGCCTGTCGCTGGAGGTTGGCAGAATGCGTTGCGGGTCTTTCTTGATGAGCATATCCCAAAACTGCGTCAATACAATCAACGACGGTTCGTTTTGGTTATTGACTTCGATAACGATTCAAACCGACGCGACATTGTCTTGAAACAGATTCCCGACGAGGTTCGCGACAGAGCGTTTGTGTTAGGCGTTTTTTCTGAACCCGAACAACTTAGGTCTGCGCTCAACCGCCGTTTTGAAGACATTGGTAGAACCTTATCGCAAGAGTGTTTCGAAAACCACCATAAACTTTGGGCGCATCAACTACTTATGCATAATCAAACCGAGCTCACTCGATTGAATCAATCCGTGAGAGATTTTTTGTTTCCTTAAACGCGGTGCATGGCTTTGAAAATATCTTCGTGTTGCGCCTGCACTTTCACGCCGACCTTTTCTCCTGCCTTCGTGAGCGCATCTAAAATTTGCGCGAAGTTTGATGGTGATTTTGAGATGTCGACAATCATAATCAGCGTAAAAAACTCCTGCATAATTTTTTGCGATACATCTTGCAAATCGCATTGATGCTCAGCAAGAGCCGTCGTGAGCGCGCTGACAATGCCAACGTGATTTTTCCCAAACGCCGTTACGATAATCCGACCTGAATCTTGCGCACTTGGCACATGCAAATTTCGATCGGAAAGCGTCAGCGATGGCGCGCCTTTTTCATACTCTTTCATCACTTCGGCGACAACGGCTTGAACCGTTTCCTTTGTGGCTTTCTCGCCAAGTTCCTCAATGGCAAGGTCGACGATGCGGCGAATTTCTGCTTCGGTCATAGTTTGGTTTTTACTTAACGATGATTTCAAACGGCATGCTTGCTTGTGGTTGGAGCGGCGTCAGAGCCGAGAGCCGTCGCAAGGTCTTGAGTGCCGTTTTGAATTCTGCGGGCAGTTCTACTTCTTCGGCAATCGTTTGCTTCAAATTTGCAAGTAGTCCTTTCAGAATCGCTTGGCTGATTATGCTGGCGTCCGTTTCGCTTCCGAATCCCTCTAAGAAAGCGTCCCAAAAATCCTTGCGCTTCGGATAACTAACGAGTTGAACGCGCGCCGATTCGTCAATGCCTGCAAGGCTTTTGGCAATTTGAATCGACTTTCGGAATCCGCCGAGTTCATCAACGAGTCCAATCTCCTTTGCGCTTTCGCCGAGCCACACATGCCCTTGTGCAATCGCATCAACATTTTGAACCGTCATGTTTCTGCCTTCGGCAACTTTGCGCAAAAATTCTTGATAGGTGTAATCAATCAACGCATCGGCTTTTTGATAGACTTCGGGCGAGAGTTTATCGAAGAGGTTGAACGCATCGGCATACTTGGCTTTTGAAATTACAGTGCGTTTCAATCCGATTTTATCGGCAAGTTCGCGGATTGAGGGCTTGGTGGCAATCACGCCGATTGAGCCTGTGATGGTTGTAGGATTGGCAACAATTTTTTGCGCTTGCATCGAAACCCAATATCCGCCCGAAGCGGCAACGCCCGACATAGAGGCAATTACAGGCTTTTCGGCTTTGGCTTTGTTCAAGGCAAGCAAAATTTTATCGGAGGCAATCGCCGAGCCGCCAGGGCTATCAACGCGCAACACAATCGCTTTGATGGTTTTATCTTTTCGCGCTTCTTCAATCGCAGGCACAAGGGTTTCGTCGCCGCTATCGCTCTCACCGTCAAGCGAAGGATTGCTTTTGCCGTCCACCAACGCACCAAGAATGTTAATCACCGCGATTTTTTCTTCTGCTTTTATGCCCAACGATTTGTAAGAGACTTGCTTGTATTTCTTTTCGGAAAGGAACAACGACGCATCATCTTCTTCGGTGATGTTAAACCTTTGGCGAATCTGTTCTTTAAGTTCGCTGAAATAGCAGACCGAGTCGACGAGGTTTTGCGCAAGCGCGTCTTTATCGGAAAGGTAGGCTTGCTCGTTAAGAATTTTGCGATACGCCGCTTCGCTGATGTTGCGCGATTGAGCAACGCCTTGCACGTAGGTTTTGTCAAAGCCCGTCAGTAGCGCATTGAGTTGTTCATAGTTCGGTGCAGAAATCGTGTCGCTCACGAGCGATTCAGCGGCGGATTTGTATTTGCCACGTCGCGCCACTTCGACCTGAATGCCAACTTTGCCGAGCATGGTTTTGTAGTAAAGAATTTCGGCTTTTAAGCCATCGAGCACCAAAACGCCGTAGCGTTCGAGAAAAATTTTGTCGCATGCTGACGCAAGAAAATACTCCGCGTCGCCTGAAAATTGTGGCAAGTATGCCCAAATCTCCTTGCCTGACGCGCGAAAGTCGGCGATGGCGTCGCGCAGTTCCGTGAGTTTAGATTGTTGGCAGGAAAGGTCTTTAATCGTGGCGACCACAAGTTTGACGCGCTCATCGAGTTTGGCTTTATCCAATATTTCCAACAGCCCTTGCAGTGTTGCAGGCGATTTCGTTGAAAAGCCGGGAAAGCCTTCGCTTAACACTAATTCGGGCAACTCGCCGCTGATGTCGATAAGCAAAACGGTTTCCTTTGGGACGCTCACTTTTGGCGACGACGAGCGATAAATGCCGATGCCAATTAAAATTGCAATGAGAATCAAGATGATGAGCCAAATTCTTCCGCTTCCTCTTGGTTTTGCTGACGATTGCGCCATGAGTTGTTGATGTGTTTAGATTTTAGGAACGCTGAATATCGTTTGCGAGACGCTCTTTTGCAATGTTGCTGTGATTATGATTTCAATACTTCGGTTGTGTAGAATGTGCCGCGCCACTCTACACCGCCTTTCACTGAAACGAGCAACGCCGATTTCACCAGCGCGAAAAGAAATAACAGCGACATAATGGGGTGAAGCATCGTTATCATACTTGCACGCCAAAGCGACCCTTTTCCGACCGCATAGCCAAGATAAATGAATCCAAGCGAGAGCAAGGCGCAGAGCGTTGCAAACTCATCGTTCAAGAGCCAAAGCCAATACGGCGCAATCAATCCGAATAGCGTTCCGAAAATGCCAATCCAGACCCAAGTCCATGAGAAGTTGACGCCTGCAAATGCACTTCGTTCAATGCCTTTCATTGAATCCCACAAGCCTTCGCGCCAACGCACTTGCACGAAGTTGCGTCCCTCGACAACGTGCGTCGCTTCGCCGTGTTGCTTGACGAAGTATCCCAGTTTGACATCGTCCGCAATTTCGGCTTTGAGCGGATAATGTTCGCCAATGGCTTTGTAGAGCGCGCGCTCAATAAAGTTGAACGCCCCAACGCCAATGTATGCACGCTTGTTCTTCGGATTTCGTGCGCCAATCGGATTAAACTTCCACACGAAGAGCATGCCGAAAAGCGCAAGAAAGGCTTCTTCAAAAATGTTTTCAGAAAGCATTTTCGGATAGACGACAATATGCCGCGCCTTGTTGGCAAGCGCATAGCCAACGGTTTTTGAAATCGTTTGTGGTGCAAAGAGAATATCGGCGTCAGTGAATAAAAGATACTCGCCGCTTGCCTGCTCGAAGCCGCGTTGATTGGCGTGGTTCTTGCCGAGCCAACCTTGTGGGAGTTCCGAAATGTGAATGACTTTGAGCCGTGCATCTTCTTTGGCAAGGCTATTGATAATGTTGCCTGTTTCGTCGTCGGAGCGGTCGTTAATGACGATGAGCTCGAGGTTCGGATAATCTTGCGCTAAGAGCGAGCGAAGCGACGCATGAATTTTTTTGGATTCATTCTTTGCAGGCACAATCACGCTTACGCGCGGGAGGGTTTGTGGCGACGGCGCATGCGAGAGTTTCGGAATCCAAACTTGGAGCGTAACGGCGCGCACAAGCATCATTAGCCAGCCACCCACGCAAAAGAGCGAGAAGAGATGAAAGAGTGAGAAACCCTCGAGCATAAATTTTAATTGGACAATTCTATCGTATTTTATTTCCGTCTTTCTAACGCGCACGGTGCATTATCGGTTTAATCATTATTGGTCTAATTCAGATTCAGCAATGCAACACGCACATTCAAAGACTTCATTTGGCGCATTCGGAGAAAATCTCGCGGCGGAGTTTCTCACGAAAAACGGATTTGAGAT
The DNA here is from genome assembly GCA_938003965.1 of uncultured Chlorobiales bacterium. Taxonomy (GTDB): domain Bacteria; phylum Bacteroidota; class Chlorobiia; order Chlorobiales; family Thermochlorobacteraceae; genus JANWWM01. The sequence goes on from CALKXI010000023.1 coordinate 9,678, forward strand.
TTTGCACCGAAATTTTCGTTGCGGCAAAAACGAAATTGATTTGATTGCCAAGAAAGACGGCGTGATTTCCTTCGTCGAAGTCAAAACGCGCAAGGGCGTAGCGTTCGGACACGCCGCCGAAGCCATCACCCGCGCAAAACAAAAAGAGCTTGCAAAAGCGGCAGAGTGTTATCTTCGCAAGTTTGCGAACAGTGCCGACCTTTATCGCTTCGATGTGATTGCCATTACCGTTACGAGCGGAGAAACACCCGAGATTTTATTCATTGAAGATGCCTTCCGAGTGATGTGAATACAATAGCGTCGCACTCCAATTCAACAATCATTAACATCGCTTCTCGAACATGAAAGCACTAATCACCGCAGGCGGAAGAGGCACGCGCCTTCGTCCGCTCACGCACACACACAACAAACACCTCATTCCGATTGCCAACAAACCCATGCTCGCTTACGCCATCGAAGCCGTTCGCGATGCAGGCATTAAAGAAGTTGGAATTGTAACCAATGCCGACAATCAAGACGTGCAAACGGCGTTTGGTTCAGGCAAGGAATACGGCGTCAAACTCACTTACATTCCGCAATCGGCACCGCTTGGCTTAGCGCACGTCGTTAAAATCTCACAGAATTTTATCAAGGACGAGCCATTCATTTTTTATCTCGGCGATAATATGCTGGTCGGCGGCGTGGCAAAGTTTGTTGAAGCCTTCAAGGCAAATAAGTCGAACTGTCATCTTACGCTTGCCAAAGTCAAAGACCCTGAACGCTTCGGCGTTCCTGAACTCAAAGGAGGACGTATTGTCTCGATTGAAGAAAAACCGAAGAAGCCAAAATCTGATTACGCCGTTGCAGGAATTTACCTCTACGACGAAAGCATCTTTGAAGCCGTTAATGCCATCAAACCGTCAGCGCGCGGCGAACTTGAAATCTCTGACGCGCATCAATACTTGCTCTCCAAGAAAAAGAAAGTAACCTACTCGGAAATCACGGGCTGGTGGAAAGACACCGGCAAACCTTATGACTTGCTCGAAGCCAATCGGTTAGTGCTTGAAAATCAAGAATCCATGATTTTAGGAAAGGTCGATGACGCCTCGCACTTATCGGGCAAAATTGTGATTGGCAAAGGCTCAAAAATCATCAACAGCGTTTTGCGTGGTCCGCTCATCATCGGCGAAAATTGTGTGATTGAAGATGCTTACATCGGACCTTTTACGTCCATCTACGATTCAACCGTTGTGAAGCGGTCAGAAATTGAGTTCAGCATTGTGCTCAAAGATTGCCGCATTGAAGATGTCGGCATTCGCATTGAAGAAAGCCTGCTCGGGAACGATGTGCAAATTGTAAGTGCCTCGAAGAAACCGAAGACCAATCGCTTTATGCTTGGCGACCAATCGCGTGTGGAAGTCGTTTAACGCTTTTCAAATTTTATCACATTCATGATACCTCGCTATTCTCCGCAAGACATTGCCGCCATTTGGACAGAAGAAGCCAAAATGCAACGCTGGCTCGAGATAGAACTTGCCGCCGTCGAGGCGCGCGTCAAATTAGGCGAAGTGCCCGAGAAAGATTACGCCGTGATAAAAAAGAAAGCCCGCTTTGAAGTCGAGCGCGCCCTTGAAATTGAAAAAACTACCAAGCACGATGTAATTGCCTTTCTCACCAATGTTGCTGAACACGTGGGCGCAGAATCGCGACACATTCATCAAGGCATGACTTCGAGCGATGTGTTGGACACGGCTCTTTCTATGCAAATGCGCGACGCAGGCAATATCATTCTTGCCGACATTGAGCGACTTTTGAAGATTCTTGCTAAACGCGCCAAAGAGTTCAAATACACGTTGCAAATTGGACGCACGCACGGCGTTCATGCCGAACCGATTACTTTCGGGTTGAAACTTGCGTTGTGGTATGAAGAAATGAAGCGCAATCGTGAGCGGCTGAAGCGCGCGATTGACGTGATTAGCGTTGGCAAAATTAGTGGGGCGGTCGGCACGTTTGAGCATCTGTCGCCGAAGGTTGAAGAATATGTCTGCAAAAAATTAGGCTTGAAGCCTGCGCCTGTTTCCACGCAGATCATTCAGCGCGATAGGCACGCCGAATACCTTTGCACGCTCGCCGTGATTGCGTCTTCGATTGAAAAGTTTTCGGTTGAGTGCCGCCACTTGCAACGCACCGAAGTTTTGGAAGCAGAAGAGTTTTTCAGCGAAGGACAAAAAGGCAGTTCCGCCATGCCGCACAAGCGCAACCCGATTACGTTTGAACGCTTGTCAGGACTTGCGCGCGTGATTCGCGCCAATGCGTTGGCAGGATTGGAAAATGTCGCCTTGTGGCACGAGCGCGATATTTCGCACAGTTCCGTCGAGCGTGTCGTGATGCCCGATTCTACGATTGCCCTTTGCTACATCGTGCGGCAGTTTTCCGATGCGATAGAGAAACTGCTTGTTTATCCCGAACAGATGCTCAAAAATTTCGACCATTCTTATGGATTAACTTCATCTCAAAGTGTGATGCTTGCACTCACTACGAAAGGCTTGACGCGCGAAGAGGCTTACAAATTGGTTCAGCGCAATGCGATGCGAAGTTGGCGCGAAAAAATTCATCTCAAACAACTTGTGTTGAACGACGCCGATATTCGCCAGCATCTTTCCGAGAAAGAAATTGAGCAGATTTTTTCCGCCGAAGCCTTGATGAAAAAGTTGAAAAAGAATGTGGATTACATTTTCCGCCGTGTCGGTTTAGGAAAGTGATTTATACAGATTTGCACCGAATCTTGTAAAACAAACAGGCGGGCTTGCCCCCGCCTCATCTTTAATTCTCACCTTCTCTTTTACTTCACCAACAGCATTTTCATCATTTTTGTGTAGTTGCCTTGTGGCGAAGTGGCTTGTAAGCGATAGAAATAAACGCCGCTTGATAGGTTGCTTGCGTTGAAGTTCACTTCGTAGCGTCCGACCGATTGTTCTCCATCGACGAGCACAGCAACGCGTCGCCCGACCATATCAAAGACTTCCAACTTCACCGTGCTATTTGCCGAGAGTTGATAGCGGATGATTGTGCTTGGGTTGAAGGGATTCGGATAGTTTTGTTCTAAGCGATATTCGCGCGGTCGCTCTAATGATGCAATGGGTTGCGCGTTGAGCGACGCTGTGTCGACGCTGACGCTATCCAAAATCAAGATGCCTTGTGCTTGTTCGTTGTAGTGGAATCCGATATGAATATTTTGGTTTTGGAATTGGCTCAAACTGATTTGGTAGCGTTGCCCTGCTGCTTCGGTTGTCGGCAAAATGGTCGCGATAGGTGCGCCGTAGTTGAGTGGTCCTGCGCCTGTGGTCGAGATGCGCACGCGTAAGGTATCTTGTCGGAATTGTCCGCCCAGCGTTGCACGCTTTGCCCAGAAGGTGAGTTGCGAGTTGTTAAAGACTTGTGTTCGTGGCGCGACGAGCCATGCGTCGTTGCGCAGTGCAGGATTGAGTTCCGCGCGAACTAAGGCGACCGCGTTTCCGAAAATTCGATAAACTGTTGATGTCGAGCGCGTCCAACTTTGCTGACCTTGCGGCGCGAACGACAGCCAACCCGCAGGAGGAAATGTCGTTTCCTCAAATCCTGATGACCACGTCGCCAAAGGCGTTGCAAGCGGAATAACATTAACCGTTACGCTCAATGTGTCGTTGGTTGCGACCGTATCGCCTGTTACGGCAATGCGTCCCGTCAGCACGCGCAAGCCCGGTTGCGGCGATTGCCAATTAAACTGAACGGTGTCTTCTTGATTCACGGAAAGTTGTCGGTTGATGGTGCGCGTCTCTTGCACATTTCCATCAATCAGCCATGAGGCATTGTAAGAGAGAAAATCCACTGTGCCTGCATTTCTCACTCTCACGGTTACACGATTCGCGTCGGCTTCGCGCGGTTGGCTAAGCGTGGTGATGCTCATGACGCGCCCATCGACGAAGGAAAGAATCACGTTAAAGTTTACCGTTGTGGTATCGTTTGTGGCGACAGTGTCGGTCGCCAGCGTTGTCCATGCTCTGACGGTTTGCGTTCCTGCGGGTGGATTTGCCCATGCGAAGCGCACTGTGTCGGTTTGCAAGCGATTGAGTGGACGGTTGATAGTGCGCGTTTCTTGAAGCACGCCATTGAGCGACCACGAAACATCATAACTTGGCACAGTCAGCGTTCCGAAGTTGCGCGTTGTAACCGTGAGCACATTCGGGAAGCCTGACGCAAGCGAAAACTGTGGCACAATTTGCGTTGTGCCCACATCTTGATAAGCCGGCAACACATTTCTCGTGATGGTTGCCGTGTCGTTGGTTTGAACGGTGTCGGTTGGAAGAATCGTCCAAGCGCGCAGTTGGGTTGAGCCGCCAGCAGTTGGCGTCCAAACAATTTGCACCGTGTCCGTGGCGTTAGTCGTGAGCAACGGTCGGTTGACTTGAATTGGCGTTTGCGGCACACCATTGACCGACCAGCCAACTTGATAACTCGGCACGGGCAGTGTTCCGAAACTGCGAGTATTCACCGTCAGCGTTGTGGGTAGTGTGGCGATAATCGTGCCGACTTGCCCGATGCTTGTTACACCAATGTCTTGAAAATCCACTAGCACATTGACCGATGCGCTTGCCGTATCGTTAATCGGAATGGTATCGCCTGCAATGCTCGTCCAAGCGCGCAGTTGGCGCAAGCCTGTTGTGGGATTTTGCCAAGCAAATTGCACCGTATCGGTTGCGATGCTGGCTAATGGGCGCGTGATGGTGCGCGTGGCTTGTTGCACGCCGTCGAGCGACCAAGTTACATCGTAACTATTGGCCGTGTTCAATCCTTCATTGCGCACCGTTACGACGACAGTATTCGGCACGTTGTTGATTGGCGGCGTGATGCGCGGCGCAACCGAAATCGCACTCATGTCGACATCGGTGAGCGGACGCAAGATTCTGAAATTTGCGTTTGAAATATCAAAGAAGATATTATCTGCCGCCTCAACCTTGATGCGTGCCGTGTTGGTAATCACGAATGGCACAGTAATCGTGTCAAAGCCTGTGTTCGGTCGGTTTTGAGCGAGCACAATCGGGAACGTTACGCCGCCATCGGTTGAAAGCAAGATGTTGACGCTTTGGCAGTTCACGGGTGCCACGTTGGTATTTGCCACGTTCCAAGTAACCGGTCGGCGTTCCGATGCACGCCACTCGACCGTTGCTGTGTTTGGATTGGTTACCACGAACGGTCCTGCGGTGGCGACGGTATTCACGTTGTAGAGATTCGTCGTGAAGTTCACGCCGCCTCTGCGGTCGCGCACCGTTAGGCGAAAGTTCAGCGAGCGCGAAACCGTTGGAAAAGTCTCACCGATATTTGTCGTGTTGTTGAGCAAATTTTGCAGACGCGGAAAAGTGCGCGAGGGGCTTAGTGTCGGAAGCAAGGAGCGGAACACAGGTCCTTGCGTAGCAGTGGCACTGGGCGGACCTGCCGGTCCTAAATCGTATTGTTCCCAGCAGTAGGTGAGCGTGTCGCCATCAGCATCGCTTCCCGAACCTGTAATCGTAAAGGGCGTTTGAATTGGGATTGAAAATCCGTTTGCACCGAAGGAAACGGTCGGTTGTGTGTTGCCTGTGTTGGTTACAACAGGACAGCCGCCGCCAAGCCCTGCGATGTAGTTACGCATTTCAATGATGCTATGGACGTGGAAGTAGTCATCGCTATTGTTTTGCAAGTCGGGCGGACAAATGCCCGCATATCCCATAATTGTTGAGGCACTGCCCGGCTCATATGCGGCAGAGGCAACACGGTTGCAGTTTTGGTTTTGGGTATGGTTTGCGCCGAATTGATGTCCCATTTCATGCGCTACATAGTCAATGTCGAATGGGTCGCCGACGGGTTGCGGTCTGCCTGTTGCGCCTCGTGCTTTGTAACCTGCACGGCAAACAACGCCTAATCCTGCAATGCCTCCATCGCCTGTGCTAACCACGTGTCCGATGTCGTAATTCGCGCTGCCGATTCTTCCGTCAATAAATGTTTGGTTTTGGTTGAGCATCGTGCTACTCGGGTTTTCGCTTGTGAAGGGATAAGGCGAAGTGGCATTGGTTAAGATGAGCGTATCGTTGTTCGGAATCAAGACCATTCTCACGGCAAGGTCGCGTTCATACACACCTGTAACGCGATTGACCGTTACGACAATCGCCGCCGAGGCTTGCGCCACACCACCGTGAAAGTTTGTATATGAGCGCGTTGCTGTCATCGCCAAGCGATATGTGCGCAGTTGCGGACCGGTTTGCGGCATTGAGTTGCTTGCAATCATGTCTTCAATTTGCTTTTTGACAGCGGCGTCCATTTCTTCAACAGTGCGGCACTCCCAATAGTTATTCGCTTTGTTGCGTTGGGCTTCGACGAAATCGTCTTTGTAGTAACTGATGTAATGCACAAGGTCGCCTTTTTGATACGGGTCGATATAAACGGGGCTGTGGTAAGCGGAAAGAATCATCGCATGGAAGCCCAGCGGCGTAATGTCCATGCGCAGTGTTGCTGTGCCGTCGTCAAGTCCGTAGCCGCGATAGGTTTTGATGTCGGGATATTTCGCGGCAAGGTCGGGGTGCATGACGGGTGCTTCTTCAACTTGGAATCGTGCGAATGTGCCGTTCGGCATAGGCAGTTCAACAATGAAATTGCCTTGACGCGCTTGTGCCGTAAATTCCATTGGCGCATCAGCCAGTTTGGATTTCATGGATTCAAAGTTGAGCGCGAGCGTGCGATACTTTGCGGGAATGATGTAGCGTTCGGAAGTCGTTTGCGGTTCAGCAGTGGTGCTCCAATAAGAGCGAGTTTGTGCGTTTGCGCTGAATGTAAAAAAGAGCGCGACTGCAAGCAATAAGCGTTTTTGCATTTTTCCTTTGTTGATTTGTTGATGAAAGCGTGTGAATGTAAGCAAAAAAAATATTCAATTCAATCAATCTAAACAGATTTCAAACGATGACAACCGACTTAGACCTCTCCATCAAACTGCATCACCTCCGACAAAAACTTGCCGCGCTCAATCTCGATGCCATGCTTCTGACCTTTCTGCCCGATGTGCGTTGGCTGACGAAGTTCAGCGGCTCAAACGGCACAGTGCTCTTGACGCGCAACAACGCTTGGCTCTTCACTGATTTTCGCTATCAAGAACAAGTCAAAACCGAAGTCGAGAACGCCGAACCTATCATCACTGCCGATGGCTACCTTGCCGAAATGAAGTCAGGCAAATTTGATTTTGGAACGCGCGTCGGATTTCAAGCCGATAAACTTGCGTTTGCGACCGTTGAAAAAATGAAGTCGGAACTTCCCACAGTTGCGTTTGAACCAGTTACACTGTTTTGCGAAGAGTTTGTGGCGGTCAAAGATTCGGACGAGTTGGAGAACATGCGTAAAGCCGTTGCGATTACGGATAAAGTCTTCGAGAAAATTTTAGAGATGATTTCGCCCAATGTAACCGAGCGTGAAATTGCCGCCGAAATTTCATACTGGAACAAGCGGTTCGGTGCAGAGAAAGACTCCTTCGACCCGATTGTGGCTTCGGGCGCACGTGGCGCATTTCCGCATGCGCGCGCAACGGATAACTTCATTCAAAACAATGCGCTGTTGGTGATTGATATGGGCTGTATGGTTGGGGGCTACTGCTCCGACCAAACGCGCACCGTTGCCGTTGGCAAAATCGATGACGAAGCGCGCAAGGTCTATCATCTTGTGCTCGAGGCGCATTTGCTTGGAATTCGTTCCGCCAAAGCAGGCATGACGGGTCGCGAGTTAGATGGAATTGTTCGAGATTTTCTTACGGCGCATGGCTACGGCGAAGCATTTGGGCATTCACTTGGACATGCGGTCGGCTTGCAAGTTCACGAATTGCCCACGATTGGCAGAAAAAGCGAGATGCAGATTCCGGTTGGTGCGGTAATTACGATTGAGCCGGGCGTGTATCTTCCGGGCAAATTCGGGGTGCGTATTGAGGATATGGTGTTAATTACCGAGAGCGGTGCCGAGCCGTTGCCGAAGGCGCGCAAGACGTTGATTGAACT
>CALKXI010000024.1 GCA_938003965.1 uncultured Chlorobiales bacterium
TTTATGCTCGAAGCCTACATTGTCAGCGCAGTTCGCACCCCGATTGGAAGTTTTCAAGGTTCGCTCGCCTCGCGCCCAACGGTTGAGTTAGGCGCAACGGTCGTTAGAGCCGCCGTGGCGCACGCAGGAATTTCTCCGACAGATGTTGAAGAATGCACGATGGGTAATGTGCTTGCGGCAGGCGAAGGACAAGCCCCGGCGCGTCAAGCTGCGATTTTCGGCGGTTTGCCCGTCACGACCGAATGTCTGACGATTAACAAAATGTGTGGTTCAGGCATGAAAGCCGTGATGCTGGCGGCGCAATCGATTATGCTTGGCGACGCTCACGTGGTGGTTGCAGGCGGCATGGAATCGATGAGCAATGCGCCCTATCTGCTTCCGAAGGCACGAACCGGCTACCGCTATGGCAACGGCGAAATCATTGACTCTATGCAGTATGATGGGCTTTTCGATGTCTATAATCGCTACCTGATGGGCAATGCGGCAGAACTTTGTGCCCGTGAGTGCCACATTTCCCGCCAAGCCCAAGATGAGTTTGCCATTTCAAGTTATGAGCGCGCGATTAAGGCTCAAAAAGAAGGGCTGTTCAAAGATGAAATTGTTAGCGTCGTTTGGAACGAACGCGGAAAAGAAGTTTCTGTTTCAGAAGATGATGAGCCCAAAAACTTCCGTCCCGATAAAATTCCGACTTTGAAACCTGCTTTCGAAGAAGGGGGAACAGTAACGGCGGCAAATGCCTCCAAAATCAATGATGGCGCAGCGGCGCTTTTGGTGATGTCGTCCGAAGCCATTAGGCAAAAGGGCGTTAAGCCAATTGCAAAAATTGTCTCGATGGCAACGGCGGCCAAAAAGCCCGAATACTTCACTACGGCTCCGATTGATGCGATACCAAAAGCACTCAAAAAAGCCAATCTTACGCTGAACGACATTGACCTCTTTGAAGTCAACGAAGCCTTTGCGGTGGTAACCTTAGCTGCTGAAAAATCGCTTGGTATTCCACACGAGAAAATGAATGTCAATGGTGGCGCCGTTGCGCTTGGACACCCGATTGGCGCCAGCGGCGCACGAATTTTAGTAACGCTCTTACATGCGCTTAAACAGCGTGGCTTGAAGCGCGGGCTTGCAGCAATTTGTCTGGGCGGCGGCGAGGCGGTTTCTATGATTGTTGAACTCGTTTGAGAACGTTTAGTCTTAGAAAAATTTTGTAGTCCCAAATGCTTTTTTAATCACTCTTAACCTTAAACTCTTTGGAGGAAATACAATGGCGTTAATGATCACTGAGGAGTGCATCAACTGCTCCGCTTGCGAACCAGAATGTCCGAACACGGCTATCTACGAAGGCGGCAAACCATGGACACTTTTCGGCGAAACATATGACCCACTTGCAGAAAGCATTTACTATATCGTTCCTGATAAATGCACTGAGTGCGTCGGTTTCCATGAAGAGCCGCAATGTGCTGCCGTCTGCCCTGTTGATTGCTGTGTCTCCGACCCGAACTTCCCTGAAACCAAGGAAGAACTCTTGGCAAAGAAAGAAGCACTTGAAGCGGATAAGAAGCGATAATTATTTTGACCTGTTGATCTCTTGAAAGGCGATTCAGCAATGAGTCGCCTTTTTCGTTCTCACTTTTCAGCGTATTATTGCACGTGCCCATGTGGAAATTGTAACCTCCTGCTTAACTTCTCAACCAACCGTGCATGGAACTGGCTATCATTTTCTTTCTTCAAGTCTGCAGAATTGCGGTGCCGTATTTGCTCACATCGCTGGGCGCAACCTATTCAGAGCGAAGTGGCGTCATTAACCTTGCCCTCGAAGGCTTAATGCTCATCGGCGCGTTTGGCGCAACGATAGGGCAGTTCTACACAGGCTCGGCACTCGTGGGCGTGGGCGTCGCAGTCGTGCTCGGACTTTTATTTGCCGCACTTCATGCGCTTGTAACCGTTACCTTCAAAGCCAATCAAATTGTTTCAGGCATTGCGCTGAACATTTTAGCCGTCGGGATTACGAAGTTTTTTCTGCGCGTTCTATTCGGGAGTGCGTCCAATTCAGAGCGAATCGCAGGCATTGACGTGCCCTCTGTCTTGATTGACCCGATTTTTCTGTTCGCGCTTATCGCAGTTCCCGTTTCGCACTTCATTTTCTTCAAAACGCCCTTTGGCTTGCGTTTGCGCGCCGTTGGAGAAAACGCCGAAGCCGCTGCTACGCTTGGCATTTCCGTTCCGACCATGCGCTACCAAGCCGTGCTCATTTCGGGCTTTTTAGCGGCGATTGCAGGCGCGTTCCTTGCCTTCCAACAACACAGTTTCACCGACGGCATGATTGCAGGCAGAGGCTACATTTCCCTTGCGGCAATGATTATCGGCAAGTGGCTTCCCTTAGGCGCGGCAACGGCAAGCGTGCTTTTCGCCGCTGCCGAAGCCTTACAACTCAACCTACAAAGCAACGCGATTCCGACGCAACTTGTGCAGTCGCTTCCTTACGTCGTTACGCTCTTGGTGCTGGTGGGCTTTATCGGCAAATCCGTTCCGCCGCACGAAATCGGCAAGCCGTTTGAGAAATGAAACAAACAAGCCTCGCCACATTCCGAGCAAAGCGAAACTCCTATTTTCCGTTTATGGACGGAAGTTGATTGACGGTTGAGGCACAAATTCCGCCTTGTGTTCCTTTCGCGCCTTTTTTCATTTCGGCAAGAACCGCGCTGATTTCGTCCATCGTGAGCGGATTGCGATGTTTCGGAATTTCAAGCATCGCCGCGCTGACGGTAAGCAGTGGAAACTGTCTCAACTTCCCGTCACGGTCTTTGGACTCGATGTAGCCGCGTGTGCGTTCGACTTCGTCGTAGTAAGGCTTCACGCCTTCAGTAAATTCTTGAATTGTCATTGCCGTGAGTTCATAGGCTTCTTCGAAGCGAAGATTTTTGAAACCGACGAAGAAGTCGTCGCCGCCGATATGTCCGATGAAACAGTTTTCGCGCGAAAATCGCTTTTGGAGAATTTCCGAAAAGAGCAGAATCACGCGGTCGCCATTGCGGAAGCCGTAACGGTCGTTGTAGGGCTTGAAGTTATCGAAGTCGTAATAAACGAGCGTGTAATCGGATTCAACATCGACGAGGGCTTCCGACACATAGCCGTAAATGAGCGTATTGCCCGGCAATTTCGTGAGCGGATTTTGGTCGCGCGCCGCCATAAGATTCTTTTCGTTCAAAACGCGCAAGAGGGCTTTGGCACTCAAAAATCCGATATACTCCATCTGCGCCGTAACGATGATGCCCTCGACCGTTTCACCGACGGAAAAAATCTCTAACATCTTTTCCGCCTTCGTATTGATGTCGACAATCGGACATTTGATAATGAAATCGCGAAGCGTTTTTCCAAACGATTTATTCTTCAAGAGCTGACGCCCATACATCGAGTAGGTGTAGGCTTTTAAGTCCTTTTCGCGCACAATGCCGACCGGCTCGTTGTTTTCGGTCGTAACGGGAAAGAAACTGTAATTATCAAATTCCAAAAACTTGTTGAAGACTTCTTCCATTGTCGCCGTAATCGGAATTTGCGGGATATACTCGGATTGATTGTAAATGATTTCTTGGTCTTGCGAGACTTTGCGGCGGTCTTTTCTGACAAGCATCTCGACCACTTCGTATTTGGTTTTCATCTCGCGTATGTCGGTCGTGGCTTTTTGAATGTAATGCCCTTGAATGAGGTCGCACCCTAAATCGCGGCAGATGTAAAATTCTTGTTCGGTCTCAATGCCTTCGGCAATGACGCTAATACCCAAAAGATGCGCCATGTTGATAATGCTGGCAACGAAGAAGCGTTTTTTAGAATCATTCGAGATGTTGGAGATGAAGAATCGGTCGATTTTGATGAAATCTGGGCTGGCGTAATACATCAGTTGGAAGCCCGAAAAGCCCGTGCCGAAGTCGTCGATAGCGATTTTGTAGTTTTGGCTTTTGGTCAGATGCAGAATTTGCATAACGGCGTCGCTTCCGCTAAGGCGGTGCATTTCGGAAATCTCGAAGCAAATCGCACTGGCAGGGAGTTTATATCTGGCAAGAATTTTTGCGGTATTGCCTTGTTGATAATCGGACATTTCGAGCACACGATTATCGACGTTGAGAAAGAGTTTAATGCGCTCTTGGAGTCCTGAACGACAAAATTTTTCAATCGCCTTTTCGCGCAAGAGCAGTTCGACTTGATAGAGTGCGCCTTCCTTGTAGGCTGTTTCAAAAAATTCCCAAATCGTCTCGAAGCCTGCCGCTTGGTAATTTCGGAGCAAGGCTTCGTAGCCGAAGGTTGCGCCCGTATGGATATTGACAATCGGCTCAAAGGCGTGGTCGATAATTCCGAAAATAATTGTGCGCCACTTTTCGGCGATGGCTTTGGGGTCGAGTGCCGTTCTTTCCGTCACAATATCTGACATAGCAGTGCTTGCTGTTTTTTTTGAATGATCCAGGTCATTCTTCAATGTTGCAGAGATACGGTTTCGTTCCGATGTTTGACGTTAAAAAAATCATCATTTTTATCGACCGTTCAGTGCCGCTAAAAAACCTTTGACCGTTTGATTGAACACATCGGCAACTTCATGTTGCGGGCAGTGCCGCGTTTGAGGCAAAACGGCGACGGCGGCTTGCGGCAAAATTTCTTGAAACTTCGGCACGACTTTATTAGGCGGAAACGCTAAATCTTCTGCGCCCCACACGAGGAGCGCACCTCCGTTGTAGCGGCACGGTCTTGGAAATCGCTCAAATAAAAAACGTTCAGGATTGCGCGATGGCGCAAGGTAGGCATGAATTGCGCCTGCACTGCGAAGCGGCTTTGCAAATTGCGCCACCAGTTCGTTTGTAACTTGCGACACATCGAAATAAGTCGGCAATAGACTCTGACGCGCGCCAAATTCATTAGCAAAGAGCATAAACATCGCCTCGCCGATTATCGGACTGCCAACAGCACGATACAAGACGCGCTCAAATGTGCCAACTTCATCAGGAAAAATTCCCGATGAATCCACCAGCACCAACGCCCGAAGCAACTCGGGGTGTTCGTTAGCAAACCATAGACTCGACGCGCCGCCCATCGAGTGTCCAACAAGAATAATTTGTTGCAACCCTTTGAACGCTATAAACGCCTCGATTTCCTTTGCCCACAACGCTAAACCGTATTGCGTATTTGGTTTTTCCGATTCGCCGAAGCCGAGCAAATCAATCGCGTAAACTTTGTAGTCTTGTTCAAAGCTGGGAATGTTTCGATTCCAATGTTGCCACATTGCGCCGTAGCCATGAACAAACAAGATGGGCGGATTGGCATCGTCGCCGAACTCGGCGTATCGGCACTTCGCCGTTTTGCCGACTTCATATTCAAACGAAAAAAAACTTTCAGACATCTTTTTCAACTTTTTCAGAACTACCGCAATTTAACGCCAATCCACCCATTTTAACGCGAAACCTTTTCAACTTTATGGCATTGTCAAGCCCCCGTCAACCGAAATGGATTGTCCTGTAATGACGCGGCTAAAATCCGATGCAAAGAGCAACACAGATTCTGCAAAGTCTTCCACCGTTGTAACCTTGCGAAGTGGCGTAATGCCTGCAACGAACTCAAACACTTCCTTCGTCGTTGGCGCGCTGGCGTCCGTCAAAGAGAGCAATCCACCTGCAATCAAATTCACACGAATGCCATATTTGCCGAGTTCTGCCGCCATGTTGCGCGTCAGTCCAATCATGGCAGCCTTTGCAGTGGTGTAGTCGTAATAGGTTACAACTGGATTATAGACAAGGTTCGTTGAGATGTTAATCACGCTTCCGCCGCCTTGCGCTTTCATCTGTGGAAGGCTCGCCCGAACTACATTGACCGCGCCGCCAACCGCACCCTTGAACTGCGTTTCAAAATTTTCCCAAGTTACGCTTTCAAGGCTCACATAATTTGCAGACGGATTAAACGCATACTTCGGCAAAGCATTATTGACCACCACATCGAGCCGTCCAAATGTTTTAACCGCCGTTTCAACCATCGCTTTTACTTCTGCTTCCGACGTAACATCGGCGCGAAGCGCAATCGCCATTCCGCCTGAGTGCACAATGCTTTTGACGACCTCGTCGGCTTTGCTTTGGCTTTGGAAATAATTGACCACCACGCTCGCGCCCTCACGCGCCAAGACTTTGGCAATCGCCGCACCCACGCCACGACTTGCCCCCGTAACGAGAGCCACTTTGTTTTTGAGCAACATTGTTTTTGATGAGTTTGAATTGATAAAAAACGACGCGGAAACAGGCGGGAAAGATGACGTATGCCAAATGATTCTGGTGAAGAACGGCTAAGTTCTTTTAGCGAAGGCGTTGCATCATCTTTCCTTGCGTCAGTATTACCTGCGTCAAGTTCCTCGAGTTTGTTCTCAGCCGCTTTTGGCAGCACCCCGAAGATGATTGCGTGCAAGTGTAAGCAAATTTTTTGCTATCAAAAAACGAAACTCACCCCCATAGATGCGTAGAAAAAGGTGAGCACGGTTAAAATTCTTTGAAAAAATTGTTAACGATTATTTAACAATTTGGTAACACTGCGTATACTTGCAAGTAACTGCGTCGCTGAATGCTTTTTTCAACTTTAACTCTTTACGAAGATGAAAAAGACCTTGCTTTTTATCGCTGTTGCGCTTGTTGGGATTACAAGCGTCGAGGCTCAGCCATCAGGGAATTGGATGTATGTCGCCGAATCAAGCAATGCCAAGTATTTCGTCTTGAAGTCAAAGGAATCCATGACGATTAACCCGTCGGAACAAATGATGGAAATGTGGGTGAAAGTTGAATTCAACCGAATCCAACCCAATGGCACGGCTTATCAGTTAGGACTGCAACGCTTTGACTTGAAGAATGATGAATTTGCCTTCCGTGAAGTGATTGGATATGACGCCACGGGCAAAGTTCTTTACCATCATCGCTATGATGACGCAGACCTCAATTGGCAAACGGCAACATTGCGCAGTGTTGGTGCTGAGTTACTTGCCAACGCACAAACAACTTTCACTGTGCTAATGAGCAAAGCCGTTGCAAGTGCACGCTGATGATTGTTGATGATTACATTTCGGCACGAAACAAACAAGCCCATCGTGATGATGGGCTTTTGCATTTGGCAGATGTTTCATGAAGTTTTAATGTCTGCGGGGCGTTTTTACGATGCAGGTTTACCTTGACAGGCTTCTGATGCAAGACGACTTGATTTCGCCCATTGCGCTTTGCTTCATAGAGTGCTTCGTCAGCCTGTTGAATCACTAGCGATGCCGACAGTTTTGGCATAGGCGTTATCACATTCAGCCCTACACTGATTGTAACGACATCTGCCGTCCTTGATGCAAAATGTGGAATGTTGAGATGGCGAACCGCATCGCAGAGTTTCTCCGCCATTTTCTTTGCTTTTTCTGAATCAGAGTTTGTCAGTAACACGAGGAACTCTTCGCCGCCGTATCGCCCGACATAATCCGTTGAACGGCGAAGAACGGTGCGAATGGCGTGCGCCACCTGCTTCAAACACATGTCGCCTGCTTGATGCCCATAAAAATCGTTATAGTTCTTAAAGTGGTCTATATCAATCATCATCACAGCAAGAGGTTCAGCATTACGCATGGCTTTTAGCCACTCGCGTTGCAGTGTTTCGTCAATACTTCGGCGATTCGGAATGCCAGTAAGACTGTCAATCGTAGCCAGTTGCTCTAACTGCTTTTTGGCGCGCTCCAATTCAATTAAACTTTCTTGCAACCGCTCTTCTGCTGCTCGCCGCATAGCAATTTCTTGCTGAAGTTTATTTACTCGCACAGAAAGCGCACGAACAGTTGGGTGTTCGGCATCTGCCTTTTTCAAGCGAATGAGAACATACGCTTGTTTCCCGTCGCGCACCGTGCATCCATTGAGCACAAATGGCATTATGCCTCGAGATGTCCTAAGTTCAGTTTGCTCAGAAACAAATGATGAGGAAGTGGCAGCTTTTTGTATCCAATCATCTAACTTTGCGGAGCGGTCTACAAAAAGTGAGGAGAAGCAAGTTCCTTTAAGGTCTTCGCCTGTTGATGAAAAAATACTATGCGCGGCATTGTTGGCAAGCAAGATTACTTGATTGAGCGATACCACCAGAATCGGCTCAGGAAGCGCTTGTAAAATGTTAAGGTATATCTTCTCTGTCATTTCTAAGGGCTCACTGTTTACACTTCTCTTATCTTTCTCAAAACGAACAGTCTTGAATAAAGTCGCTACAGCGTTTGTTAGGACGTCCTGCAAACGCCTCATTCGTGTTTCAATTGACATGATTGGGACGAACTATACGACAATCACCGTTAATGGATTGTGACGAGGCGCATACTCACCACTTGACTTGATGCCGCTGAATTTTTATGCCCTTATGACTGAACGAGATGGATATGCTGAAAACTGTCGGATTTGGTTATACTCGTAACGCTTTGCGTTTATCCGATTTTGGACAACATCGCGTCGTGTTCAGCGTTCAAACTTGGAGCCGCCCACGCTCGACATAATTTTTCCAATCATATCGCTATAAATGCGCGTGGCTTCGAGTTCATCTTTGCCTACCATTGAGTTTTGGTGCAATCCTTCCAATACAAATTCCATTGCGGTGGCGAGTTCTTGTTTGTCTTTCGTCTGGAAGGTCTTTTCGGCAAACTCGCGCAAGCCTTTGACCTTATCCAACGCTTTGAAATACTCCTCAAACTTCATGTCGTCATAGATATCGACTTGATTGCCCTGCGAGAACCAACCTGTAATCGTAGCATAAGCGCTCTGCCCTTGAACTTTCTTGTTAGGGTCGGGACAGTATTTTTTGAAGACTTGGTTAATGGCTTTGCCGATAAGCAGTTTCGCGACGTTAATAGCGCCCTCTTGTTCGCCTTCGTAGACGAGTTCAACTTTGCCTGTAATGGCAGGCACAACGAGAAACATGTCGGAAATTCGCACGCAGGCTTCGGATTCATCGTGCATGATGGCGCGACGCTCGGCACTGCTGACAAGGTTTTCCATTGCCGTAATCGTCAGCCGCGCCGAGACGCCTGACTTTTGGTCAACGTATTCGCTCCGACGCGCTTCAAAGGCAATGTGCTCAATGATTTCTTTGAAGTAATACGGCACCTTGACTTCCACTTCGGACGGGCGTTTCGTCCATGCTTCTTGCTCTGTGATTTTAATGCCGATTTCAATCGTTTTCGGATAGTGTGTGATGATTTGCGAGTCGATGCGGTCTTTGAGCGGCGTAATAATGTTGCCGCGATTGGTGTAATCTTCAGGGTTCGCTGAATAAATGATGAAGATATCGAGCGGAATTCTCACTTGAAAGCCACGAATTTGAATATCTTTTTCTTGCATAATGTTCAGCAAGCCGACTTGAATGCGCGGTTGAAGGTCGGGCAGTTCGTTGATGGCAAAAATGCCGCGATTGGTGCGCGGAATGATGCCGTAGTGAATCACATTTTCGTCAGCATACGTCAGTCTTTGCGATGCGGCTTTGATGGGGTCAATGTCGCCGATAAGGTCAGCGATGGTTACATCGGGCGTTGCGAGTTTTTCGCCGTAGCGTTCCGAGCGATGAAGCCACGCAATTTCGGTTTCGTCGCCTTCATGTAAGATTTTTTCGCGCGCGTATTTTGAAATCGGATTGAACGGGTCGTCGTTGATTTCTGAGCCTTTGATGACAGGAATAAACTCATCGAGCAAATTGACCATGAGGCGAATGAGCTTAGTTTTGGCTTGCCCTCGCAGACCCAGCAGAATAATATCGTGTTTTGAAAGCAATGCGTTTTGCAGTTGCGGAATAACGGTGCGCTCGTAGCCAATAATGTTTGGAAACGGATTTTCGCCGTCCTTCATTTTTTGTATCAAGTTTTCGCGAATTTCATCTTTCACTGAGCGCGTTCGATAACCTGCACGCTTTAATTCGCCGAGCGTTCTAATTTTCGTGATGTCTTTCATAAATCGTTTGTTGTTGTGCTTAACTGAAAATTGTTGATAGAGGCAACACGAAGCCGTTGAGCCAGCCTTTGCCATAAAGCGTCTCTTTTTCGGTCAGGATTTCGGTTGGCGCGTCGTCAAACGAATTGGCGTAAATGGTCAGCGTTTTTTACGCCACATCGACGAGCCAAATTTCGCCTATCCCCGCGCGTTTCCAAGTCTCGACTTTCTCTAAGGCTTCATTCATCTTGCTCGGTTGTGAAACGACTTCTACGACAAGGTCGGGCACAACCGTTAGAAATCCTGCTTCAATTTCATTGACGCTTTTGATTTTTTCACGGCTGATGAAGGTTACATCTGCGCCGCGCACCGTGTCGGGATTGCGTTCCAGATACACACCTGTTTCCGCCGTGAAAACGAAGCCAAGATTTCTTGCTTTTACAAAATTTCTTATCTGTGTTAAAATTTCATTTGCGATATATCCGTGTTTTCCGCCTGCGGGCATCGTTTCAATGGGCTTACCTTCGAGGCGTTCGAGTCGTTTCCTCGTCGCGCTTTGCAGTTCCATTCAGTCTTCGCCCGTAAGCAATTTTTCCGCTGCTGTCATTTCTTACTCCCTCATCGCAGTTTTTTGCGGCGATTTTTGATGTAATCGACAAACATATATTCGCCCAAGTTATCTAACCCACTGAAATACGCCCGTCCTTGATTGGCTTGTGTTAGTTCATTGACAAAGCCTTGCAAATAAGGGTCGCTCGTTACCATAAAGGTGGTAATGGTGATTTTATCTTTGCGACACATGACGGCTTCGTCGAGCGTTTTATTCACGATTTTTCTATCTAACCCAAACGAGTTTTTGTAAATCTTCGCGCCTTCATTGATGGCGGAAGGTTTGCCGTCCGTAATCATGAAAATTTGTTTGTTTTGATTTTTCTTGCGCTTCAAGATTTGACGTGCGAGCGCAAGCCCTGCTTTGGTGTTGGTGTGATAGGGTCCGACGCTGATGAACGGCAAATCTTTGACTTCCACCTGCCATGCTTCGTCGCCAAAGAGCAAGATGTCAAGGCTATCTTTGGGGTAGCGCGTCAAGATGAGCTCTGAGAGTGCCATCGCAACTTTCTTTGCGGGCGTGATGCGGTCTTCGCCGTAAAGAATCATTGAGTGCGAAACATCAATCATTAACACAGTGGCACAGGTCGTTTGATGCTCAGTTTCATAGACGCGAAAATCATCTTCGGCAAGGCGAATTTCGTCTAAATCACTGTGTTTGAGTGCGTTTTGAAGCGTTTGCGTGAGGTCAAGATTTTGAAGCGTGTCGCCAAATTTCCAATTGCGCGTCTCGGGCGTGCGCTCTTCCGACATTCCCGACTTTGGAATTTTATGATTGCCAAACTGCGACTGCTTGCGAAGTGAGGAAAAAATTTCGTTGAGCGATTCTTCGCGAATTTTTTTCGTCGTCTTGCCTGTGATGTTGAACGTGCCATCTCGCGAAGGTTCTTCAAGATAGCCTTCGCGTTTTAGGTATTCGATGAAATCGCCAATGCCGACTTCGTCGTCGCCTAAGCCGTATTGTCGGTCCATTTCTGTGAGCCATTGCAAGGCTTGATTGGCGTCGCCGTTTGTGTAAATCAAGAGTTGATTAAACACTTTGAGCATCTTTTCAAGCGAAGATTGCGTTTTGGCGTGCCGCTCGTCCCATTTAGAAAATCGATAGTCCATATTTTCAGCGTGAATTGAGGTCGGTTATGCAAGTCAGAAACAGTTGAAAGTAAGAAAAAATTTGATACGGCAAACAGAAGAATTCCAGTTTAGAGCGAGAGGAGAAATTCGGTCAAGTTTGTTTTTTGGGGAAGCCCAAGTTTGCGGCGAAGGTGCAAGCGTGGTGTAGGCTTTGGCGGTAAGAATCGGCGCATTGATGGTTTGCGCCCCTTCAAGCGACTCGTAGCCGAAGTGAGGCATTTCTCGGCAAAGGCTCGGTGAAAATTGTCAATGATACCAAACAAGATATTCACATCTACACAGGCACAGGACATGTGAAACTCAATCATGGTGGCGGCTCGACTTCTGTCTCTTGTGAAAACGGCAAAGAAATTTGCCTGAGCAATAAGGGCAAGAAAGGCGGGGTCATCTTCAAAATTGATGCGTCCATGTGTGGCAAGACCGTCAAATTGTCGTCTTACCTGAAATAGTTTTTTTTCGCGACCGTTCTTTGTCTTTCTCGCTGGTTGTTGTTCTTTGTTGTCTCTTAGGTGAGGAGCGTCTCTGCTGGAAACGGCGGGACGCTCTTTTTTACACTACGCGCATTGTTTTTTCGCCGTCCGCAAAGCGAATAACGACTTTATCGCCCGATTGAATTTCCTGTGCGGAGCGAACCACATGTCCATCTTTGAACACGATGCTGAATCCGCGCCGAAGCGTTTGTTCGTAGCTTAGCGCGTCGAGGCGGTGCGTCAAGTTTGAGAGCATTGAGGCTGTGCGTTCTATTTTTTGCCGCATGCCGAAATCGAGCCGCTCGCTTAATCGGTCGAGGGTTTGCAGGAGCGTGTGCATATCGCTGACCGGCTTATTAAAGGCATAACTTCCAACAAGTTCTCTAACAAATGCGCGTTGCTCTTCCACGCGGTTCATCAAGTCGCGTTGCGTGGCTTGAAGCGTTGCATGAATTGCGTTCAGAATATCTGTTGAAAGCGGGGCAACAAGTTCTGCCGCCATTGAAGGCGTTGCGGCACGAACATCAGCGACGAAATCGCAAATCGTGAAGTCGGTTTGATGCCCAACGGCGCTCACCGTCGGAATTTTTGACGCAAACACGGCACGCGCCACACGTTCATCGTTGAACGCCCACAAGTCCTCGAGCGAGCCGCCACCCCGCCCGATAATGAGCACATCGACTTGGTGCGCAGGATTTTTCGTGCGATTGAAATACCGAATCGCCTCGACGATTTCTTCGGGCGCACCTTCGCCTTGAACGCGCACAGGGTAAAGCACAATTTGCGCTGATGGGTATCGCCGTCCCAACACCGAACAAATATCTTGAATCACTGCGCCTGTTGGCGAAGTAACCACGCCAATCGCTTCAGGTAAGCGCGGCAAGGGCTTTTTGTGCTCGTGCAGAAATAATCCTTCTTTCTCCAACTTTTTAACTAACAGTTCAAAGGCTTTTTGCAAATCGCCTTCACCGACGGCTTTGACTTGATTGCCAATGAGTTGATACTTGCCCTGCGGCGCATAGACTTCAACCCTGCCGCGAATGAGCACTTCAAGCCCATCGCTTAACGCAAACGGAAGTCGCTCGGCGGTCGTGCGCCAAATGACGGCTGGAATTTGCGCCTCTGAATCTTTGAGTGTGAAGTAAAGATGCCCCGATGTGGCTCTCTTGAAATTTGAAATTTCACCCCGAAGCCACAGTTCAGGAAATTGCGTTTCGAGATGTTCTTTAATTTCCGCCGTGAGTTCGCTAACTGAATAAATGCCGTCTGCCACTTGGAGAAAAGTTTTTTCGCTTGCTCGTGGTTGAAACGCTGCTGCTCAGTCAAGCCGTCGCCAAGTCGCCCCCTCTTTTGTGTCTCTAACTTCAATGCCTGTTTCTTTCAGGCGGTCTCGAATCAAATCGCTTGTGGCAAAGTCCTTTTTCTCACGCGCGGCTTGGCGAAGTTCTAACACTAATTTCATCACATTAGCGAGCAGGGTTGAATCGCCGCGCATTGCGGTTTGTGTTTCAGAGAGAACGCCGAGAATTTCTCTGCCGTAGATGTTGAAAAAGTCTATCACCTTCGAGCGAGCCTCTTCTGAAAGCCCGCCTTTTGAAAGCGTTGTATTGACTTCGCGCGAGAGGTCAAAGAAAACGGCAATCGCTTGTGGCGTGTTGAAGTCGTCGTTCATTGCGCTGTGCAGTTTCGCTTTGTAGGGTTCAATATCCAGCGCGCCGTTTCCTGATGGTGATTGCAAAAGGCGATTGTAAGTTTCGTTGAGTTTCTCTAACCCGTTTTTAGCGGCGGAAATTGCCTCGTCTGAAAAATCAAGCGTGGAGCGGTAGTGCGACTGCAAGATGAAAAAGCGCAGTGCTGTTGGCGGATATTTTTTCAGCAAATCTTTGATGGTCGTAAAGTTGCCGAGCGATTTGCTCATCTTTTGACCATTGACGGTAACAAGGTTGTTGTGAATCCAATAGCGCACAAACGGTTTGCCAGTAGCAGATTCCGATTGCGCGATTTCGCACTCGTGATGTGGGAATTGGTTATCTATTCCGCCGCCGTGAATATCAATCGTTTCGCCGAGATATTTCATCGACATTGCCGAGCATTCGATATGCCAGCCCGGAAAGCCCCAGCCCCACGGCGAGTTCCATTGCATGAGGTGTGTGGGGTCGGCTTTTTTCCAAAGCGCAAAGTCCGATGGATGTCGCTTTTCGGATTTGATTTCGACGCGCTTTCCCGATTCCATCTCGCTTTGATTGCGCCGCCCTGACAGTTTGCCGTAGCCTTCAAACGAACTGACGCTGAAATAAACCGAGCCATTTGCTTCGTAGGCGTGTCCTTTTTCAATAAGCGTTTTAATCAGTTCGATTTGTTCAGGAATGTGCCCTGCGGCTGTCGGCGCAATGTTTGGACGGGCGACGCCGAGCGCGTCCATATCTTCGTAATACGAGCGTGTGTAGGCTTGTGCGACTTCCATCGGCGAAGTCTGCTCGATGCGTGCGGCTTTGAGAATTCTATCTTCGCCGTCGTTATCATCTCCAAGCAAATGCCCGACATCGGTAATGTTTTGCACATAGCGCACCTTGTAGCCTACATGCCGAAACCACTTGACCATTACATCAAACGAGACATAACTTTTCGCATGCCCAATGTGCGAGTGCCCATAAACCGTTGGACCGCAGACATACATTGAAATAAAGCCTTCGCGAAGTGGGACGAACTTTTCTTTTTGCCGCGTGAGGGTGTTGTAAATGTAAATCTCGTCTTGAATCGCCATTGTTGAAATCTGTTTTGATTACCTGCCGTCGCCAAGCAAGACGATTTTATCGCGATGCTCCGTTGCATGTTTAAGTGCATTGCGCGTATCAATAATGCGCTTTGAGCATTTGAGAATCAAGTCGTAATCAAATTTTGCGTGGTCGGTTGTAATGACGACGATGTCAGCGGATTCGAGCGTTTCTGCCGTGAACGGTGTTTCGTGCATTTCAATCACAGTGTTGCCCGTTCCGTGTTCTCTGAAATGTGGCACGTGCGGGTCGCAGTATTGAATGTGTTTAGCACCTTCTCTTTGGAGCAATTCAATGATTTTAATTGCAGGCGAGTGTCGAATATCGTCGACATTTTTTTTGAACGCGACACCGAGAAAGAGAATTTTCGCCTCGCTGAACGCAATCGGAAGTTTGGCAATTTCTTTCATCACGAGGTCGCGCACGTAGAAGGGCATGTTCTCGTTGGTTTCTGCTGCAAGCGTAATGAACTTCGTTTGAAAGTCATATTCGCGTGCCTGCCACGCAAGGTAGTAGGGGTCAATCAAAATGCAATGCCCGCCGATTCCTGGACCGGGATAAAACGGCATGAAACCAAACGGCTTCGTCGATGCTGCCTCAATCACTTCCCAAATGTTGATACCGCCCATTCTATCGCACAACATAGCCAGTTCATTGACCAGCGCGATATTGACGCTTCGGAAAATGTTCTCCAACAACTTTTCCATCTCCGCCACTTTCGGCGATGACACCTTGTGGACTTTTGCAATTACTTGTTCATTGGTGAGTGCGGCAAGGTCGGTGCAAAGCGGGGTAACGCCGCCAACAACGATGGGCGTATTGCTCGTGTTCCACTTCGTATTGCCTGGGTCTATGCGTTCAGGCGAAAAGGCAAGATAGAAATCTTTTCCGACTTTCAATCCTGTTTTCTCGAGAATCGGCAACACATAGCCTTCGGTGGTGTTCGGAAAGGTCGTGGATTTGAGAATAATGAGTTGCTCTTTGCGCAAGTGTTTAGCAATAGATTCCGTTGCTGATGTGATAAACGAAATATCGGGCTCTTTATTCGCCGTGAACGGTGTTGGCACGCAGATGTAAATGGCATCGCATAGTCCTACGTGGTCGTAATTATCCATCGTCTTGAAGCCGTTATCGAGGGCTTCTTTGAACTCGTGTTCTTTGATGTCTTGAATGTAATTTTTGCCCGCGTTAAGTTTCTCGATTTTGCGCTTGTCTAAATCAATACCAATCGTCTTGAAGCCTTTGCGCGCAAATTCAACGGCAAGCGGCAAGCCGACGTAGCCCAGCCCGACGACGCCAATCACGGCGGATTTTTTTTCAAGTTTTTCTTTGAGCGACATTCGTTGAGCGTTGAGTTTAATTCAAACTTGGATTTTGAATCGATTGCTTGTGATACTTCGTGCTTTCCGTTTTCACAAAGTCAATGAGTGCTTTTAGGTGAGAGGGGTTTGTTTCAGGCAAAATGCCATGCCCGAGATTAAAAATGTGTCCCGATTGTTCGGAGTGTTCGCCGAACTTACGCAGAATTTGCGCCGCTTCTTTGCGGATTCGTTCAGGCGAGGCGAAGAGCATAACTGGGTCTAAATTGCCTTGCAGTGCGACTCTATCCGAAAGTTGCCAACGCGCTTTGGCAATATCCACTGTCCAATCTAATCCAACGGCGTCGCACCCTGTTTCGGCAATCTCTTTGAGCATGCCACCTGCGCCTTTGGCAAAGACAATGATGGGCGTTTTCGGGTGTTTGAGTTTAATCGTTTGAACCGTCTCGTGAATGTATTGAAGCGAAAATTCTTTGTAGTGCTCTTCGGAAAGCAATCCTGCCCAAGTATCAAAAATTTGAACAGCGTCTGCGCCCGCTTCAATTTGAAGGAGCAAATACTCGCTGACGACTTTGGTGAGTTTTTTCAAAAAGGCGTGTGCGTCTTTGGGTTGTTCAAAGAGCATTTGTTTGGCGTGTCGGAAGTCTTTACTGCCTTTGCCTTCGACGGCGTAAGCGAAAAGCGTCCAAGCCGCGCCGCTGAATCCGATAATTGGCACACGGAAGGCAAGTTCGCGTTTGGTTAAGCGAATTGCATCTTCGACATAGCGCAACGCTTCTGAAACATCAGGCGTGATTAACTTTTCAATTTCAACGCGCGAGCGAATCGGATTTGGAAATTTCGGACCTTGCGATTCAATCAGTTCTAACTTCATGCCCATCGCTTCGGGCACCACGAGAATATCGGAAAAAATAATTGCTGCATCGACGTCCATAATCTCGACGGGCTGAATGGTTACTTCCGCCGCAAGTTCGGGCGTTTTGCACAGCGTAAGAAAGTCGGTTTTACGCCGCACTTCGCGATATTCAGGAAGGTAGCGTCCTGCTTGACGCATAATCCAAATTGGTGTTCGGTGACAAGGCTCGCGGCGCAAGGCGCGAAGCAGTAAATCGTTACGAAGCATGTTTCTACAATCGGGATTTTCGAGTCGGTGAAAATAAAAAAGGAACGGCGAAAATCCGTTCCTTCAAACATTCGGTTGCATCGTTCAGTTGAGCGAAACTTGTCGGAGTTCTTCTTTCAAGCGTTCTAATTTGTGTTTAACGCTGCCGTCAATGACGGTATCGCCGATGCGCGCAGTGAATCCGCCAATCAACTCTGGATTGACTTTATTTTCAATGCGAATTTTCTTTCCTGAAACCGCTTCCAATTTTTGAGCAATGGCTTGCTTTTCAGATTCATTGAGCGGAATTGCACTTTCAACTCGCACCGTCATAATGCCACTTTGTTCATCAAGAATATCTTCAAATGCTTTCATCACATCGGGAATGAGCGAGGCGCGTCCTTTTTTCACCAAGAGCATCATTGCATCTTCTAACGGTTTTCCTACCCTGCCCGAGAAGATGGCTTTCAACAGCGCGGTCTTCTTTTCTTGATTGGTGATAGGACTTTTCACCGCGTTCAAGAGTTCTTTTGAATTTTTAAATATTGTGGCAATGAGGTTGCAGTCTTTGGCGAAATCGTCCACTTTATTTTGTTCCTTGGCGATTTCATAGAGTGCGACAGCGTAGCGTCGTCCAACCAATGCGCTCATGTTGCGTTTTACCTCTCGACAGTTTCAAGTTCGTTAATCACGCCTGCGATAAGTTCTTTGTGGCGTTCTGCATCTAAATTGTGTTGAATAATTTTCGTAGCGGCTTCGATGGCTAAATCGACGACGGTGTTTCTGAGTTCTATCATTGCGCGTTGCTTAGCGAGCTCGATATCGGCTTTCGCATCTTCGGCAACTTTGCGCGCTTCGGCGTTGGCTTTTTCCAAGATTTCCGCACGAATCTTTTCAGCATATATTCTGGCATCACTCACGATTTTGTCGGCTTCAACTTGTGCTTTGGCACGCTCGGCTTTGACTTCGGCTAAAATTTTTTCGGCTTCTCTCTTTGCCTCTTCAGCACGGTTGATAGACGATTGGATATTGTTCTCGCGCTCATTGAGTGCCTCCACAATCGGCTTCCATGCGACTTTGGAAAGGACAAATACGAGCAACAAGAAAGTAATGGCTGTCCAGAAAACCAGCCCAGGATTCGGGCTTAGCAAGCCTCCCGATAAGATCAAGGTAGAAACCATAGTGAGCATTAACAGTTTGAGATTCAGAGTTCAACAAACGCCTTTGACACTTTCGCTAAGCACTTCGGGGAACAGTTTTTCACAATCGAGACCAGGGCGCAATGCATTGATGCACCACGCCCTTGTTCAAGCATCATTTTTCAAGGGTTACTTTGTCGCTAAAAGCAGGCAGACGACAAGCGCAATAACTGCCGCGCCCTCAATAAGCCCTGCAGCAATCAGCATTGTTGCGCGAATGTCGCCTGTGGCTTGCGGTTGGCGTGCAATACCTTCAACGGCAGACCCTGCCGCTCTGCCAATTCCGATGCCTGCACCGATAGCGGCAATTCCTGCGCCCAACCCTGCACCTAAAAAGGCTAATGCTTCATTTCCCATTATGATTTGTTCCTCCAAAAAAGTGTTTTATGTAAAAAATGAGCGAAAAAGTGAAAAATTGATTTTTGATGCCCCATTTCCTTAATGATGCTCTTCGTGTGCGGCCGCCATTCCAATAAACAGACTCGAGAGCATCGTGAAAATGTAGGCTTGCATAAACGCTACAAAAAGTTCCAACCCATACATTGCCAGTGTAATCGCTACTGCTGCAGGCGCTACAAACCAACTCTTAAACACGAAAATCAACCCAATCAGCGTCACAATCACCACATGCCCTGCTGTCATGTTCGCAAATAAACGCACCATCAACGCAAAGGGCTTGATGAACATACTCAGGAACTCAACAGGAATCATGATTATCCACAGAAACCATGGCGTTCCGCCTGTCAAGTGTGCTAGCCAACCGCTCAATCCATGTTCTTTGAACATCGTGAACTGAACAATCACAAATGTGAAAACCGCAAGCGTAAAGGTAACCGAAATGTTACTCGTCGCCGTTGCCGCATACGGAATCAAACCAAGAAGATTGCATGTCAAAATGAAAAAGAAAACTGTCAACAAATACGGCAGAAAGCGTTCGTAGCCGTGCCCGATGTTAGCTTTGACAATATCGATTCGCACAAAGTCGACCATCACTTCAATCAAATTCGCCAAGCCTTTTGGCGCTTCGGTAGGCTTCATTTTCTTGTATGTGTTTCCAATCGAAACGAAAAGCAAGAGCAGCACGAGCGACGCAACCCACATCATCACGACATGACGCGTGATGGAAATATCAAAATCTCCAATTTTTATCGTCGGAAGGTGAATTTCGCCGAAAGGTTCAAATTCAAGCGTGTTGCCGTCAGTTACATGGTGAAGCACATCAACCTTTTCTTCACTCTGAGCGATGCCTTCAGCATGAGCAGTTGTGGGAGCAGCCTGAACCACTGGCACAACTAAAAAAAACGTTGCGGTGAGCACACTTCTTAGGACTAATCCTTGCCACAAACGCGTGGTGGTAATTCGTCGTAGAAAATACTCCATTTTAGGACGAAGAACGTTTTTCGAACTGATGTTTCTTTTGATACGCGAGGATTTCAACAACTAAGTGCATGAAATACAAAGCGACAAATGTTAGAGCAAACTCGAAGCGCATGACAGATTTCGTAAGAATCAATGACGCAATGCTGACCAACACACAGAGCGCACGAACCACATGTCCACTTATCACGATTTTGTAAAAACCACGACCGTCTTTATGATAAGCGTATTCGTAAAGTAGGTATCCAGTGGAAGCGTTCAAGACGGAAATTAGCCAAGCGTAAAATACTGACAGCACATCGACCTCTTTGGCAAGTCCTGTTAGTAGAAGCGACAGCCAAAACAGGAGTGCTAAAATACACGTCTTCAAGAAGAAATCAAAAATCGGTTTCACGTTTCGTGGTCTGCAGAAGTTGGCGGTTGTTGTCGTTTCTTGTCGATTTCTCGAAGCATCTTCCAAATGAGCGCGCCAATTGCGGTTAGGGTGCAGAGCGTGCCGACAATTAAAAACAGTGGTTTTGTTCCCAACGCCTCGTCCAGCCAATATCCCCCGAACACAAACAAGAAAAAACTAATCGCAATTTGCACACCGAACCCAATCAATGAATCGTTGGCACGATAGACTTTGGCAAGTTCTTCTGGCGGTTTGGGCATGGCTCTGTTTCAGATCGCGATTCTGCGAAGGTAAGCCAGAACAGGCAAAAATAAAAAGAGCCGAATCGCAGGGCGCGAATCGACTCTCTTCCAATTAACTATGACAATGAGAAGCTAAAGAACACAAAGAACAAAAAACTTTTCGCAACTTAACGCTTCTTATTCGTTGTCTTCTTCATTACATTTCAACTAAGCCTTCAATCAGTCAGACTTGCGCTACACTCCAAAAGACATGCAATTAGTAAGGAAAATTTCTGATTTTGTCAAACATTTTCTAAAAAAAATGAGCGCTTTCTAACTAACTTAAACGCTAACCTAAATTCTTTAAGTTAATGGCAAAGATAACTAAAAAAGTTAACCTTTGCAAGTTTTCAGCCAAAGATGCACTAAAAAAATTACCAGAAAGTGCCGATTTAACCGTTTCAATCGTTAAAATTCAGATAAACGTTCAATCGTGACCGATTTCATTCACCTACACACGCACACACATTATTCACTACTTTCTTCGCCGATTTTACCTGAAGATTTGTTCGAGAACTGTTTGGCAAAAGGCATGCATGCCGTTGCTATTACAGACCATGCTTCGCTCTTCAACATGCCGTCGCTCTTTTCAGACGCAAAGAAAGTGAGCGAGAAAAAGGGCAAGCCATTCAAACTCATCATTGGTGCGGAGCTTTTCATTGCACCTGAATCGCGCCACAAAAAGGAATCTCGCGAGGTGCATCACTTGAATGTGCTGGTCAAAGACGCCATTGGCTATCGCAACTTGTGCAAAATTCTTTCTGCTGCTGCCCGCGAAGGCTTTTATTTCCGACCGCGTGCAGATTTCGAGCTGCTCTCTGAATATCACGACGGACTCATTTGCATGACTTCGTGCGAAAAAGGCCAACTGCCGAAACTTGTCGCCAAACAAGACCTCGACGGTGCCCGCCAATTTATTCGAAATCATAAAGACCTTTTCGGCGACGATTTTTACATTGAGCTCGAGAACCATTTCACCGATTCTGAAGCCCACATCAACCGCGAACTGATTGCACTCGCTCAAGAATTTGACGTCAAACTTGTTGCCACCAACGACGTCCATTATCTCAGCCGTGAAGACGCGCCCAAACAAGAAGTCCTGATGGCAATGAAAGGCAAGCACAAACTCTCTGATGCAAAGCGCATGCGATTTCCCACTGATGAGTTTTACCTCAAATCGCCTGACGAAATGGCGAAAGCGTTTCGCAACGAATACCGCGAACTCTCCAACACGCTTGAAATTGCCGAAAAATGCACGTATGTTTTCAAAGATGAACCTCCCAAGTTGCCACACTTTCCTATTCCGCCTGAATTTTCAGACAGCACGGCTTACTTGCGGCATCTGACTTATCAAGGCGCTAAAGAGATTTACGGCGATTTAGACGCACTTGGCAAAAAAGGCGAGGAAATTAGAGCGCGCATTGAGTATGAACTCTCGACCATTGCGCGCATGGGCTACGATTCCTACTTTCTCATCGTTAGCGACCTGATTGCTGCCTCGCGCAAGCAAGGCTACTCCGTCGGTCCTGGCAGAGGCTCTGCAGCCGGTAGCATTGTTGCTTACTTGACTGGCATCACGCAAATTGACCCGCTCAAATACAACCTGCTCTTCGAGCGATTTCTCAACCCTGAACGCGTTACCATGCCCGATATTGATATTGACTTCACGCCTGTTGGAAAGCAGAAAGTCTTGGAATACACGATTGAGAAATATGGCGCGGAATCCGTCTCCAAAATCGTTGCGATTTCAACATTGGGCGCGAAAGCGGTCATCAAAGATGTAGCGCGCGTTCTGGAAGTGCCAATTGAAACGGTTAACTCCATCACAAAACTTGTTCCTTCAAAGCCGCCAGGGGCTTCACTTTCCGATTTCATCAATGGCAATGCGAAACTCGGCATTGAGCCAGTCAAAGAGCTGAAAGATTTGCTCAAGAGCCACGACCTCACGATTCGTAAAGTGATGGAATATGCGCTCGAGTTGGAAGGACGCGCACGCAATGTCTCTGTCCACGCCGCTGGTGTGGTGATTACGAACGGCGCTGTCGATGACTACGTGCCGCTCTATGTTTCCGATAAAGTTGAAACCGAAGAACGCCGATATGCTGATGAATCACTTGAACAGGAAGAGCTCACAGAACGCGACACGAAAAAAGACGACAAACAAGTCGTTACTCAATTCGATAAAGATTGGATTGAGAAAGCAGGCTTGCTCAAAATTGACTATCTCGGCTTGGAAACGCTCGCCGTTATTGACGAAACGCTCCGCCTTATTGAAAAGCGATATAACAAGAAGATTAACTTGCAACAGATTCCGATGGACGACCGCAAGACGTTCAAAATTTTTCAAAACGGGAAAATGGCAGGCATTTTTCAGTTTGAATCCAGCGGCATGCAAAACTATATGATTCAACTTCAACCGACGACTGTTGAAGACATCATCGCCATGAGCGCGCTCTATCGTCCCGGTCCGATGCAGTTCATTCCTGACTACATCAATCGCAAGCACGGAAAAGAAGAGACAAAATATGCTCATCCGCTTCTTGAACCCATTTTGAGCTACACCTACGGCATTATGGTTTATCAAGAGCAAATCATGCAAACCGCACAGGTCTTGGGGGGCTACTCGCTTGGCGGTGCTGATTTGCTTCGGCGCGCGATGGGCAAAAAGGATAAAGAGAAAATGGCAAAGGAGCGCTCTCGCTTCGTTAAAGGCGCAAAGAACTTGCACAACATTTCAGAAGACGTTGCAAATGAGATTTTCTCGACGATGGAAAAATTCGCTGAATATGGTTTTAATCGTTCTCACTCAGCAGCATATGGCGTGTTGGCTTATCAAACCGCGTATCTTAAAGCGCACTACACTGCTGAATTTATGTGCGCCATTCTCAACAGCGAAGCCGACGACAAAGAACGCGTCAAGCATCTTTGCGACGAGGCCAAATCGATGGGCATTCAAATCCTTCCGCCGAGCGTCAATAAAAGTGATGCGCTCTTTACCGTTGAAGACTTAAAAGATGGTTCAAAAGCCATTCGGG
The DNA here is from genome assembly GCA_938003965.1 of uncultured Chlorobiales bacterium. Classification (GTDB taxonomy): domain Bacteria; phylum Bacteroidota; class Chlorobiia; order Chlorobiales; family Thermochlorobacteraceae; genus JANWWM01. The sequence continues at coordinate 23,633 of CALKXI010000024.1, forward strand.
TTGGCTTGATTGCGATTAAAGGTGTTGGCAGTGCAGGCAAAGAAATTGCGCTGGTGCGTTTGCGTCGGAAAAAAGCGTTCAAACATTTTTTTGAATTTTGCTCATCGGTTGATTTGCGCATTGTCAATAAACGCGTGCTTGAAAGTTTGGTCGAAGCCGGCGCATTCGACGACATCAATCCTGATAGAGCCTTGCTTTACGCAAACATCGAGAAAGGGATTGAGTTTGGCAGAAAGGTCAATAAAAGCGCGACAACAGGACAAGAAGGGTTTTTCAATGATGAAGAGTTTTCAGGCGGCGACAGTTCCGCTTATCCCGACATGACCAAAGCCGACGCTTGGACGGATTCTGAAAAATTGCAGCGCGAAAAACATCTCGTCGGCTTTTATCTCTCTCAACATCCGCTTGAAAAGTATCGACGCGATTGGGAGGCTTTTGCCACACTCAAGCTCGGAAACAAAACTTACGAACACAAGCGTCTCTATAAACTCATTGGCATGATTGTGGAGGCAAAATTCACTTTCACAAAAAAAGGCGACAAAATGATGTTCGGCATGTTGGAAGATTTTGAAGGCAAGTGCGAGTTTACGGTTTTTCCTAAAACGTTTGACACCTTCGAGAAAGAGTTGCAAAAAGACAACATTGTGATGCTGATTGCCGAAGCCGATACGCGCGAGGGCAAACTCAGCCTGCTTGTTCATGAAGTCATTCCAATTCGCAAGGTGCGCGAAAAATTGATTCAAAAGGTCATTTTGAAGATAGACGGCACGGATTCGGACGTCTTGAACAAACTGGCCAGCATCAAGGCGATTTGTGAGAAGAACAAAGGTGGCACGCCCATCGATTTCGAGGTTACGCTCGAGGGCGAAGGCAAGCGGCACCAACTTCGGCTGTTTGCGCGTCGCATGACGATTGAGTCAGAAAACGAAGTGCTCGACGCCTTATCGCTCATCATCGGTTCGGAATCCGTGCGCATTTCAGCCTGAACGGTGCTCAATCAGTGTTGGAAAAACTGTTTCGAAGTTGTATTTTCGGGGCGCTTTCTTCGCACTAATTCACACCAAAACAAACGAATTCTCATTTAGCCAGATGAAGAAAAACCGTTACTTTTACTTTTCCGAGGAAGACTGCAAATACATAGAGGTCAAACGCAGTCGTGGTGCGGCGCTAACGGCACTCTTCATTGGGTTGTTGTTGATTTCAGCAGGCACAGCGGTTTTACTTCATCTTAACTCTCGCATTCCCTTTTTTCAGTCTGCCTACCAAGTTGATGCTGAACTTCAAAACATGCACGATAAGCTCGAGCGCATGGCTTGCATGCTTGAAAAATTAGCACAGACCGATAATGTGCTACGCACAGCCGTCAATTTGCCTACTATCTCCGAGGAAGAAAAGCAAATGGCAACAGGTGGCAACCGCCTCAGTTTGCTTGAATCGCCGATGCCGACGGCACTTGCAACCACATCGCAGCTTATCAGCCAACTTTCTCGGCAAATTGAGCGCCAAGAAGCCAGCTATCAGGAAATTTTCAGCAAGTATAAAGAGAATCAAGAGCTCTTCGCTTGCATTCCTGCCATTAAGCCCATCGATGCACCACGCACCAGCGGATTCGGCATGCGCCTGCACCCGATTTATCAAATCATGAAGTTTCACGCAGGTCAAGATTTTACCGCACCAATTGGCACGCCGATTTACGCCACAGGCAATGGTGTTGTGGAAACCGCTTCGTTTGTCGACGGTTACGGAAACTGCGTCATCATTGACCATGGTTTTGGATACAAAACTGTTTATGCACATCAATCCAAACTCAATGTGAAGGTAGGTCAATCGGTCAAGCGCGGTATGCTGATTGGATATGTAGGCAACACTGGCGTTTCTGAAGCGCCACACTTGCATTATGAAGTCATCAAAGATGGCATTAAGGTTAATCCATCGTCATACTTTTTTGAAGACATGACACCTGCAGAATACAACGCAGCAGTGCTTGCTGTTTCACAGTCGCCGAACCGTGATACCCGGGCAGAGTAAAATCTTTGCTAAAATCTGTTTCATGGGAACGATTCGAGCACAGAGAAACTTTAACCCCAAAATTTCTCAATTCACTTATTCATCAGTTATACAACTATGTATTGGAATCTTGAGTTAGCACGATACCTCGTTGACGCACCTTGGCCAGCCACCAAAGATGAACTTATTGACTATGCCAATCGTATCGGAGCGCCGCAAGAGGTTCTTGAAAATCTTTACGAACTTACTAGCGACGAGCCATACGAGAGTATCGAGGAAATCTGGCCCGACTTTCCAACCAACGAGGACTTTTACTACAACGACGAAGATTCAGACAATTACTGAATTGTCTTGTCGTTCGCTTTTTCGTTGTCAAACCCAGCGCCTGATTAGTAGGTGCTTGGGTTTGATTTTTCTATTACTTTTTTCTGCTAGACTCTTTGCGCAAAATTTCATTCCAGCGGAGGGTAAGCCAGCCTCTTCTTCTCCGAAGACTGCCCGATATATCGATAAACTGATTATTCAAGGTAACAAAGCCATATTGACGCTTGAGCTGCTTGATGAAACTTTCACCAAAGGGAATGCATCGTTTCTCGGTATCAAGCCTTGGCTTGGCATTTATCGCTTTGGGGATTTGGTGTTTCCTGACTCAAGTTCTCAAGCGCCACGGTGGGTAATGGCGCTCAAAAATTGGATGCAGTATTCGGTTGGCGAACCGCCTGCTGAATTTGATGAAAAAACCTTTGAGCTTGACCTTGCGAAAATTCGTGAGATTTATTTCAACAACGGCTATTTTGACGCCAAAGTCACAGGAAAGATTACGCCTTCATTGCCTTTCATTCCTGAACTTCTCCCCAACGATACTTCATTTTACAATGTGGAGATTGACATTGTAGAAGGCGAACCGACACGCCTTTCCCAAATTAAATACTTTGGCATTGAACAACTTGCCCCTGAACTTCAAAACGCCATTTTGCGCAACGAGATTTTGAGACAAGGCTCTGTATACACCGTCAAAGACATGGTGGCAGAACGAGAGCGAATTGTCAATTTGATGCTTTCCAACGGCTATGCACTCTTCGTTGCCGATAGCGTGAAGTTCGTCATCGATACGCTCAATCACCTTGCCGATGTGAATGTGTTTATTTCTCCAACAGACTATTTGGATTTTGGCAACGTGACGGCGATTGTCCACGACCCGTTTCTTCCCGACTCGCTTGCGCCCTTCAAAGAAACATTTGAAGATAATGTGCGCATTCGCACATATGGCGAGCAGCGCATTAAGCACGATGTGATTCGCCGCTCGATTTCTTATCGTCCTGGCAACCGCTCCGACATCAACAAACGGCGCGAAACTATCAGGCGGCTCGGTGCGACGGGCATTTTCGAGAGCATGACGATTCGCAACGACTCGCTCGCCTTTGAAGCCGACTCTCCAACGAAGCGCATTTACACCACGATTGAACTCACCCAACTGCCCCGGCATCAAATTAAGCCTGCACTCAAAATGGATAACCGCAACAATGCACCGTTCATCTCGCTGAGCGCAGGTTACCTGAATCGGAATTTGACGGGCGGCGCGGAAAGTTTTAACCTGACGGCTTCTGTCGGCTTACAGCTCACATATAACCGCGAGCAATTTGCAGGCTTGCGCGACAGCCGTTTGATTGATGAACTGCCATTTAACTTTGATGTCGGCGGCGAACTCACACTTCCGTATTTTACCAGCGATAAGAGTCGTTTCATCGCTACCTTGCGATACAGCGTTACACAGCCGCCTCTTCTTTTGCGGATTCAGAATGTCGCATTTCGTTTGCGTGCACAATACACGCCGAATGACTTTCAGAGAATTAATTTTGACATGGCGGATTTAGAAATCATCAGTTACGACTCGGCTCGCGGGGCGCGCCAGCTCTTCATCAATCAAGGTCGACCGCTCGATTTGCTCGACAGCCTCGTCAAAGACGGAACAGGCTTCAATCAAACCATTCGCTTTGATTTTACTTTCAACAATTTTACCGAAGCGCGCCGATGGATTGATGTGCGCTGGAATGTCTTGCTCGAGGACGCGGGTCTCATTACAGGCTTGATTGACCGTTTTATTGACACACGTCCAAACCCGCGATTTACTGACGCAGACGCGCAGATTTTCGGGTTACGCTATTTCGAGTATCGAAAAGTTTCCACGCAGATTGCGCTCTCCAAATTTTTCAATCGCTTTGCACAAGGCGCAGTGAAGTTGCTGTTAGGCTATATGGCACCTTACGGAAAATCGCGCGAAACACCGTTCATTCGTCGCTTTTTCGCGGGCGGACCGAACGGCATTCGTGCATTTCCATTTAACTCGCTTGGTCCGGGGAACAACGCAAGTTTGGTCGAAGCACAATTCGGAGCAGATATAAAAATCGAGACGAGCGTGGAGTATCGATACTTCTTTTTTCAGACGCTCGGCAAGCCGTCGGGCGTTGCGCTCTTCATTGACGCGGGCAACATTTGGCGCAGAGAAGGCGAAAATGCCTTTTCCCTTGCTGAACTGCGTCAAACATATGCGCTTGGTGCAGGCTACGGTTTTCGCATTGGCACGCCGATTGGACCGATTCGTCTCGACTTTGCCTACCGCGTCTTCGACCCAACACAGCCCGGCGGTCGGCGTTGGGCGTTCAAACGATGGAACCTAACCAGTTTTCTATTCAACTTCGGCATCGGTGAAGCCTTTTAACTTTTTCACTCATGGAACATCTTCCAAAACTCGTTGCACCGTCGATTCTCTCCGCAGATTTCACAAAACTCGGAGAAGAAATTTCGCTTGTCGAGCGCGCCGGCGCAGATTGGATTCATTGCGACGTGATGGACGGGCGATATGTGCCGAACATCACCTTCGGACCGTTCATCGTCGAAGCCGTTCGCCGCACCACATCGCTCACGATTGACACGCACCTCATGATTGTTGAGCCTGAAAAATACATCGCCGATTTTGTGAAGGCAGGTTCAAATCAAATCACGGTTCACCAAGAAGAGTGTAAGCATTTGCATCGCACGGTCGAGCAAATTAAGTCGCTGGGCGCGAAGGCGGGCGTTTCGCTCAATCCTTCCACGCCCGTTTCAACGCTTGAAGAAATTTTGCCTGACCTTGATTTGGTCTTGATTATGTCGGTCAATCCCGGCTTTGGCGGGCAGAAGTTCATTGAACGCTCGATTGAGAAGATCAAGAAACTTGATGCGATGCGTCAGGTGTTGAACCCAACGTTAATCATTGCGATTGACGGCGGCATTTCCGAGCGGAACTGCACTCGAGTGCGCGAAGCAGGCGCGAATGCCTTGATTGCAGGCTCTGCCGTTTTTCGCTCGCCGAATCCATCTGAAACGATTGCCAAACTCAAGGCGTGATTAGCCTGAACTCTCGCTCAAAAGCGTTATTTTTGTTTTGCCGATTATTCTCCATCGGGCATAAGTTCAACGACCAAACACTAACATTTGCACCTCACACGATGCCTCGAAGTTTCAATCACTGCAAGACACATACACAACTGACCTGCTTCATACTATTGTGGTTTGCTGGCGTTTTGAGTGTTCAAGCAAGCTTAAAGCCGCTCCCTGTTTATTTCCGATATGAACTACTCAAATCAGGTGCGCTGACGAATTTAGTCGTCGGTGATTTTGATGGCGACGGGCTTGCAGATATTGCCGGTTTAACGCGCTCGCAACGCGACCTCGTTGTGATGCCTGCCAAAGGGAAATTCTCTTTTCGCTCCTATCAATCGTTCCGCATGCCTTCGCGTGTGCAATCGCTTCTTGTCCTTGACCTCGTAGGCAAGAAACATTCAGATGTGGTTGCGCTCGTTTCCTCGCCTTCTCGCGCTCAGTTGTGGCAGATTGGCGGAGCAGGTCGCATTAACCCTAAAAAGCAAATGGAATTGCCGCTTCCCGAAGGCACTGAACAGTTATATCTCTCGCCCCAACATTCATCGGAGACATCTCACTTTTTTGCACGCACAGAAACAGGCACGCTCACCACCTTTTCTCTGCACAAAAAGGAAGGATTTTCAATCGATAAGCCGCTTTCGCTCTCGCATCGTGTTAGCGCGGTCTTTTTGCCGAACTTTTCAACATCTGATTTTTTCACGCAAGCTGTTGGCGAAAATGTTATCTGGCTTCATCGCCCGCCGCCCGCCTCGCCTTTAGCGATTCGCTGTAAGGAGTCCGTTTCGCTGGCGGCAACGGCAGATTTCAATCGCAATGAACTGCTCGACCTCGTCGTTGTGCAAGCCCTCGCTAGTGGTAAAACCACCGTTGAAGTGATGTTTGACGTCGGCGTAGAAACAGGCGTTGCGCCGATTCGCTTTGAGACCGTCGTCAATCCGAAGCAAATTTTCATTCAAGATTTCAATGGCGACGGATTGCTCGATATTGGATTAAGCGATGGCGTTTCCTTTATGATTCACTTCGCGCAGTCATCGACGGCTTTTTTGGAAAGCATGGTTATTGCGTTTTCCGATGAGACTTCAGGCGTTACCGTTGCCGACCTCAATCAAGATGGAAAGCCCGAGATTATCGTCTCCGAACAAAAAGCGGGGAAGTTGGTGGTTTATTCGACATCGCGCTACGAATGTTTGGGCGTTGAGCATCTGGCAACCAGCGGAGCGCCTTCGCAAATTGACTTTTACTCATCTCGCAAGCAGCTGTTTGTGGGTTCTAATCGGCATCATCAAATTGAAACGGTGCAGATTGACCGCCATTTCTCGCGTAGTGGGTCGTTTTCTGTGGCAGGAAACATTGTCTCGCTCTGGCATGACGCCTCAGAGATGATTTCACTGACGACTTCACCTGTAACGCTTGTGAGAAAGCCTTACAAGTCGGAACAAGTCGTTTCGCATCGGCTTTTTTCGCTTGGGGTTTCGCATGCGCTTTTTTGGCAAACGTTGGAAGGTCAGCCTGCTCTCCTCGCCGTTTTGGAAGAACGCGCCTCTGGTGCTGTGCCCCAACTGCTTTTTTATGCGTTGAATCGCGACAGCACGCTCTCCATTTCCGAGATGATTCTTGATATGCCCGTTAGCGCGGAGAGCATCGTAAGCATTGGCGGCGCAACGCTCAAAAAGAAGCATTATTTGGTTGTGTTGAAATCCGAAAAGAACGCGCACTCGGTCATCGTCTATGAGTTGAACGCAGAAAAATCGCGCTTATCTCTGATAGAGGTCGAGCAGCACACGTTCTCGAGTTTATTCGCCCAGCAAGGCGCACGGCATCTTTTGGTGAAGGTGAATAAAAACGAAACGATGGATTTTTTAGTAACGAGTGCTAAAAGTGCCGTCCTACTTCTTTCAGAGCGATTGTATCAACCGCAACAAATTTCTAACTTCCCAAAACTTAACACGAACGATATTGTGCTGTGGCACGACGGCGACGGCGACAAACTCGCAGACCTTATCATCAGCCGACATCAACGCGCCGAACTTCTCTTTTTGCGAGGGCGTCCGAAGGGCAGTTTTGATATGCCGAAAATCATACTCAGCGATGTGATTGCAACCAGCATAGCGTCGAGCATCACCAAGCAACATGCAACGCTTTTTGTCGCAAACGCCAAACTTCATACGGTTGATATTCTGCACTTGAAAAAATAAAAACGAATCAACCGAAAACTCGGTTCGATTCGCATTACAATACCGCAAAATTGTTTATCGCAAATGGCAATACTACCGATTTACACCTACGGCGACGAGGTTCTGAACAAAGTCGCCAAACCTTTGAAAAAAGTTGATGAAAAAATCCAAACGCTCATTGACGATATGTTCGAGACAATGGAGCAAGCCAACGGCATTGGGCTTGCCGCACCGCAAGTGGGCGTATCGATTCGGCTTTTGGTGGTTGATGTCTCATGCGTCAAGGAATACAAGCATGTGCCGCCGATGGTGATTATCAATCCACAAATTTTGGAAACGCGCGATGAAGTCTTGATGGAAGAAGGTTGCCTTTCTATTCCCGGCGTGCGCGAAGAAGTGTGGCGCCCTGATGTGATTAAACTCAAGTATCGCGACCGCCATTTTCAGGAGCATGTTGAAGAGTTCGATGGACTTCTCTCGCGCGTCATTCAGCACGAACTTGATCACTTGAACGGTGAACTCTTTGTGGAAAAATTAGACAGCAAAACGCGACGCTCTTTGAAAGAGACGCTCGAAGCCATTAAGCACGGTGAGGTTGAAGCCAAGTATGTCTTAGCGGAGAAAAGCCACGTGGCTTGATGAACTCAAAACATTCACTTATTGTTCAATGGCTCAACAACCATCGGCGCGTCCGCTCGTCGGAATTATCATGGGGTCGGATTCCGATTTGGAAACAATGCGCGACGCAAGTCTTGTGCTTAAAGAATTTGAAGTGCCGCATGAACTTAAAATTGTCTCTGCACATCGCACGCCTGATGATATGGCGGACTATGCAAAGACTGCACGCGCACGCGGCTTGAAGGTCATCATCGCAGGTGCTGGTGGCGCAGCGCATTTGCCTGGCATGACAGCGTCGCACACAACGCTTCCAGTTATCGGTGTGCCGGTTCAATCCAAAGCATTAAGCGGCGTCGATTCGCTTTACTCGATTGTGCAAATGCCTGCGGGCGTTCCTGTCGCAACAGTCGCTATTGGCAACGCCACCAACGCTGGCTTGCTCGCCGTTCAGATGCTTGCGATGTTTGATGACACACTCGCCGAAAAATTGGCGGCATATCGCAAGCAACTTGCCGATGCTTCACGAAAGAAAAATGATAACCTTTGATGCAGAGTTTCTTATCTTCTGCATCACTTAAACCACATCTTCATGCCAGAGCACGCCGATAACTTCGACCTTTCACTCACGCCTGAACAGCGCGACGCTTTTTTCAAAATCGTTCAGGGAAAATACAATGGCGATATGCGGCTCGCTCTGCAACGCGCGATTGAATACTTCTTACTCCACGAACAAAATCGCTCGCTTCAGAACGTCTCTGAAACCCTGCGCCAAATTCAAACCAAAATCTCCAACATTCGCGAAATGAACTCGCAGATTACCCAAAGCCTTCGCGACACCAACAGCAAGTTGGCACAGTTCAACCAGAATCGTAATTCATCGAGCGATAACTCACAGCCCTAACGAACTTCGCTTATTAGGCTTCGTTTATTGATTCCAAAATTCTCGGTCCAAACTTCGATACTGAATGGCTTGAATGAGGTGCGGGAGTTGAATGTGTTCTGAATTTTTCAAGTCGGCGATGGTGCGGGCGACTTTCAAGATGCGGTCGTGTGCACGTGCCGAAAGGTTGAGCCGCTTCATGGAGTCAAGCAGGCGTTGCTCACAGTTGGCGTCTAATCTGCAAAATTCGCGAATGAGTTTCGGTGGCATTTGCGCGTTGCAGAAAATCGATTGCGCTTTGTAGTCTTTGAATCGGCGCGATTGAACTTCGCGGGCTTTGACGACGCGCTCACGAATTGAGGCTGAACTTTCTCCTGCTTGTTTTGAGAGCAGATCATCGTGATTGACTTTCGGCACATCGATGTGAATATCGATTCTATCGAGGAGCGGTCCTGAAATTTTTGAGAGGTAGCGTTGGATTTGTTGCGGCGTAGCGGTCAAGTTTCCGTGTTCATCTTTGAGCGCGCCTGCGGGGCTTGGGTTCATGGCGGCAACGAGCATAAAACTTGCTGGATATTTGACAGAAATTGCGGCGCGAGAAATGGTTACTTCGCGGTCTTCAAGCGGCTGTCGCATTACTTCAAGCGTGGTGCGTTGAAATTCGGGCAGTTCATCGAGAAAGAGCACGCCGTTGTGCGCAAGCGACACTTCGCCTGGCTTTGCCTGCGCGCCACCGCCAATTAACGCCACATCACTTGCACTATGGTGCGGCGCGCGAAATGGGCGCGTCGTGATAAGCGCAACGCCTGACGGCAATATCCCTGCAACGCTGTGAATCTTCGTTGTCTCCAACGCTTCTTCAAACGAGAGCGGCGGCAGAATCGACGGCAAGGCTTTGGAGAGCATCGTTTTTCCGCTTCCGGGCGGACCAATCATGATGAGGTTGTGCCCACCTGCTGCTGCAATTTCCATCGCAAGTTTTGCATCATTCTGCCCTTTGATGTCGGCAAAGTCAACAGGGTAGTGCTGTTCGGCTTTGAACACATTGGCAAGTTCTATGCGCGTTGGCTGAACGGTGGGTTCATCATTGAGCACGCTGATGGCTTCTTGAAGCGACGAAACGCCATAAACTTGCATTCGGCTTTGGCTTGCCGATACCGCAATCGCCGCTTCGTTTGCATTTTCTTTCGGCACGATTAAGCGCGTAAAGCCTTCGCGGGACGCCATGATTGAAATTGGCAATGCGCCTGTAATGCGTCGAAGCAATCCGTCTAATGCGAGTTCGCCGAGCACCATTGTCGTTTCGAGCGTGGCGATTGGCACAACGCCCATGCACGCTAAAATGCCCGTCGCAATCGTCAGGTCAAACGCCGTTCCTTCTTTACGAACATCGGCAGGCGCAAGATTAACGGTGATTTTTTTCGGCGGAACGGCATAACCCGAATTTTTGAGTGCGGTTAAAATTCGCTCACGGCTTTCTTTAATCGCACTATCAGGAAGCCCCACCACAACGAAGGCAGGTATGCCGCTGTCGAGATTCGTTTCAACCTCAATGCGAAGTGCATCAACGCCCATCAGGGCGGCGGCGGAAAGTTTAGACAGCATACCTATCGGGGTTTGAATTGATGACGCTCCGCCCTTTATCACAAGGGTTGTGAAAAAATCGAGCGGAACGCTCTGAACAGTTTATACTTTCGTCGCTGAATTTGCGTGTTTGATGCTATATGCGAAGTAAATCGCCAGCCCGATGCCCATCCAAATGGCGAGGCGAAGCCATGTATCGCCTGGAAGTGCAGCCATCATTGCCAAACATACGAGCACGCCCAAAATCGGCACAAGCGGCACAAGCGGCGTTTTGAACGGACGCGGAATTTCAGGATTCGTTTTGCGCAACACCAAAATGCCAATACACACCAGCACAAATGCGAAGAGCGTGCCGATGCTCGTCATTTCACCGACCACGCGCGCGGGCACAAATGCTGCAAAGAGCGAAACAAAAAGCATAAACAGCGCGCTCGACTTATAGGGCGTCTTGAATTTTGGGTGAACCTCTGAAAAGAGCGGTGGAATTAAGCCATCGCGCGACATTGAGAAAAATACCCGCGCTTGCCCTAAAAGCATCACTAAAATCACCGACGCATAGCCTGCGAGAATCGCAATAATCACACCTTGCTCGAGCCACAAAAATGGCGTGTGTGAAATCGCTACCGCAACTGGCGCAATGCCATCTTGACCTTTGAACTCTGTGTAGTTGGCAAGCCCTGTCATCACATGCGCGAAGAGAACGTAGAGCACTGTGCAAATCGCTAACGACCCCATAATGCCAATCGGCATATCGCGTTGCGGATTCTTTGCTTCTTGCGCCGCCGTCGAGACTGCGTCAAACCCAATGTAGGCAAAGAAGATAATCCCTGCTGCACGAATCACACCGCTCCATCCGTATTCGCCGAAGTTGCCTGTGTTTTCAGGGATATACGGCACATAATTTTCAGTGTTGATATAAGACCACCCAAATGCGATGAAGACAAGCACCACCGAGACTTTCAGCGCCACGACGATGTTATTGACCGTCGCCGATTCCTGCGTGCCTTTGATGAGAAGTAGCGACATGACAACGACGATAAACACCGCCGGAATGTTGATAATGCCTGTAATCACAGCACCTTCGGGTGTTGTGATACTGTCGAACGGCGACATCGTTAAATGCGCGGGCAAATACAGTCCGAAATTCCCAAGAAACTTGACGAGATAGCGCGACCAACTAATTGCCACCGTTGCCGCACCAACCGCATATTCCAAGACTAAATCCCAGCCGATAATCCACGCCATGAATTGTCCCATTGTGGCGTAAGAGTATGTGTATGCGCTTCCCGCAATTGGAATCATCGCCGCAAATTCGGCATAGCATAAGCCTGCAAACGCACAGCCAATTGCAGCGATAACAAATGAAATCGTTACTGCTGGACCTGCGTTATTTGCCGCTGCTATCCCTGTAATCGAGAAAAGCCCTGCACCGATAATCGCACCGATGCCCAGCGTTACAAGGTTGAACGAGGTGAGCGTGCGATGAAGTTGATGTTCACCTTCCATTGATGAACTGAGAAGCTCAGGAATAGATTTTTTGAGAAAGAGTTTGTCTTTCACGTCGTCGCCTCCATTTTGTTGATGAATGTTGATTTGAGTTTGCCGATGAAGTAAGGTAATGCGCGTGCAGCTAAAAACAAACTGCTTTGAGATTTTACTCCAATGTCGAGATTTCTTCTTCGAGCAGTTGCTTTTGGTAAAGGTCGGCATAGCGTCCTTGTTGTGCAAGCAATTCGCTGTGCGAGCCGCGCTCGACAATTTCGCCGTTTTCCAGAACGAGAATCAGGTCGGCGTTGCGCACCGTTGAAATGCGATGGCTAATGAGAATCACGGTGGCGTCGTTGGTCGCAGTGTTCAGGTTTCGCAAAATGTTGTCTTCAGTTTTCGTATCGACTGCCGAGAGCGCATCATCAAGAATGAGAATGGAGGGTTTGCGAACCAAGGCGCGTGCAATCGCAGTGCGCTGTTTTTGTCCGCCTGAAAGGGTAATGCCACGCTCGCCAATCATTGTGTCGTATTGCGCGGGAAATCCTTGAATGTCTTCGTCAATGCATGCAATTTTGGCGGCGTTGCAAATGTCGTCGTCCGTCGCCTCTATCGCGCCGAAGGCAATGTTATCGCGAATGGTATCCGAGAACAAGAAATAATCTTGCGGCACAAATCCGATATGCTTGCGCAAGACTTTCAGCGGAATCTCTCGAATCGGAACGCCGTCGATTAAAATTTCACCGGATGTGGCTTCAATCATGCGCGGAATTAAATTCACCAGCGTTGATTTGCCCGACCCTGTTGCGCCCACAATTGCCAATTTCATTCCGCACTCCAACTTGAACGAAATGTTTTTCAGCACTGGCTTGTCAGGAGTTGAGGGATAGACAAAGCAAACTTCCTTGAACTCAATCGCGCCATCAATTTTTGTAATCCGATGATTCGTCGATTCTCCGTCTCGAATCTCAGGCACGAGATTGAAAATAGCATTTAAGCGAATTTGCGAAGCCGCAGCACGCTGAATAATGTTCGTTACCCACCCGATTGAAATCATAGGCCACGAAAGCGACGACACATAAATAAGAAACTGTGTAATCGAGCCGATGGTCATCTCTCCTGCAATCACCATTTCGCCGCCAATCCAAATCGTCAAAATCACCGACAGCCCAATCAAGCCCGACATCAGCGGATAAAACATCGCTTGAAGTTTCGCAAGCTCGAGATTCTTCTCGTAGTAATCTTGATTGAGTTTCTCGAACTGCTCAATTTCGCTCTGCTCGCGCGTGTAGGCTTTGACCACGCGAATGCCCGATAAATTTTCTTGAACCTTCGTTGTGATTCGTGCATACCGCTCTTGCAACTCTTGACTGCGATGATGAATAATTTTTCCAATTCGATACACGCCATAACTCAACAGCGGTGCAGGCAGAAGCGCAAAGAGCGTCAGCATCGGTGAGATGGCAATCATCGCCGAGAGCGCAAAGATGAGCCGAAACGCCGTGTTCAGCGAATACATAATGCCCGGACCGAGATAATTGCGCACCGCATTCAAGTCGTTCGTTGCCCGCGACATCAAATCGCCTGTGCTATTGGTTTTGAAAAAGTTCAGCGAAAGCGTTTGCAGATGCGCATAAAAATCGTTCTTCAAATCGTATTCAATTTTGCGCGACACGACGATAATCGTCTGCCGCACACAGAAGAGAAAAAATCCGCCCAACGCTGAAAACATCACGGCAAGCCCGACATCTTTCACAATCTCGTTCATCGTGTAGTCGCCTTTCATCGTATCAATCGCTTGTCCGATAAACTTCGGCGCATACACGACGCAAAAATTTGTCAAGAGCACCCACATCACGCCGAGTGCGAGGCTATATCGGTAGCGCCACAAGTATTGATTCAGTGAAGCCAGACTTTGCATAGTTCGTTGGAATTGTTAGAAGCCAAAAAAGAAACGCCGAGAATTGGTCGGCGTTCAGAAGTAACAATCACGTTCGCACTGTCATTTCAAAATACGAAGGCATTTCTCAAAACCGTTACTTTGCAATGGCTTTTTTAATGGCTTCGGCGAAGGTGGCTTTATCGCGCGCGCCGACAAAGTAGTCTAAAATTTCACCTTTGCCGTTGATGACAAACGAGGTTGGAATGCCACGAATCGTACCTTCTTTTGTCAATTTACCATAACTTGCCGCAAGTTCGCGCGAGCCCATCGCAACGGGGTAGTTCATCTTTTGCGCTTGTGCAAACGCTTTCACTTTTTCTTCTTCGTCGCCGACCGCAATTCCAATAAATGAGAAGCCTTTGCTTTCATATTCTTTTTGCAGTTCAATCATATCGGGAATTTCGGCGCGGCAAGGCGGGCACCACGTTGCCCAAAAATTCACAATCACACCTTTGCCTTTGTAGTCGGAAAGTTTCAGGCTTTTGCCGTCAATGGTGGTTAGCGTGAAGTCGGGGGCTTTTTTGCCGTCGGTTGCCACAGCCGTTTGCACTGCTTCTGCATTTGAGGCGGGTATCGTCATTAAAGCCATACCTGAAGCGGCAACGACAAGCACCACTGAAATCGTGAGAATTGAAATGCGTTTCATTGTTTAGATAGGTTGAATTGAATTTAACAGGCTTTGCGTCTACGATGCTTGTTGAAACATCACAAGTTTCCGCGTGCGGCTTGGTCGCGCTCGATGGCTTCAAAAAGGGCTTTGAAATTGCCTTTGCCGAATCCTCTCCCGCCCCGCCGCTGAATAATCTCGAAGAAGAGCGTCGGACGGTCTTCGACGGGCTTCGTGAAAATTTGAAGCATGTAGCCGTGGTCGTCTTTGTCGACCAAAATGTTTTGTGCTTTGAGTGCGGCAATATCTTCCTTAATTGCGCCGACACGTTCCGAAAGCATGTCGTAATAGGCATCAGGCACGGAAATAAACTCGACGCCACGCTCGCGCATAGTTGCCACCGTCGTGATAATGTCGTCGGTTAGCATCGCAATGTGTTGCACGCCTGCACTTTCGTAGAACTCCACATATTCTTCAATCTGCGATTTCTTCTTGCCTTCGGCAGGCTCGTTGATGGGCATTTTAATGCGTTCGCTTGCGTTCGCCACCACAACCGAGCGCAAGGCAGTGTATTCCGTTGAAATGTCTTTGTCGTCAAAACTTTGGAATTGATGAAAGTCAAAGACGTCGTGATAGAACTTCACCCATTTTTGCATCTCGTTCCAACTAACATTGCCGACGATGTGGTCAATCGCCGCCAGCATTGGACGGCGCGATGAGCCATTGGTATGTGGCTTTGGCGCGAACGACGGCAGAAACACGCCTTTGTAGTCTTTGCGCTCAATGAACGAGTGAATCGTGTCGCCGTAAGTTTGAACAGCAGATTTCATAACCGTGCCGTATTCGTCTTTGAGAACCGTTGGCTCTTGAACGCCGATTGCGCCGCGCTCGACAGCAAGTTCATAACATGCTTTGGCGTCATCGGTCTCGAAGGCAACATCGCGCACGCCGTCGCCGTGCTTTTTGAGATGTCCAGCAATCAACGAATCAGAATGCAGTGGCGAAGTGAGCACAAAGCGGATTTTGCCTTGTTGCATCACATATGAAGCGCGGTCGCGTGTGCCTGTTTCAGGACCGCAATAGGCAACAAGGTCGAAGCCCATTGCTTGCTTGTAGAAAAAGGCGGCTTGCTTAGCATTGCCGACGTAAAACTCGACGTGGTCAAAGTCATAAATTGGAAGTGCTCTCTTACTCATGGTTGTTGAAAGATAAAGTTAATTTCCGCCTCGGCGAGCGGTTTAGCGTTTCGGTCTTTATCAGACAAAATCGGCTCAATGCCGACATCGCGCCACTCAATTCCGATAGCAGCATCGTTCCATAAAATTCCTCTATCGGCTGACGGCGTGTAGAAGTTAGTAACTTTGTATCGAAACTCGGCGACCTCAGAAATCACCTGAAAGCCATGCGCAAATCCTTCAGGCACATAAAGCATGCGCTTGTTTTCTTCTGAGAGTTCTACTCCGAACCATTTGCCAAACGTCGGCGAACCTTTGCGAATATCAACTACCACATCAAAGACCGCGCCCATCGATACGCTCACTAATTTTGCTTGTGCAAACGGTGCAAGTTGATAGTGCAAGCCGCGCAAAACGCCCTTCGTTGAGCGACTGACATTGTCCTGAACAAAGTTTGCCGTAATTCCAAACTCTGAAAAGACTTTTTGGTTATAACTCTCGTAAAAAAAGCCACGTGCGTCGCTATAAACTTTCGGCTCAATTAAACACAAACCAAGAATTGGCGTTTGAATACATTTCATGCGTGAATGGTTTTTTGAAGACGGAAATGTAAAAAAGTTTTGTAGAGGAAAATAAAAGGCGTTCCGAAGAACGCCTATTGTTAGTTATCCGTTGCCATCACGTCGTCTTGACCTGCGGTTCGGACCGTATCGGGAATGCGCTTGCCGCCTGTTACAGTCGTCTTTTTGACCGTCGTTTTCGGCTTTTCTAACACCGTTCCCATATCGGTATCGCGCACATTGTCGCTCCCAGCAGTGCGCACCGTATCAGGCATTTTGCGCACTTCAGTTCGATTTTGTTCGTTTGCCATTTTCTTCCTTTCAAAGTTTTGACCACATACTTCAGTCGGTTTTCAATGTTACTTCTAACTTTTAGCAACGAAACATCACGCGCAAACGTTTATTTGAGCAACATCATCTTCTTCGTTTGCACAAATCGCTCGCCGCTTGTGTTTGCTTCCAACCGATAAAAATACACGCCTGATGAAAGGGCATGTTGAGCCGCATTGAACGAATAAGCGTGCGTTCCCGACATCTGTTTTTCATCAAAGAGCGTTGCGATTTTTCTGCCTAAAACATCAAAAAGCTCGAGCCGCACTTGACTTGCACGGGGAAGCGTGTAAGTGATAATTGTTGTTGGATTAAACGGATTCGGATAATTCTGCGCAAGGGAAAAGTCGATAGGCTTCGCCGTTTGTTGCGATGCTGTGAGCGATGGTTGAATGGTGAATTTCCATGCACCGCCTTGTTCAGCCGTAAGCGGTTTCGTGAGGCGTTTATTACTGTTTGAAGTTGCGACGATGTAATAAAAAATCGTTTGCGATGTATTGCGCACGGTTGGTGATGCAATTTCCGCTCGGAACGAATCCGCACCGATGGCTTGCATTGGCACCATTTGAAAGCCTTGTGCGGTATCGGTTGTCCAAAAGAGTTCTGCACGGGCAATGCCAGTTCTTGATGTGATTTTTGCAACCACTTGGCGCGAGGCGGTGTCGGGCGAATCGAGCAAGCGTTTATGCGCAATCACGATTGGCTCATCGTCCGCAATTTCTTTCGTGATGCAGTGAATCGCGCCTGACTGCGGAATAATTTGATTGCAGTTAATTCCCACAATCGTGTAGCCGGGCATCGCGTTGCGATAAATGCGCAGTGCGGTTGTGTCGAAGCGTTCTTCGTAGGTCGGCACAATCACGGTTTTGTTGATGATGAGCGAATTGGTGTAGGTGCGATAGTATCCGCCTTGACTTGGATAGCGTCCGAATTGGTCGGGCGGCATCGGGATACGCACCACGCGATACGGACGGTTGTAACACGTTTGAAAATTGCTCAACACATATTGCAAGTTGGCTTCAATTTGCGGACCATCAGAGACGCCTTGCGGATACTCCCCAACCAACAGCGTTTCTTCATCGAGCAACTTCATGTGCATATCGATGTGGTGAATGCCATCATAAGGCAGGTTTTGCATTTTGATATATCGCTCAATACCCATGAAGCGGCGCATGAGCGAATCAATTTGCGCTTCAGTTTTGGTTGGATTTTCATCGAGCACAAGGCGCGACGAAAAGCCTGTTCCGAATCCGTCGGTCATGAAGTTTCCGCCAGTATGCACCAAGTTGTTTGGTGGTGTGGTCATTTGAAAGAGCGGCACTTGCAGTGCTGTTGCCATAGCAACGGGAATGAGGTCGTCGTTGGGACGCGGACGGTTGTAAATCCAATCGATGAAGTGAAGCGTATCGACGCCGTTGGAATAAACCGACCATGGTCCATAATCTCTGCACCAGATTGAGTTTGACGGCGCAACGATGAAGACCAAGTTTTGAAGCGTGCCGCCACCTTGCACAATCGTGTTTTTGATGTTGGTTGTATCGCCTGCATTAGCAACGATATAAACCTTGCCTTCTTTCTGTGCGGCAACCACGATTTGCCGAAGAATCGTTGGGAAACTGCGCCAAGTGATGAGCACGCCTTTGCACTGCTCCCATTCTGCGGCGGTGCGCATGGGCGAAGTTGGCACGCTTGTGATGGCGTCTGCCGAAACAGGCGGCTTGTAGAAGCGCATCATCTCGCGCTCTGCGGGCGTCATGAAGTGAGGCAGTTCGGTCGTGTCAGGCTCTTGTGCCAATGCACTAAGCGGCAAGAGCACTACACAGAGAAGTAGTTTCGTGATGGTTTTCATATCCTGTTACATCGTTTTCGTTACATCGGAAGCATGGCGAATTGTGCGCTCGCGCAAAGTCGCCTTTTTTTTCATCTTGATATTGAGCACTTCGACGAGAAGCGAAAAAGCAATTGCAAAATACATATAGCCCTTCGGCACATGCACATCGAAGGCTTCGGCAACGAGCAACACGCCAATGAGGAGCAAGAGCGCAAGCCCGAGCATTTTCGTGGTTGGGTGCTCGTGAATGAAATCGCCGACAGGCTTTGCAAACACAAGCATCACGCCTGTCGAGACGATAATCGCGATTGCCATTACCAAAATCTCTTTCGATAAACCAATCGCCGTAATAATCGAGTCAATCGAGAAGATGAAACTGAGCGCGATAGATTGCAGAATGACCATTGCAAAACTTGATGCGACCTTCGCACCTCCTTCTTCGGCGTCGCCTTCAATTTTCGAGTGAATTTCCGTAACGGCTTTATACATCAAGAAGAGTCCGCCACCGAGCATAATTAAATCCTTGCCGCTAATGCCTTGTGCAAACACGCTAAAGAGCGGTGCTTCCAATGTGAGAATCCAATTGATGGCGGCTAAAAATCCCAAGCGCAAAATTAGCGCGGCAGTTAAACTCATCACGCGCGCCTTTGGCTGTGCTTCCGATGGAAGTTTGGAGACGAGAATCGAGATGAAAATAATGTTGTCAATTCCTAACACGATTTCAAGCACCGTCAGGCTGAGCAAACTTGCAAGATTATCGGGTTGCAGTAGCATTTCTATCATTTGAGATTATCGGTTTGATTGGTTTTGTTGCGCCAAAGAAGCGACGAATCGCCGTAACTCAAAAAGCGATAGTCGTTATCGAGCGCGCTTTGATAGACCTTGCGCCAAAAATCGTTTCCCAAAAATGCCGCCACAAGCAAAATGAGCGTGCTTTTGGGTTGATGAAAATTTGTAATCAAGGCGTCGACGACTTTGAACATATAACTTGGTACAATCATCAATTCGGTTTCGCCTTGCAGTTGCTCTAAGCCTTTTTCGTTTGCCCATTTGAGCAACTTGCCGAAGGCTTCTTGACGCGAAGGTAACTTTATTTCGGCGGATAGTCGATAGGCTTCCCATTGCGAAACCCATATATCGTTTCGGGAGAGAGCGTCTTGTTCATTTGCACAAAGTTTCGCGCCGAACCAGTAGAGCGATTCGAGCGTGCGCATGGAAGTTGTGCCAACGGCAACGACACATGGTTTCGGCGATGTGGCTTGCTCTATCAAGCGTTCAAGCGTAGAAAGCGAAACAGCGATTCGTTCGGTGTGCATCTGGTGCTCGGCAACGCTGGGGCTTTCAATCGGTTTGAAGGTGCCAAGTCCGACATGGAGCGTGAGGTCGGCAATTTCAATTTGCTTGTGAGTTAATTGTTGGAATGTGCGTTCCGTGAAGTGAAGTCCTGCCGTTGGTGCGGCAACCGAGCCTTGCGACATGGCATAAACGGTTTGATAGCGGAAACGGTCTTCTTGTTCGGCTTCGCGCTTCAAATAAGGCGGAATGGGGATTTTGCCAATCGTTTCAAGCACGTCGGCGAAGGATTGATTGCTACTCCAAGTGAAATCGACAACGGCTTCGGCGTCGACTTTATCAATGACGGTTGCCGTTACGCCATGCAGTTCGAGCACGGTTCCGATGGCAATTTTTCGTCCGCCAATCAGGCAGTTCCATCGGCAACCGTTTTTTGCGTTGAGCGTAATGGCGGGGTCGCGACTGGGCGCAATGGGTTCAAGACAAAGGACTTCAACCAATCCGCCCGTTGTTTTGGCGAAGTGCAGTCGTGCCGCAATCACTTTGGTATTGTTGCGAACAAGCAGGGCGCGTTCAGGCAAGAGCGCAGGCAGGTCGTAAAAATGATGGTGCGAAATTTCTTCTGTGGTTGCATCAGCCACGAGCAATTTGCTTTGGTCGCGTTCCGATAAAGGAAACTTAGCGATGCGCTCTTCGGGCAGGTCGTAGCAGAATTTCTCGAGCGCGATATTCGGTGCAAACGCTGTTTGCTCGTTCATTGATTGAAAAATGAAAGTTGATTTTGTAAGTTAAACTTATCGCCAACATAACCCAATTCGCCACTGTAGAAAACGCGATGCTTTTCGCATGTGTTAGATTTGTGTGTGTTTGATTCTGAACTGCTCTAACTTTGATGCGCCTTGTGCCGACCACAACACCACAACTTACTCCACTTACCGCCGAGGATGACGCTTTACTGACGCGTGCGCGACAACTGCTTCGGTATCTTTTCGGATATGAGTCGTTCAGAGGCGAACAAGAAAAGGTCATTCTTTCTTTGCTCAAAGGAAACGATACGCTTGCGATTATGCCGACTGGACAAGGCAAATCGCTCTGCTATCAAATTCCTGCACAGATGTTTTCAGGCTTAACGCTTGTCATTTCACCGTTGATTGCCTTGATGAAAGACCAAGTCGATTCGCTCAAAGCCATTGGCTATCCTGCTGCGGCAATTAACAGCCAAACCAGTCTTGGTGCGGTTCAGCGCATATTTCTTGAAACTTATCAAAGGAAGTTAAAGGTTTTGTTTGTTGCGCCTGAACGCTTGGAGACGAAGCCATTTATTTCCGCTCTGCAAGGCGTTGAGATTTCGCTTGTCGCTGTTGATGAAGCGCACTGCATTTCTGAATGGGGCTACGATTTTCGTCCAAGTTATCAGCGCATTGCGGAAGGCATTCAGGCGATTTCGCCGAACAAGCGCCCCATCATGCTCGCCTTGACAGCAACTGCAACCGAAGAAGTCATTCACGATATTCAAACCTTTCTCAAACTTCAATCGCCTACTGTTATTGTGGGCGGCTTTGAGCGCACGAATCTTTCTCTTTCCGTTTTCGCCTTAGAAAACAAGCGTCAGAAACTACTGCAAATTTTGAACGCTGTCAGTGGCGCAGCGATAGTTTATACTATGAGCCGAAAACTTGCCGAAGAGACCGCTTCATTTCTCCATCAACATGGCATTAAAGCTACATACTACCACGCAGGACTTTCCGATGAAGAGCGTTCGCGCATTCAAGAGGCGTTTTTCAAAAATGAATATCGTGTGGTGTGTGCAACGAATGCTTTTGGCATGGGCGTCAATAAACCTGATGTGCGCGTAGTGGTGCATCTCGAACTGCCTGAAACGATTGAGTCGTATTATCAAGAAGCCGGACGAGCAGGACGCGACGGCAAAAAAAGTTATGCTGTGCTGCTTTACTCACCTCGCGATATCGAAAAGAGCGATTACCTTCTCTCCCAATCTTACCCAACCAAAATCGATGTTGAACTGACCTACGACGAACTCCGAAAGCGACTAGGCAAAAGCGAGACTCAACAACTGACCGTGCTGCGGCAAGACCTTCTTCAAGCGTTACAAGCAAGATTGGGCAAGTCGTTTGGGTCAATTAAGTTAGAGGCTTCGTTGGATATTTTGGAGCAGGCTGGTATTCTTGAACGGTTGCACAGCACATTTGAACGTGAGTCATTGCGTGTGTTGGTGCATCGTGAGGTTCTTGTTGAGTGGGTCGAGCGAAGTCAGAACAAACTTCAGCAAAAGGTCTTTGAGCAACTATTGCGCTCCTTTGGCCATGAGTGTTTCTCGACGAGCGTGCAATTTGAACTGGACCAGCTTGCTTTCAAAGCAGGATTGGATTCAACGGCATTGTTGCAAGTTTTTCGCGATTGGCATCAGGCAGGGTTGATAGCGTTTTATTCAGGCGAGTTAGTTTCGGTTGCCTTGCTTGCGCCGAACTTGTTGCCGAAAAAATTGCCGATTGATTGGAGCGCGCTTGTGCAGCGCAAAAGCGTTGCCGAAAAAAAATTTCGAAGCATCAAAAATTACATTCGCTACACGAAGTGCCGACGCAATTACATTCTGGATTACTTCGGCGAGATGCGCTACACGGAAAAATGCGGGATTTGCGACAACTGTTTAGGCCGGCATGAAAAGTAACAGGCACTCTTTCCGAAGTGCCTGCATGGTTTTCGCATTTAGTTTATTCTTCCTCTTCTTGTTGGCGCAATTTCTCGAGCGCACTGAAATCTTCAAGGGTTGTCACATCGCCTTTGACTTCGCCGTTGGTTGCTAATTCACGCAAGAGCCTGCGCATAATTTTGCCGCTTCGAGTTTTAGGCAATGCTGCTGCAAAACGCACCTCATCAGGCTTAGCGATTGAACCAATTTCCTTGGCGACATGTTCGCGCAGGCTTTCTTTCAAGGTTTGATTGCCCTCGAATCCATCTTTGAGCGTTACGAATGCAACGAGCGCATTACCTTTGATTTCATCAGGGCGAGAAACGACTGCCGCCTCAGCAACAGCACTGTGCGCCACAAGTGCCGATTCCACTTCGGCTGTGCCCAATCGGTGTCCAGACACATTGACAACATCGTCGACGCGTCCCATCACCCAAATGTAGCCGTCTTTGTCGCGCCGCGCACCATCGCCTGTGAAATACATGCCCGGAATTTCCGACCAATAGGTTTTTTCGTATCGCGCATTGTCGCCGTAAATCGTGCGGAGCATTGAGGGCCATGGACGCTTGACAACCAAGAACCCGCCTTCATCGGCTTTGCAAGGCGTGCCATCTTTATGGACAACATCAACAGCAATGCCCGGAAGCGGACGCGTGCCTGTGCCTGGTTTGAGTGGCGTTGCCCCCGGCAACGGCGAGACCATAATGCCGCCTGTTTCCGTTTGCCACCATGTATCGACGATTGGACATTTCTTTTTTCCAACCACATTGTAATACCACATCCATGCCTCAGGGTTAATTGGCTCGCCGACGGTGCCGAGCAAGCGTAAAGAAGAAAGATTATGCTTTGTTACCCATTCGTCGCCAGCACGAATGAATGAGCGAATCGCCGTTGGTGCCGTGTACAGAATCGTTACCCGATGGCGTTCAATCATATCCCACAAGCGTCCCCAGTTCGGATAATTAACCGCGCCTTCATACATCAACACCGTAGTGCCGTTGATGAGCGGACCGTAAACAAGATAAGAGTGTCCTGTAATCCAGCCGACATCTGCTGTGCAGAAATACACATCATCGTCTTTGATGTCGAAGACCATCTTATGAGAGTTTGCTACATGCACCATGTAGCCCCCTGTCGTGTGTAAAATGCCTTTGGGTTTGCCTGTTGAGCCTGATGTGTAGAGGATAAAGAGCGGATCTTCTGAATCCATTTTTTCGGCAGGGCAATCGTCGGAAGCCAAGTCCATCAATTCGTGCCACCAATGGTCGCGCCCTTCAACCATGTGCACTTGCGCTTTCGTGCGTTGATAGACAATCACATTCTCGACGGACGATGTATTGACTAAGGCTTCATCGACAACCGATTTTAGGTTCAAGGCATTGCCTCTTCGGAACACGCCATCAGCCGTGATGACCATCTTCGCATGCGCGTCGTTGATTCTATCGGCAACGGCTTGTGCAGAAAAGCCGCCGAAGATAACGCTGTGCACTGCACCAATACGCGCACACGCCAGCACCGCAACGACAAGCTCGGGCGTCATGCCCATGTAAATCGCGACACGGTCGCCTTTTTTAATGCCACGCTTTTTAATAGCATTCGCCAACTTCGATACTTCGCGATGCAGTTGCAAGTAGGTCAGAACACGCTGGTCGCCTGGCTCGCCTTCCCAAATAATTGCCGCTTTGTTCTTGCGCCACGTGGTTAAATGCCGATCGAGTGCATTGTAGCAAATGTTTGTCTGACCGCCGACAAACCATTTTGCATACGGCAACTTCCATTCCAACACTTTTCGCCATTTCTTAAACCAATGGAAATTTTCGGCAATTTCTGCCCAATACTTTTCGGGGTTCTTCTCCGCATATGCGTAAAGCCGTTCATATTCCGCCATCGATTTGATGTGCGCATTTTTGGAAAACGCCGCACTGGGCTTGAAGACCCGCTTCTCTTTGAGTACTGAGCGAATTGCACCATTAGATTGTGAAGTTTGTCCATTTGTCTTGACTTCATGCTTTGTCTTCGCATGCGATGCGGCTTTTGCGTGAGAATTGCTTTTCTTGACTGGACTTTTTTTAACCGCCGTTGCCATAGCTTTGGAAGTTTACAGTTGATAGAGACTATCTTACACTCAATTTCTGAACGCTGTGCTTTTTTTGGCATACAGTGCAGAAATTTACACCAAAGGCATCACAAGAAAAAACTACTTGCACAAATCTTTAAGCGCATTCAAGACTGGCATGTAGCTTGTTTTCTCAAACTCGTCGGTTGCGCGCTCGTTCCAATAGCGTATGGGTGTTTTGTTATCTCTGCCGACCGAGTAAATCACTACCTTGATAGAATCGCCTGTCAGCGAGGTCTCCAACATTTTTGATGAAACTAAAATTGGTCGGTCTCCCATCGTCATTTCATATTCTTTGCGAAAGGCTTTAATCGCACCCGTCTGTTCGTCGGCTTCTAAAATTTTGTATTCGTTCTTAGTTAAAATTTCCGACGCTTCGCGGGTAAAATCGCGTGGCTCTTTTTTGCACGCAAGGTTGATGCTTTTTACAGAGGCAGTTCCGCACGCGGCGAGAAACAAGAGGAAGGCACAAACAAGAAAATACTTCGTCATGGTTGTATTGAAGAGTGTAGTTGAGTTGAACATAACAAGATACAAGTTTATTGTTTATCGATATCAATGCGGGCAAACGCATCGTATATTTGTCGCGCAGATGAATACATCATTTGCAACATCAAAAACAAAACAAAACATTGATGATGAAAAAGAATCTTTCTCCTCGTGCGATTTTCGCACTGCTGCTCGCTCTTTCGCTGACATTTTCTGCGCGTGCGCAAGAGCAATCCCCGACCTCTCTCCTTGCACCACTCAAAACCCAACGCGAACTCGGCGGCGGCTTTGCTCGCGAACTCGCCCTCGGTGCAGGCGGCGCATATAGCCCAAACGGACTCTACAACTTCAACCCCTTTCTTCGCAACGACACCTACTTGCTTATCAACCCTGCCTACATTGGCGACTTCGGAAATTATGTATGGGGCAACTATGACGGTCTACAATCTGGTGCTATTTCGCAAACCTTTGCGGGCGCAAACTTTGAAGTTACAAAGAACTTCTACTTAGGATTGCTTGTCAACACGCGCGACGCACTCGCAACCACTGACGCACTCAACGCCTTTGGTGGCAACACCTTGCCCAACATCGAAAACACGCTTGGCTTTTTAATCGGCTATAAACTCTCGCCTGAATTAACACTCGGCGCACAAGTCTATACGGGCAGTCGAACCGTGGAAGATGACATTGACTCTACAACCTTTACAGCATCCCTCATAAGCAAACTCTCAACGCTTGGCTTCGATGTGGGTGCAGTTTATAACACGACTCAACTTCGTGGCGAACTTGCAGTGAAAGTGCGCATGAACTCCCGTTCTGTTACACAATCTTTCTCACTTGGCACTCCACCAAAGCAGGAAGTCAGCCTTGACGGCGGCATGGAACTTGGCGTCAATGCGCGTGCCTTCTACAAACTCAATAACACCTACGACCTTGTGCCAACCGCAAGTTTCTACACGGTCTCAAGAAAAGAAAAACGCGACCCCGCTCCGCCACCAAATGCCCAAGCCGTAGAGCTTTCACAATCCGCATTTGAAGTTGGTTTAGGCATAAACGCTAAAACGAAAAACGCCCTGCTTATTGGCGGTGTCTCGTTTGTGAACACTAAGGAAGAAACCAAGACGACCAACTTAGGCAATGTCGCTGGCGATACACGCACTCAAACAACCACAATAACCTTGCTTCCGCGCATCAATCTCGGCGTGGAATACTATGCGCTCGATTGGCTCACCGTGCGGCTCGGCTATTTCAAAACCATGGAGAGCTCGGAAGCGATTGACGAAGGTCGCGTCGGCAATACCAAAACCAGAACAAACTTTAAGCGCAGTGGAACTTCAAGAGCAAACTACTTTGGCAACTTCATCGCGGTTGGCATTGGTATGCACTTCGGCGATTGGAACATGAACTTTGCCATCAACGAAACCTTCTTGCGCAACGGACCGCATCTCCTTGGCGGCAACGCATCAAATCCGCTCTTCACCGTGTTTAGCTCGTCGTATCGCTTCTAATTTGTAAAGGCGATTTTGTCGCAATAATTTGTCGCAATAAAAAAGGGACGCTTTGCGGCGTCCCTTTTACATTTTTTCAGTGATGCTTACTTCGCATCTTCAATGCTGGCAAGCATAAACACATTGTTTTCCATTTTGCCCCTGACCCTCACCTTCAAGTCTTTTTCTTTTTTGAGCGTGGTCAGGAAGGCTTTGGCTTTCTCGTTTCCTTTTGGGTCGAACTTGATGAATTTGCCGTTGCTGTAAATGCCATAACCTGATTTTGCGCACATCTCCACAAGGCAACACTCTTTGGGGTGGTCAGCCGCCATTTTGGCATTTTCCAAACTTTCACCGCACATGCAATCGGAAAGGTAGCCGACAAGCGTTGTTTGCTTCTTTTCTTTTTTCGTGTCTTGTGCGTTTGCAGGTGTTGTAACAAACAGGATAAGCAGAGCGAGAGAAATCGTAAGTTTAAGCATGGTTCTACAAGCAGTTTGATGATATTTTGTGTTGAGACACACGCCGAAACGGTTTGAGGTAGTTGAACGTTTCGGCGATGTTTTCAGTGTTTGTTTGGACGAAGCATCTCGAGATGTGGAATGCCATCTTCGTCGTAGTTGTCGGAGACACGCACGAAGCCGAAGTCGTTGTAAAATTTTTCAAGGTAGGCTTGCGCGCTGATTCGGATTGGGGCGTTTGGATAGAGCGCGGTGATTCTCAAAATGCTTTCTTGCATGAGCTGTCGCCCGAAGCCTTTTCTGCGCGCGCCTCGAGTGGTCAGCACGCGCCCGATAGATGGCTCTTGAAATTTGATGTTTGGCGGCACAAGCCGTGAGTAAGCGGCCAGTTCACCGAAGTCGTTGTATAAAACAAGGTGATGTGAATGCTCATCAATGCCGTCCATATCCAAATAGGCGCATTGCTGCTCGACGACGAAGACTTCGGCGCGGGCTTTGAGAATGGTGTAAAGGGCTTTCGGCGACAGTTCCGAAAATGATGAACATTGCCAGTGCATGTTTGTGTTGCTATTAGCGTAAATTCAAATCAAAATTTATTTCGCTATGTCGCAAGTATCCTACAAAGCCAATCTCGACAAATTTTTGGATTCGCTCTCGCCTGAGCAAATGGTGTTTTTGGGCACGCTCATTGAGCGCGATATTGCTGCCAACGACTTCGTTCAACTCGATTTGCTTGCAAACTTGATGTATGAACGCATTAAACATTTTGATGTGAAAGAACTGCACGAGCGCACCCATCGGCAATTTTCCGACATTGTGATTACTTGACTGATTCTAACAAGAAAACTCACTTTTTTGAGGCTTTTTCAATCCTATCCATCAATGCCAAGCCGATACCTTGTTTGGGGACGCTTTGGCAATAAATGGTTTTCAAGCCGTGGGCGTCGCATTCGCGGAAGAACGCATAGAGCGAGCGCGCATAGTCGCTGAGTCCTTTACAAATTTTTTGATGCGCGAAGGGCTTTGGCGGTTGGCTGATACCGATGAACGCGTGCGCATAATCCACATCGGAAAAATCGTCGATAAGTTTGACCGTTGCTTCGGGCGCGTAGTGGCGATATTTCATGCCGGGACTTTTCGGCGCGTGGTGTGATTCGCTTATGCCAAGGCGTGTTTCTGGCACAACGCGTTGGAGTTCTTCGATTGAAATCGCGCCAGTGCGCAAAACAACAGGATGAGCAACGGAGCAGTCGACAACTGTGGATTCAAGTCCGAACTCGCTTTCATCGCCTTTCAAAATGCACTCGATTTTTCCGTCAAAATCCTCCCGAACGGCTTTCCACGAAGTTGAACTTGGCTTGCCTGAAAGATTCGCTGACGGTGCTGCAACAGGCGTGCCACACTCTTTGAGAAACATCTGCGTTAGTTTGAGCGATGGCATTCGAATGCCGATTGTCGATAACCCTGCGCTCACAATATCAGGCACATATTTGCTTTTGGGAAGGATAATTGTGAGCGCTCCAGGGAAGAAGGCTTCCATTAGCTGCTCGGCAGTACGGGGAATTGTTTTAGCTAATAGTTCTATCTCGTGAAAATTTGCGACATGAGCAATTAGGGGATTATCGGACGGGCGACCTTTGGCGAGAAAAATTTTTTGAACATATGCTTCATCGAACAAACTTGCTCCCAATCCATAAACGGTCTCGGTTGGGAACGCCACAACGCCTCCTTTGAGCAAGACTTGTGCGGCGAGTTTCGGCGATTTTGTCAGTTTTGTTTCCATTGCTGATCGTGAAAGAACCACATTAACTTCCTTCGTCACTTCTAACCTATGCTAACAGTGCAAAACTAAATGATTTACAAGGGGCACGAAATAACTTTTTTCACTTTGAGATGCGCTTTGTAGAGATTGAATTTGCTCCATTTCACACGCGATGTAAAAGGAATCAACCAAAACGGTTAATCACTTGCGACACATATAGGGCATCTTCGTTTGCAGACGTAGTTTGTCGGGAAAATTTAGCCGTTGAATTGGCGAAGAAGATTGAGCAAGGTTTCCTTTCCAGCACGCGAAATTTCTCTGCCTTGAATTGGAAAGTTCGGTACGGTGCGGGCATAACGGCGAAGTTCCTGCACGGTCATCTGTTCAAGATGTTCCGATGACCGTTTGGTTTTTGAGGCGTCAGCCGTGGGCATCGGCGTGGTTGGCGTTGAGGTAGTCGAGTGAGAAGATATGAGCGGAGCAGATGTTGCTGAAGTGATCGATAGTGAAGGTGCAGACAAGGGCGATTCGCTTTGCTTTTTTTTATGCGGTCTTACTTCAACGTAAATCAGTTCATCGTGTAAGCCGACATCCGGACGTGGAATAACATGCGCTGCCACGAGCGTTCCGACGCGCGCTGCTGCCAATCGCCCTGCATCAACAGCCGACTGAACCGCAGCAACTTCACCAACAAGTTTTACGGTCATCAAGCCTGCATCTACACGGTCAATCGAAATCAGTTTGACGTCGGCAGATTTGAGGGCGGCATCGCACGCTTCTATTGCAGCAACCAGCCCTCGTGTTTCAATCAGTCCAACGGCAAGTTCTTCGCGCATAAAGCCATGAAACATTAAGAACGCTTGGGGAGAATGCTCTCGACATCGGTGTGCGGGCGAGGAATTACATGGACGGAGACCAACTCGCCGACACGTTGCGCTGCCGCAGCACCAGCATCGGTTGCGGCTTTGACCGCACCCACATCGCCACGAACCATGACGGTAACATATCCACCGCCAATCGCTTCTTTGCCGATGAGTTCCACTTTTGCGGCTTTGACCATGGCGTCTGCTGCCTCGATTGCGCCGACTAAGCCCTTGGTTTCCACCATGCCTAAGGCGTCCATTCCCATATTGAATTTCTCCGAGTTAAGATTTTGAAAATGTGATTGCGTTTTGAACTTGAAGTTACACGAAAAGCACGCATTTGCAAAAATGAGCAGGCAACCCAAACGAGTTGCCTTTTGACGATGTGTGATTGTTGCATCAGTTCCAGTTGCGCAGCACTTCGGCAAGCAAGCGCACGCCAAAGCCCGAACTGCTTTTTGCACCGCTCGAGCCCATCGACGGGAACGACGGTCCTGCAATGTCTAAATGTGCCCATGCTTTATGGTCGCCGATGAATTTTTCGAGGAACTTCGCTGCTGTGATTGCGCCTGCGCCTTTACCACCTGTGTTTTTGATGTCAGCAACTTCGGATTTAATTTGCTTATCGTAATCGTCCCACAGTGGCATTCGCCATACTTTTTCGCCAGAGCGCATCCCTGCTTTTGAAAGTTTTTCGGCGAGGTCGTCGTTGTTAGTGAAAAGCCCTGCTGCTTGATAGCCGAGTGCAATCACACAGGCACCCGTGAGCGTGGCAAGGTCAATAATGACATCAGGGGCGTATTCTTCTTTCGCATATGTGAGCGCATCGGCTAAAATGAGCCGTCCTTCAGCGTCAGTGTTATCAACCTCGACGGTAATGCCAGAGTAGGTTGTCAGAACATCGCCAGGATTTTGCGCTGTGCCGCTGGGTTTATTGTCAGTTGCAGGAATCAATCCAATCACGCGAATTGGGAGTTTAAGGCGTGCTGCAATTTCCACCGCGCCAATCACATCTGCCGCGCCTGACATATCGGACTTCATATCGCTCATGTTTTCCGATGGTTTAAGCGAAATACCGCCAGTGTCAAACGTAACGCCCTTACCGACGAGAGCAATCGTTGCCTTAGGCTTGCCCTCAGGCGTGTAATCAAGAATTGAAAATGTTGGCGGCTCATTGCTTCCTTGATTGACACCGAGCAATCCGCCCATTTTGAGTTGCTGAATTTTCTTTTTGTCAAACACGGTTACCTTGTAGCCGTATTTTTTGCCTGATGCTTTTGCAGCATTAGCAAGTTCAGTTGCGTTCATGTAGTTACTGGGCGAATTGATAAGGTCGCGCACCATAGATTGTGCAGAGCCAATCACTTCGCCGACCTTCGCGCCACTTTCAACGGCTTTCAATGAGGCGGCACTTGTAATCAAAACGAGTTCTTTGAACTCAAACTTCGGTTCGCTTTTGTGCTTTTTATCTTTCAGTGCTTGGATGCGGTCGGTTTTGAGTTTATTGTAGTCGTAAAGTCCAAGTTCAAATCCTTCAACTACCGCTTGTGCAATGTAAGATTCTTCTTCTTGCATTTCGCTGGCGATTGCATTGATTTCTGTCAGGTTAATGCCAACTTTTGGAAGTTTCATTTCTCTGATTTTTGTTGCCATTGATGCCGCACTTTTGCGCACTGCATCGAGCGAGAATTTCTGCCCTACCCCCAAAACAAAAACGCGCTTTGCTTTGAAGTTTTCCTTTTGCGGATAAAGGATAAGCACTTCTCCTTCTTCGGCTTTGAAATCACCATTGAGCCCTGCAGCCACGATGCCTGCCATTGCATTCAGAGCAGTTAAACTTTTTTCTTTTGATGCTCTCGGAACAAAAAAACCAATCGCCTCGAGCGCGAGCGTGTTAGGTTCGGCTTTGGATACGGAGACTTTCATTGTGATAGGCTTAGTTTGAAATTAGGTTTGATGGTTATGAGTGTTTTGCAGCAAGTTGATTGAAACGACCGTCAGTTTCTCAATCGCTTCTTGAAGTGAGAAAGGCATAATGCAGCCTGCAGCATTTTTATGTCCGCCTCCACCGTATTGCATCGCAATTTCATTGACAGCTAAATCGCCACGAGAGCGCATGCTCACTTTGGTTTGCCCATCAGGCAGCTCAATAAGCAAGAGACTGATGCGTGTGGTAGGTATGCCAACCATGTAGTCCAAGAGGCGTTCAGTGTCGGTCAAACTTGTCTCGGTTTCATTTAACATCGCTTGCGTGATGAGCATATATGCGAGCCGATTTTCCTCCAAGAGTTTGATGCTTCCGATGCCGTAGCCGATAAGTTTGAGTATATTTTCGGTCAGTGTGTTGTAAATCTTCTCGTAAATCTCCATCGGCGAAATGCCTGTCTCCAAAAGTTCGGCAACAATGCGGTGAACGTGCGGCGTTGTCTTCGGCAGTTTGAACGAGGCAGTGTCGGTCATGATGGCGGTGTAAAGTCCTGTAGCAACATTTTTATCAATCAGAGTTTTGCCATAGCACTTTTCTATTGCTTTGATGAGTTCATATATCAGTTCGCCTGTTGCGCATGCCTCTGAAAAGCACACCATTGCGTCGGCAAAGTCTTCTGGGTGAAGATGATGGTCGATGCACAACACTTTTTGACCTTGTTTCCGCAGCTCTAAAACAATTGGCTTCATGGCGCGTGTTCTGCCGATGTGGTTCGTATCAAGAAGTATGAACAAATCGGCTTGCTCCAATCGCCCTCGATGCTCGGCTGAATCTTCTCGAAAAATCAGTGCATCGGATAGATAAGGCAGGAATTGATAATTTTTCGGTATGCTTGTCGGATTAATGATACAAACCTCTTTGCCCAATTGGCGTAAGACGGAAACCATTGCAACCTCACTGCCCAAGCCGTCACCATCCGAGTTTTCGTGGGTTGAAAGTACAATGCGTGTTGCGTTTTCAATCAGTTTCAGCACAGGTGTCCAAACGGAAGTTAGCGCAGGATTCTTGACCCCCACAAGCGGGCTCGACATAACCTTTCACGATAATTTTTCCAAAACGAAATGCCAAGTTATCACAAATTCTCCTTTTTTTCAACTAAGGACTTTGCTCACATTAGGTTGAATTTTTCAGCCCAAACCGATTCAGATAATCCTCGAAGCCTAAAATGCGGCGGGTGTATTCGGATTGCATGAGCGGCGAGGAGATGATGAAATCAGCCGTGGCGCGATTGCACGCAACAGGAATGTTCCACAAAGTCGCCAAGCGAATGAGGGCTTTGACATCGGGGTCGTGTGGTTGTGGCTCGAGTGGGTCCCAAAAGAAGAGCAGGCAGTCGAGTTCGCCCTCGGCGATTTTCGCGCCGATTTGTTGGTCGCCACCGAGCGGTCCGCTTTTGAACTTCATAACAGGCAAACCAACTTCACGCTCGATGAGCATACCTGTTGTTCCTGTGGCGGAAAGATGATGACGCTCGAGCGTGGCTTTATGCTCGCGCACCCAATCAATCAGCTCGCTTTTGCGGTTGTCGTGTGCGACGAGCGCGATGCGCTTTTGCGTGGCGATTGGAAGATGTTGCATAGAGAAAATCAGTTAAGCCGAGCCGTAAGGCCGTACGGACTGTTCGAGATATTTGCGTATGGCTGTTATCTCTCCTCTTTATTTTCTGACGATTCGTCGCTTTCTTCTTTCGGCACGCGCGCAACAGCGCTCACCTTGTCGCCTTCTTCCAAGCGAATGAGTCGCACGCCTGAGGTGGCTCTGCCCATCACGCGAATGTTCTCGACGTGTTGGCGATTCACAATGCCATTTGAAGTGATGATAATCAGGTCGTCTGAGTCTTTGACTTCGAGCATGGCGACCAGTTTTCCGACCTTTTCGTTGGATTTGAGCGTAATCACGCCAGCCGCGCCGCGCTTGGTCATTCGATATTCTTCCAACTCGCTGCGCTTGCCGTAGCCCAAGTCGGTAACGGTGAGCAGGGTTACATCGGTGTGGCGCGTCGTAACGAGCGAGACGACCGCTTCCTCCTTATCCACTTCCGCACCTTTGACGCCGGTTGCGCTTCGTCCCATCGGTCTGACATCGCGCTCGTGGAATCGGACAGCGTAGCCCGAGCTTTTCGCTAAAATTACTTGATGCTCGCCATCGGTGAGCGTTGCGCCGATAAGTTCATCACCTTGCTCAATGTTAATAGCGATAATGCCCGTTTTGCGTGGGTTGGCGTATTCAGAGAGCGGCGTTTTCTTAATTATGCCGTTCTTCGTCGCCATTAAAACAAATTGCGACTCGCTAAACTCTTTGACATTGATGTAAGCACGAATGGTTTCGCCTGATTCAAACTCAATGAGGTTGTTCAGCGAGCGACCGCGCGAGGCTCTACTGCCTTCAGGAATTTCATAGACCTTTAGCCAGTAGCACTTGCCTTTGCCCGTGAAGAAAAGAATGTATTGATGCGTTGAGGCAATGAACATGTGCTCGACGAAGTCGTCGTCTTTGGTTGCTGCACCAGTAATGCCCTTGCCGCCACGACCTTGTCGCTTGTAGGTGTCGACCGTCGTGCGCTTGATGAAGCCGTTGTGCGTAATGGTAATCACGACGTCTTCGTTTTTAATCATGTCCTCGATTTTGAAGTCTTCGGCTTTCATGACGATTTCGGTGCGTCGCTCGTCGCCGAATTCCTTCTTCACTTGCTTTAGTTCATCTTTGATGAGTTTGTATTGCAGTTTCTCGCTCGAGAGAATGGCGTTCAGTTGCTCGATAAGTTTAATGACGTCGCGGTATTCGTCCTCGATTTTTTGGCGCTCTAAGCCTGTGAGCCGTTGCAAGCGCATATCGAGAATGGCTTTGGCCTGAATTTCCGAGAGTTTGAATTTTTCCATTAAGCCTTCACGCGCTTCGTCGCCATCTTTGGCGGCGCGAATGAGTTTGATAATAGCGTCAAGGTTATCGAGCGCGATTTTCAAGCCTTCCAAGATGTGTGCCCGCTTTTCGGCTTCGGCAAGGTCAAACTTTGTGCGTCGAATTACGATGTTGTGACGATGCTTCACATAATAGTGAATCATCTCTTTGAGGTTGAGCACGCGCGGCTGTCCGTCAACGAGCGCAAGCATAATCACGCCGAAGGTTTCTTGCATTTGGGTGTGCTTGAAGAGGTTATTCAAAACCACTTGCGTAACGGCGTCGCGCTTGAGCATAATGACCAGCCGCATGCCGTCGCGGTCGCTTTCATCGCGCACATCAGCAATGCCTTCAATTTTTTTCTCATTGATAAGTTCGGCGATTTTTTCTTGCAAGCGTGCTTTATTGACTTGATAGGGCAGTTCCGTTACGATAATCGATTCGCGGTCGTTTTTTTCGTTAGTTTCGATGTTCACCCTTGCACGAATGACGATTTTACCGCGCCCTGTTTGGTATGCCTCTTTGACACCATCGTAGCCGTAAATAATCCCGCCCGTTGGAAAATCAGGCGCTTTGATGTGCTTCATCAACTCCTCAATCGTAATGTTGCGATTATCAATGTAGGCGATAATGCCGTCGATGACTTCCGACAGGTTGTGTGGCGGAATGTTGGTTGCCATGCCGACAGCGATACCCGTTGAACCATTAACGAGCAAGTTCGGCATGGCCGAGGGCAAGACCGATGGCTCTTCCAAACTGTCGTCGAAGTTTGGCTGAAAGTCAACGGTGTTTTTATCAATATCGCGGAGCATTTCGGCCGCAATGCGCGTCATACGCACTTCGGTGTAGCGCATTGCCGCAGGTGCATCTCCATCAATCGAGCCGAAGTTGCCTTGCCCGTCAATGAGCGGATAGCGCATTGAGAAATCCTGAACCATTCGCACAATCGTATCATACACAGCGCTGTCGCCATGCGGGTGATATTTTCCGAGCACTTCGCCCACCACACGCGCCGACTTTTTGTAGGGTCGCCCTGCCTGCAATCCAAGTTCCGACATGCCAAACAATACACGCCGATGCACAGGCTTTAGCCCATCACGAACATCAGGCAAAGCGCGGCTGACAATGACCGACATGGAATAATCGATGAACGAATCGCGCATTTCGTCCTCGACATTGATTGGAACAATTCTTTCTCTTTGCATGGCTTTGAAATGGTTAAATCAGGCAGAATGAAAAATATACGCATTATATCACATTCGTTCAGGTGCGCAAATGCCCAGCATCTTGAAGCCATTGCGCAAGACTTGGCGCGTCGCTAATGCAAGCAACAAGCGCGATTTCATTACTGGCTCTTCCTCGCCGACAATTCGGCACTCTTGATAAAACTTGTGGAAGCGTTCCGCCACGCCGTTCAAATACATAATCATCTTTTGTGGCTCGAGCGAATTTGCTGCGTAGCTTACTGCATCAGGAAAGCGCATCAGTTCTTTGGCTAAATCCAACTCTTCTTTGGCGTTCAACACTTTCACAAAGTCTGGCGAAATGGCTTCAGCGTTCAGCGTTGCTTTTTCTTCGGCGACGCGAATAATGCCGCAGATGCGCGCATGCGCATATTGCAGATAAAAGACGGGGTTATCGCTCGATTGCTTTTTGGCAAGTTCCAAGTCGAAGTTCAAATGTGTTTCTTTGGCACGCATAACGAAAAAGAATCGCGTGGCATCAGCACCGACTTCATCGATAAGCGCGTCGAGCGTATCGGCATTGCCTTTGCGCGTCGACATCTTGACCTGCTCGCCGTTAATAGTTGTGGTTACAAATTGATTGATAGCAACTTTTATGCGCGATGTATCATAGCCTAAGACATCAAGCGCACGCATCACATCAGGGTATTCGTCGATGTGGTCAGCACCAAACACATTGACGATTAAATCGAATCCGCGAGTGTATTTCGTGATATGATAGGCAATATCAGGCAAGCGATAACTCGGCTCGCCGTTCGACTTTACCAGCACGGTATCAACAGGAATTTCTTTTCCATCTTCAACTTTCTTTTTGCCTAAGAGCGACGTCTTGAACCAAACCGCACCGTCTTTGCGCTCGATAAATCCTTTTTGTTCAAGCATATCGATGACTTGCTCGTTACGGCTTTTGCCGCCTTGCACTTTTTCGTAGAGCGACTTTTCGTTGAAGAACGAATCGTGCTGAATGCCAAGCCGTAACAGTGTTCGCTTGATGCTGGCGAAAATTTCCGCTTCGGCAAATTCTTTGAAGAACGACAAGTCCGTTTCGCCTTCGAGCGTGTTGCCCTTTTGAGCGAAAATTTTCTCGGCAATATCCTTGATGTAGTCGCCTTGATAGTAATCGTCAGGGAAGGAAATGGACTTGCCGCATCGTTCAAGGTAGCGCAGTCGAACAGAATCGGCAAGAAGGCGCATTTGCCTTCCGGCATTGTTGAAGTAATACTCACGCGTAACGCTGTAGCCTTGTGCTTCGAGTAAGTTTGCAATGCAATCACCGAGCACTGCACCGCGTCCGCGCCCAACCGTGAGCGGTCCGGTTGGATTTGCGCTCACATATTCCACAATGGCTTTTTTGCCTACGCCAACGTTTGATTTTCCGAACTGCTCTCCCTGCGCCAAAATCTGCGCCACGCTTTGTTGCAAGAGCGATTTTGAAAAATAAAAGTTGATGAACCCTGCGCCTGCAACATCTACTCGCTCAATCTGCTCAGGATTGAACTTGAACTTTGAGACCAATTCTTGTGCAATTTGACGTGGGTTTTTCTTGAGTTCTTTGGCAAGCGTCATCGCCACATTGCTTGAAGCGTCACCGAACTTTTCATCGTTAGGTTTTTCAATGAGAATTTCGCGCGTCGGCTCTGCGCCAACTTCTGCGAGGGCTTTTTTGATTTCCTCAATTAAAATCTCTTTCATGATTGATGCGATTATGTGATGAATACGCCGATTTCTTTTTCAAACTCTTTTGGTTGTTCTTTACCTTGTAAAACTTCTTGTTTGGAAAACTCTTTGCGAATTGTGCCTTTGTAAAGACAGCCGATTCTATCGGAAAGTGAGAGCACTTCATCGAGTTCGGCGGAAATGAGCAGAATGGCAATGCCCTTATCACGGGTTTCAATGATTTTGCGGTGAATGAACTCGATTGCGCCGATGTCGACGCCGCGCGTGGGTTGCGCCAAGATAAGCAGTTTGAGTTGCGGCCGCCCAAGTTCGCGTGCCGAGACGATTTTTTGTTGATTGCCTCCCGAAAGGCTTCCAATTTTTGCGTCCGTCAGTTTGCTTCGCTCACCGTTTTGAGAAGCGGCACGCACGTCGAAGAGCGTCATCATGTCGAGCGCGTATTGCGCCAGTTCATTCCACTTGAAGCCAATTCGTGCAGCAAAGGTCGGCTCACGATGTCGCCCAAAAATTAAGTTGTTGGAGATGGAGTAATCTTTAATGACGCCATACCGCAGTCGGTCTTCAGGAATATGCGAGATGCCAAGCGAAGCAATTTCGCGTGGCGATTTTCCCAGCAAGTTGATGTTTGCAAATTTAATTTCGCCCGAGAGCACACCGCCGTCGTCTTGCATCCCCCACAAAGCTTTGAGCAGTTCGGATTGTCCATTGCCCTCAACACCTGCAATGCCGTAAATTTCTCCCGCTTTGATTTCAAAAGAAAGATTGTTAAGCACCTTCACACCCCGCGAATTAGTGTAGCACAAGTTGCGCACCGAGAGCACGACGTCCTTTTCGTGACAAGGCGTCTTTGGAACGGAAAGCAACACCTCGCGTCCAACCATCGCACGTGCAAGGGCTTCTTTTGTTGTCTCTTTTGTTGGCATTGTGGCGACAAGTTTGCCCTGACGCATCACGCTCACGCAATTTGAAATCGCTAAGACTTCGTCGAGTTTATGCGTGATGATGAGAATCGTTTTGCCGCTTTGAGCAAGCGAGCACAGGGTTTGAAACAGTTGTTCGGTCTCAATCGGCGTGAGCACAGCAGTTGGCTCGTCCAAAATTAAAATGTCAGCCTTGCGATAAAGCACCTTCAAAATTTCTACGCGCTGCTCTTCGCCAACGGAAAGCGTGCTGACAAGTGCATCAGGCGAAATGGCAAGTCCGAATTTTTCCGACAAGGCTTTTAGCTCGTTATGAACTTTGTCGAAATCAATGATGCCGTGATTGGTTGGCTCATCACCGAGAATGATGTTTTCGGCGACGGTTAAGGTTGGCACAAGCATAAAGTGTTGATGCACCATGCCAATTCCCAAGCGGATAGCGTCGGTAGGTGAATTGATATGTGCGCGCCTGCCATTGATGAAAATTTCGCCCGATGTCGGTTCATATAAGCCGTAGAGAATTTTCATCAAGGTCGATTTGCCCGCGCCATTTTCGCCAACAATTGCATGAATCGTGCCTTTCTCGACCGTGAGCGAAATGTCTTCATTCGCATAGAAGTTGCCAAACCGCTTGGAAATGTGTTTCAGCTCGATTGCAATGGTCATAGAGCAAATGCTATTCTCGAAACGAAAAATTTTCTTTTCTTTGTAAGTCTACAAAACCTGTAATTATTCGTTACAATGCGCTACAAACATCATGCTTTCATTTGCACAAATCTCTCGAGTTGTGCGCAACACGAACCTGAGAAAATACAGAAGTATCTGAAATCTCGTCTCAAAGAATTAGGCTTGCATAAAGACATTCGCGCCAACAAGTCAGGCTGTTTAGACGGCTGTTCCTACTCACCTGTAACGGTTGTTTATCCTGACGGCATTTGGTATCGATTGCTCACAGAAGCCGATGCCGAGCGTGTTTTGCAACAGCATCTTATCGGAGGCAAACCAGTTGAAGATTTGATGATTCAGGAACTGAATCCGAGCCACACTTTTCAGGCACACTCTGAGTCGATGTCTAAACCATCTTAGTTTGATGCGCTTTTCTCGCTCACACGGTTTTGAGCACAGGAATTGCTACGGCTTGAAAGTTTTCACCACGCTCGGACGCGGCGCATCGAGTTGATGCTCGCCTATTGAAACCGTCTTTCGTTGACGGCGCACGATGATTGCTTGCAGTCGCGCCTCCCCTTCTTGCGTGCCCAAAGACACATCGGTGTTCAAGACGATTTGTGCGAGCTGCTGATTATTTGAGTGATGCGTGAGAAAATCGGTAATTTTATGGTGGCTAAACAGGGCTGACGCCTGTATGCCCAAATCCGCCTGTGCCGCGCTTAGTGTCGGAAAGTGCGTCGGCTTCAACAATAGCCACGCGTTCATATTTTGCAATCACCATTTGTGCGATTCTATCGCCTTTTTTGACCGTGAACGGCTCTTTGCCATGGTTGATGAGAATAACCTTGACTTCGCCACGATAGTCAGCGTCAATAGTTCCAGGCGTGTTGAGAAGAGAAATCGCGTGTTTGTGCGCAAGTCCGCTACGTGGTCGCAGTTGGGCTTCGTAGCCGATGGGCAGTTCAATCGCAAAGCCAGTTGGAATCAAGGCGACGGCTTGGGGTTGGACGACAATTTCCTCGTCGTTGCAGGCGTGAATGTCAAGCCCTGCTGCGTGTTCGGTCGCATATTTTGGCAGTTGCGCATCGGGGTGAAGGCGAAGAAATTTGACCGTTAGCATTAGTTATTACAAAGGCATTGACGAACCCACGTCAATCCACGCAAATCCAACGAGACGCCATCAGCACGTCAGTTCACCCAGTGAGGGTTTGAGATGCTGGAGATCAAGTTGAGTTCAGGATTGTTGGTGGTAGCTGAATAAATCATTTCACCCCATTTCCAAATCACGACTTGATTTCCGCTTGGGCAGGTTTTGCTGTAAAAATTGCGTCCATTTTCGGAGATATATCGCTCGACCTCAGCGTTGATGGTAGCATTTTTAAGGATGTCGTGTTCGCGAGCAATGTAGATGGCAACAATAGTCTTTGGGTCTTTTTCGTGAACGAATCGCACTTCGCCAACGTCTGCTGAGCCGAGAGCGGCAACGCGCACCGAGTTTGGTTGAAACGGGCGGACGATAGGAATTACAGGTGGGACGCCAAACACTTTCTCGATATGGTTAGCAATCACATTGGCGTCTTTGGTTTGAATGTCAGGGCTTTTCGCTTCAAAAAATAGGCGCACGGTGGCGTCAAAAATGTTTGACTTCGCGCTTGCTTCAAGGTATGAAGGCGCATCAAAGACATGGCGTTGTTCGCGCACAAAACTTGCAAAGATGAGCATTGCTAGAACGCAAATCCCTAACGCTACGGCGAAAATCGGATGCGCTTTGCTGTTTGCATTCGGATTGATGTAAATGGCTTCGAGGAAGGCTCTCTTCCAGCTTTCTATGTTTTTGCTGGGCTGTTCAGCAGTGTTTTGTTGAGCAGTTAATGCGCTGAATTGTGTCGTAGAGGGGTTCCCTCTTCCGATAGTTTGGCGCGTAATTGCATCAACAAGGCTTTGAGGCGCTTTGAATCTTTTGAGCTTTTCACGAAGTAACCTTTTTGTCTGCAATTCTGCTTCATATTCAGCACGGCAATGGTCGCATTTTTCAATCGCTTTGAGGAACTCGCGCATTGTTGCATCGTCGAGTTCGCCGTCGACGGCAGCTGAAATTAGTGCTTGGGCTTCTCTGCAAGTCACACTTAAAACTCCCATCGGTTTAGCGTTAGGAAAAAGACTACTGTTCCAAGGCTTTGGAACACT
The DNA here is from genome assembly GCA_938003965.1 of uncultured Chlorobiales bacterium. GTDB lineage: Bacteria > Bacteroidota > Chlorobiia > Chlorobiales > Thermochlorobacteraceae > JANWWM01. Next base: position 65,012 of record CALKXI010000024.1, read on the forward strand.
TTTACCTCAATAATCGCCCTATTCTTCAGGGTTGGTCTTGTAACCGTGATGTCGGGCATAATTAAGTAATTTCTCTCTTAAAATTTTTCTCCCTCTGTGCAAGCGAGAACGAACCGTTCCAATTGGGCAATCTACCATATTGGCAATTTCTTCGTAAGTGAATCCTTCGATATCGCACAGTTGAACAACCTCGCGGAAATCTTCGGGCAGACTGTCAAGTGCTTGTGAAACTTCATCATCTAACAACTCTCCATACCACTTCTCTTGCATATCGTTGGAGTCGAGCGAACTATGCTTAACCGTGTGGTAGAAGTCCTTAATATCGTCGTAGTCAACTTTGTCAGGTTCTTTGGACTCCTTGCGATAGCGATTGATGTAGCTGTTCTTGAGAATTCTGAACAGCCATGCTTTGCAGTTCGTTCCTTTCTCGAAGGAGTCGAAGAAGCGATAGGCTTTCATGTAGGTTTCTTGGACGAGGTCGTTGGCGTCTTCGGGGTCGCCTGTCATTCGCACCGCATAGTTGTAAAGCGCGTCGATGTGAATCATCGCCTCGTTTTTGAAGTCTATTTGCCGCTCAATTTCAGAGCGCGAGAGTTTGCTTGATGCTTTTTCTTGGGAGCATTGCTCGGCTGCGGAGAGTTCTTCATCAGAAAATGCTTCTATCTTTTCGTAGTCCACTTCTTCTGCTTGTGCGTTGTGAGGCGCTTTCACAAGATTGGACGGTTGTTCGCGTTCTTGCTCAACCGTTTTGGCTGAACCAACTTTTGCCGCTTCTGTTTTCTTTTTTTGCTCTTTTGACTTTGGCGAAGATTTTACGCTGGGCATATTCTCAGAAGAGTTTTTATTTGCCATATCAGACTTAGACTTTGCGGCTGTTTTTGATTCCGCTTGCCTTTTGTTCTTTTTGACACTCACAAGTATTAACATTCGAAAAGCCCCTTTCGTTTATTGTCGATTCACGGCACTGGTTATACTACACGTGCACAAACTATGAAGATTTATTCAGAGTTACTAATTCAATCTACGGTTTATTTCACAGCCTTAAAGCCCAACCAATTCGTCTAAAAGAGCAAGAATTGGTTTTAGGCTCTCAATCTTGTGATGTAATTTTGACATCAAAACTATCTCCACTTCAATGACGCAACACGACCTTATTGTAATCGGCGCGGGCATTGGCGGTTTGACCGTTGCCGCTTTGATGCAGGAGCGCGGACTTTCAACCATCACTTTTGAACAACATACTGTTCCGGGCGGCAGTGCATCGCTCTTTCGCAAGAAAGGATACACCTTCGATGCAGGCGCGTCTATGTTTTACGGCTTTGGCACAAATGAACAAAGCGGCTCGCTGAACTTACACACGCGTGTTTTCCAAAGACTCGGCATTCTTGTGCCGACCATTCACGACCCTGTTCAAATTCATTACCACCTGCCTGACGGCTTTGAAGTGGCAACGCACTACGAGCGTGAAAAATTTTTAGCCGAACTTATCGCACGATTTCCGAGCGAAGCCGACGGCATTAGAAAGTTCTACGATGAATTGGAAAAAGTTTTCGACATCATCAGCACGTTTCCTGCCGGTTCACTTGAAGACCCGCGCCACCTTGCCTGGCTAGCGTTCAAGTATCCGAAGAAAGTCGCCATGCTTTCGTATTACACCTTCAAATCAATGGGCGAAGTTGCGCGAAGTTTTATCAAGAATGAAGAACTGTTGCGATTTATTGATATTGAATGTGAATCATGGGCATTGCAAGACGCAAACGCAACCCCGTTTGTGAATGCTGGCATTTGCTTAGCCGATAGACATCGCGGCGGAATCCATTATCCGATTGGCAGTTCAGGAGCGATTGCCAAAGCGCTGGTCGACGGAATCCGAAAATTCGGTGGCACGGTCAGGTTTGGGCAAACGGTCGAGGAGATCATCGTCAAAAATGGACGTGCTATTGGCATTAGGCTTGCCAACGGCGACACACACTACGCCAAAGCGATTGTCAGCAATGCCACGATTTGGGACACATTTGGCTATCTTGTCAAAGATGAGCGGTATCGGATTGACGAATCAAAGTTTGAAGTTTCGCCCAGTTGGTTTCAGTTGCATTTGGGCGTCGATGCTGCTGTTTTCCCCGAAGGATTTCATGTGCATCACATTATCGTTGAAGATTGGCGGACATATCGCAATCTTGGTGGGACAATTCGCCTTTCTGCGCCGAGTTTGCTCGATAGAACTTGTGCACCTGATGACAGACACACTTTGCATATTTTTACAACGAGCACGGTAGATGAATGGAAGAAACGCTATCCAAAAGACGCTGAATATGAAGCCGCCAAGGCGCGGGCTGCGGAAGCCTTAATTCGCCGCACTGAAAAAATTCTGCCAAACCTTTCCTCTGCGATTGAACGCTGTTATGCTGCTACGCCGCTCACGCACAAGCGATACCTGAAACGCTATAAAGGCTCTTACGGACCGCTTTTGAAGTCGGGGCAAATCGTCTTGCAAAAGCCTCAAAATTCTACACCGATTAAAAACTTGTATGCCGTTGGCGATAGTTGCTTCCCTGGTCAAGGCGTGATTGCTGTAACTTATTCAGGCGTTTCCTGCGTGCATTTGCTTTGCCGAAAATTCGGCTTGCCTGTTGAGTATTTGTAATTAGCCTTGCCGGCTTTGCTTGATAGATTGAGCCGACTTCATTACTTCTTCTTTGTGCGTAATCAGCGCGAGCACACTTGCACGTTCATCTTCGGAGAGCGTTTGAAGGTAGGCTTGAAAATCCTCCTCGAGCTTCGTTGGGCAGTCATCAATGAAGTCGCAAATGTTGCAGTGATGCGTTCCATACATCTGGTCCATCCAACATCCATTGTCGCTCTTTTTGACTTCATCGACAAAATTGGGGTTTTCTTCTATGATTTTATCGCTGACTTCAATGAGGTTTTTCATATAGCCGTACTTTTTCTCTTCCTCAATCAACTTGGTGAGGTAATTTTCATCATAGGCGTAGTGCCCTTTGAAACTCTTGAAAATCTTTTTGAGCAGCGACATAGTGCGTTCTCCTTTCCGTTCATTTTTTGACTGAAACAAGTTACGCAAAACCGCAAGCAAAGCAAGCAAAATGCAATCGGCTTTATCGACTTTAGGACATGCGTAAAACCACACGAGCGCATTTTAACCGATTTACCAACCAATTTAACTGCAAGCAAAAAGTGTTAAATTCGTTGCGATATTCTCATCTATCACATCATCACATCTAACGATTACTTCTTGTATGGCGCGGACAAAATCGGTCAAGCATATTTTTGTAACAGGAGGCGTGGTCTCGTCGCTCGGCAAAGGGATTCTTTCTGCCTCGCTCGGCGCATTGCTCAAAGCACAAGGACTGCGAATTACGATTCAGAAGTTTGACCCGTATATCAACGTCGACCCTGGCACGATGTCGCCCTATCAACACGGTGAAGTTTATGTCACCGACGACGGCGCAGAAACCGATTTGGATTTGGGCTACTACGAACGCTTTCTCGATGTTTCCACCTCACAAGCCAACAACGTTACAATGGGACGCATCTACAAAGATGTGATTGACAAAGAACGACGCGGCGACTATTTAGGCGCGACGGTTCAAGTTGTTCCGCACGTGATTGATGAAATCAAGATGAGAATGATGGAACTTGCTGAATCGGGAAAATATGACGTGGTGATTACGGAAATCGGCGGCACAGTCGGCGATATTGAATCGCAGCCGTTTTTAGAAGCGATGCGACAACTTAAACTTCATCTCGGACCGAAAAATGCAATGAACATTCACCTGACGCTTGTTCCTTACATCAAATCGGCTTCAGAACTGAAAACCAAGCCAACTCAACACAGCGTTAGGCTCTTGCTTGAAATTGGCGTTCAGCCTGATGTGCTCGTCTGCCGCAGTGAAAAAGCCCTCTCCAAAGACATCAAACATAAAATCGGACTGTTCTGTAACCTTTCTGACGCCGATGTTGTCGGCTTGCGCGACGCCGAGACGATTTACGAAGTGCCTCTTCTTTTGCACGAAGAAAAATTAGATGCAATGGTGCTTCGAAAATTGGGCTTGAAGAGCAACAGCCAAGTGGATTTAAGCAGTTGGGAAGCATTTTCTCACAAAGTCAAATTTCCGAAAGAGGGCACGTTGCGCATCGCACTTGTAGGCAAATACACCGAATATCCTGACGCCTACAAATCGATCTTTGAAGCCTTTGTTCATGCAGGTGCGGCAAATGATGTGAAAGTCTTGGTTAAACTCCTGCGTTCAGAAGACGTCGAGGACGGAAAAATGACCATAGAAGAAGCCATGCGCGATGTAGCAGGCGTCTTAGTTGCACCTGGGTTCGGACAGCGCGGCATTGAAGGTAAAATTCAAATAGTAAAATATGTGCGCGAGCACAACATTCCATTTTTCGGCATCTGCTTAGGCATGCAATGCGCCGTGATTGAATTTGCACGGCACAAGTGTGGGCTCGAAGGTGCAAACTCCACCGAGTTTCAAAAGCGCCCGAAACACCCTGTCATTGATATGATGGAGTCGCAAAAATCTGTCAAAGAAAAAGGTGGAACGATGCGCTTAGGTTCGTATCCTTGTGTGATTATGGAAGGCACAAAAGCCTTTGAGGCATACCGTAAGCTTTTAATTACCGAACGCCATCGCCATCGCTTCGAGGTGAATAATGCCTATCGCGAAATTCTACAACAACATGGCTTGGTGTTTTCAGGACTTTCGCCTGACGGCGAGCTTGTCGAGATGATTGAAATTCCTTCGCACCGTTGGTTTGTGGGCGTTCAGTTTCACCCCGAACTCAAATCGCGTGTCCATAGCGTTCATCCACTCTTCAATGCCTTTGTTGCCGAAGCCAAAAAATTACGCGACGAAAAAATTTCACGAGAATCCCCCAAAGAAGCCATCGAGGCATAGCACATGGCGCACAATAAAAAACGTAAAGGCGATTCACAGAGAATCGCCTTTTGCGTTACTACACAGACTCTTTCCTGAACGAAACCGCTTTGCTTACTTTACCAAAATCATCTTTTTGGTTTGTGTAAATCCGCCTGATTGCAAGCGATAGAAATACGTGCCGCTTGCAAGGTTGCTTGCATTAAAATTGATGCGATGAACGCCCGCATTTCTACGCTCGTTGAGAAGCGTTGCGACTTCTCTGCCGAGCACATCGTAGACTTTGAGCGAGACATTTTCCGCCGTTGGAATGGCGAACTCAATCACGGTTGACGGATTGAACGGATTCGGATAGTTTTGATGGAGCTGATACTCTTTCGGCGTTGATGCAGTGCGAATCTCGGCGTTGAGTTGTCCAAGCGAGTCAGTGCGAATGCCAATGCCGCGAAGCGCGCTGGTGTTGGTACTGCCGACAACTGTGGCGGTTGTATTTTGTGCTGTGAATCGGACGAGCGACGCCACTTGCGTGCCCGTGCCTGTCAAGCCGAAGATGTAGCCGTTTGGCGCGTAGCCTAAATGCGTAACGGCGGTGCTCAACCCCATTCCGCCAAGCGGCGCGAAGGTGCCGTCGTTAGGATTAACGGCAAAGATGGTATCGCGTCGTGTGCCTGACAAGGCAGAAAGAAGCAAGCGACGATTGGCATTGTCCCAAGTCATGCCACTTGGATTGAACTGCGGCACGTTCGCTACAAGAGCCGTATCGGTGCTTTGGTCGTTGAATAAAACGCGATACACAAGGGCACGGATATTTGCGCCAAGCCCCTGCGGAATTACCGCGTAAAGTGTGTCGTTCTCAGCAAATGCTACGGCACGCACACCACCTAAGGGAATGGTTCGCCACGGCAATGCGTCGCCAAAGCGTGCAGAAATACGATACAAGGTTGATGGAGTGCCTGTGGTCAAACCGAAAATTTCATTTGTGCGGGGATTGATACACAGGCTATTCATGATGCCTTGTTCGGTCTGACCGACTACAACGGTTTGCGCCGTTGCGTCGTTGATTCTCACCAGTTGCGCGTCGCCAACCGGCGAAGAGAGCGAATAGAGCACGCCCGGCTCGGCTCTTCCAATTTCAATCCCTTTGCCAGTTAGCGCAATTTTATAGACCGGTTGCTGTGCATCGTTTGAAGCGATATAAATCGTGTCATTGACAATGCCGTGCTCAGTCGGTGCGAATACCACGCGCAACACGAGCGAATCATAAAGCGGAATGTTCGCAGGCAACGAAGTGGCACTGAGGATCTGATAAGCAGGGTTTTGGGTGGTGATAGAATTGACCGTGAGCACATTTTCGCCGTAGCTGTAAATGGTGACGGCGAGCGTATCGCGCTTGCCCACTTCTACTTTTCCAAAGTTAAGCCCGTTTTGAAATGAATAAACTGACGCACCACTGAAGGGTTTTAAGCGAATGCCATGTAGCCAATTCCCCCAAGTGTTCGTTCCAGCGGCATATTCGGTGAACATCCAGATGCCTGCGCCATTTGGGTCAAGGGCAATACCGTTGTAATCGCCCCAGCGATTGCGTGTTCCGCCGAAGGTTACAACATAGTTGCCACGCCCAGCTTGAATGGTTTCGCTTGGACGCAGTGTTGCATCTGTGCTGAGTTTCCAAGTGTAATATGCTCCGATATACTCTGTTTGTCCACTACGGCTGAATGTGATAGCAATGTTTTTATCCTCGTCAACCATAATCGCAGGATAAGTGTGCCAGAAGCCATTTGCGCCGAAGGCAACATCTTCCACAGCAGTATTATCTGACACTCTGATTTTGACATAACGCGCACTTGAAAATTGATTGCTTGGTCCACTTGCAACAGAGTGAACGACGTAGAGGTGTCCGTCTCGATAAACAGGTTCGTTGCGCACATTGCTGCCGCCACTTTCAATCAGCGTTGTGCTTCCGCCGAGTTGGTTGGCGTTCGGTGCAAAGCTCCAAGCCGTTACGGGCACGCGCACACTTGTAATCTGTGGCGTTGTGGTTGGATTGGTTACTTTGAAAATGGTGAAGTAGGTGTTGCCGGAGAAAAATCGCGGCACGGAGACGAGGTAGTATTCGCCCGGATTTCCCCAAATGATAGAAGGACGCACGCCGAACACATCGGCACCGTTATCGCGCAAGTTCCAAAAGTCAATCCAGTCAACTTGCCCTGCGGTGTTGGCGTAAAGTTGCGCCTTTTCAATGATGCGGAAAGTCGTGTATTGATAAGAGCCGCCGAAGGAGAAGTTGTTCGCCGTGATGTAAATCGCTTCGCTGTCGAAGCCGACGCCTTGATAGTCGCCCCAACCGCCGTTGAAAATACTGCCATTACGGTTGGAAGGTAGCGCCCAGTTATACCAAGTGCCAATCGGGTTGTCATCGTCAGAAACGGAGAGCAAGAAGAGTCCGCGTTGAGCGGCGTTATCTTGATCGAGCCAAACCATTACCCAGCGGTTGTCGAAGTGGTCATAAAGAATCTTGCAGTCAAACGCACCAACGCCGGGCTGAACATTCGAGAACCATGTGTTGATGTTAATGGTGCGGAGCGTGTTGCCTTTTTTATCTAAAATTCTGACACGACCGTTGTCGACAAAAATCACGTGGTTTGGTCCAACAGCGCAGTGCGGGTCAGGCGGAATCCAGTTACCTTGCGGTGTGCCATTAACACTGGCTAAAAGGAGCGGACGCGTGGTTGTAGCCTCGAGCGTGCCACCATTCAAACGCGGGTCTTCAACATAGTTCGAGCCTTCGGGCGCAAGCGGTGCAGGCACATCAGGCGGCGCAACCGTTGGCGGTGGCTGATTCTTAGCGTTAAACACGCGCCCATTGACGCCTGGAATAAAACTCGGGGCATCAGTGTTCCCAAATCCTTCAGTAGAAAAAACTGCGCCACTCGGCACAGAACCAAACGCAGGACCTTGCGCCACTTGTGCAAAAGTCGCTTCGCTAAGGAACATCACAGCGAGCATGCATAGTAACAGATGTCGTCTCATTGGTCGTATTTCGTTATGTTTGTTAAAAGTGTTGATTGGCGTTGATTGTTGAAGTAGAACGCTTACGATAACAAAATTTGGTTAATTTTGGAAAACCGATTTCTAACATTTCTCACGCCGCTATGTCCTCGTCTTCCGACTTCGTTGTTCATGCCGATTGGTTCAAAGCGTGGTTTAATCACCCTGCTTATCTCAAACTTTATGCGCATCGCTCGCTCGAAGAAGCCGAACAAACGATTGCCACACTGCTAAACTTCATCTCGATTTCAGAGCCGAATCCGAAAGCCCTTGATATTGCTTGCGGCTCTGGTCGGCACGCCGTTGCACTTGCCGAAAACGGCTTTCAAGTAACGGCAAACGACCTCTCTCAAATGCTCCTTTCAGAAGCGCGTGCATTAGCCCAAAAGAAAAATCTTGCGCTCACCTTCACGCAATTTGATATGCGCGACCTGCCGTTTGAACAAGAGTTCGACCTTATCGTTCAACTCTTCACGAGTTTTGGCTACTTTGAAAACGATGATGAAGATGATGTGGTCTTGAGCCATGTAGCGCGTGCCTTGAAGCCAAACGGCTGGTATGTGTTAGACTTTCTCAACGAGCATGTTGTTCGTAACACCTTGCAACCAAAGTCGCGCCGCTCGTTTGGCGAGTTGGAGATTCTCGAGGAACGCATGATTTTTGGCGAGCGCGTCGTCAAAAGCATCTCGATAACCGAAGACGGCAAAACCCATCGCTTCATGGAAGCCGTTCGGCTTTATTCTGTCGAGGATTTAACCGCTATGCTCCTGAATGCAGGACTTCACGTTCGTCATCTGCTCGGCGATTATGATGGACAAGCATTCGTGCGCGAGCGTTCGCCGCGTTTAATTCTTATTGCACAAACGCTTACTGCACAAATGTAATGGCACTTGGTTCAACTTCACCACCGCTCTGCCCGATTCATCAAGTTCCGCTTGAAATTGCGTATCGTGGCAAAAAAATCTTTCCCGAATTTCCGCACATCACTGTGGAAGGCTTGCCAATGCGCTACTGCCCAAAGTGCCTCGCACTCGGCAAAGAAAGCGCGCAAGAACTCGACGCCCACAAAACGAACGCCTTTGTCTCAAAACTGAATGCGCTTTTAGCAAAGAGCGAATTTTCAGAGCATCTTGGCAAGCCCCACATCACCGTGCGATTCAATCCTGTGAAAGCCACGCTGGAAATACCCGCATCGCCCACTGCTTCTCCTGCAACGGACAGCGGCATCTCGGCACGGCTTGAAACCTTTCTTCCGAAAAAGCCTCTCTACTCGCTCGACCGACTCATTTTGAGCGACGAAACCATGCAACGCATTCTGCACGCGCTCGCACTGCTTGAACAGCAAAAATTGATTTACGAAACTTGGAACTTGCAATCGATTGATAGAGACGGAAAGAAAGTCGCACTGAACTTTTACGGCGAGCCGGGCACAGGCAAAACGCTTGCCGCCGAAGCCATCGCCAACTACTTGGGACGCGATATTTTGATGATAAGTTATGCAGAATTAGAATCGAAATACGTCGGTGAGACGCCAAAGAACATCAAAGCCGCGTTTCAGAAAGCCCGCCAAAGCGGTGCCGTGCTCTTCTTCGACGAAGCCGATTCCATCTTAGGCAAACGCCTTACCCGCGTTACACAAGCCACCGACCACAGCGTCAACCTCACCAGAAGCACCACGCTCATGGAACTCGACCGCTTCGACGGCATCGTGATTTTTGCCTCGAACTTGGTTCAAAACTACGACAGCGCATTTTTACGCCGAATGATTGCGCACATCGAGTTTCCGCTTCCTAATGCCGAACAACGACTCAAAATTTGGAAAGCCCACTTGCCGCCCCAACTTCCCATTCAGCCTAATATCAATTTTCAAACCCTTGTTGACGCAAGCGAAGGCGCGTCAGGCGGCGACATCAAAAACGCCGTTCTCCTTTCCGCCTCTTACGCGGCAACTAAACCCAAAGGCAAGCAAATGATTTGTGAAGAAGATTTCATCAAAGCCATCACGTCTATCTTGGACGGCAAGCGCAAGGTTACTGAACTTCACAACCAATAATTAGCCGCACATTTCTTTCAGCCGCGAAATGCACCGCCAATACTTTTTTGCGTATGCCGAATGGTAAAAAGATTCAGGAAAAAGTTGCTCAATCGCTATTCGTGCTGAAGCGAACACTTGCACATTGTCGTCATAAAGTTTATCGATGAAATAAACGAAACGAAGCGCGTCGAATTGGTCGTGAATTTGTCCAATGCCTTCAATGAATACGGCAGAGAGATTTTCAGCGAGTTCAAAGTAGTGCATTGGGTGATAGCGTCGCAAGAGCGAGAAGAGTTCGGCTTCTTCGAGGTAAAGTTTCTTTCGTGCGGTTGTGGCTTGAAATTGCGCGTAGGCAGAGTTAAGGTTCGGCGTCGTCCAAGACGAGGTGTGAGCCGATTTGGCGTGTGCTAATTTTTGGCGATAGTCTTTGCCGTCAATCTGCACGGTTTTGAAGCGTTTCGCCATTTCGCCGATTTCGCGCTGAAAATTTCGAACATCGAATCGTCCTTCGCCCAAGCGGAGCGGCGGCGTGTTCGAGGTTGCCACAATCGCCACATTGCTTTCCATCACGCGCGAAAGGAAGCCAAGCGACATGGTCGTATTTCCCGGGTCGTCTAATTCAAATTCATCAATGCAAATCAGGCGATAAGCCGACAGTTCCGCCGCGCATTTTTCCAGCCCCAGCAGTCCAATGAAATAAACGAGTTCTGTGAACGAGAGGTAGAGTTTCTTCGAAGTTTCAACCGCATGAAAAACCGACGCGAGCAAATGCGTTTTGCCAATTCCGAACACACCGTCGAGATAAAGCCCGATTTGCGCGTCCTTTTTGGAAAACGCACCAAAGAATTTGCGAAGCCCGTTTTGCGATTGGTTCAAAGCGTTGATGAAGGCTTGAAGGTCTTCTTTGGCTCGCGCTTGCGATGGAAACTCTTCATCAACAATGTAATTTTCAAGCGTGGCTTGCTCAAAGCGTGGCGGCGGCACAAGATGCGCACGAAGATGCTCAAAGCGAATATCCGTTCGAAGGTCGCTTAGCGACAAAACCGTATCGTCAGAAGTGGATTGACTCACAGAATTGGATTGAAGTTTTTGCAAAGTTACAAAAGCCCTCGATGCGAAATTCGTTCGTTCCACTTCATCACAACCTTGCTTCATGCCTCAAAGCCATATTTCGCTAACACCGCATAGACGTGCTTCGGCACAAGCGTTTTGAGTTTCTCAGGATAACGGAGTTTGACGAAATAGTAATTGCGAATCAAGTGAAAATCGACGGAATAGCGCGCAAATTCAGTGCCTTTGAATCCAATCTTCGACATCACTTTCGCCATCATTTTTCCGAACCAAATTGGGATTCGGCGTCCAGTTTTCGTGGGCAAGTGTTCTTGTTTCATGCGTTCAATCATCATGGTTGCCGATTGCTTAACGGCATTGGTGCAATCGCCTTGGCGCGTTTCAGGAAAGCGTTGAAGTTCATCGCGCACAAGGTTCAAGAGCGTTTTGCCTTTCTCGGTTCGGACGAGCACCCATTGGCGTTTTTCTTCGCCAACGAGCGGCGCGCCAACATAGCCAACCGTTAAATCGGCAAGGCTATTCAAATAATCAAAACAACTCATACAACTTGGCGCAAAAACATCGCTTCGTGAAAGTTCGCGTGGCAAACTGAAATATGGCACTTTCTCAATCTCACCGTTTTCGTGCTTCAGATGCACGGTGAAATCTTGCATAAACTCGTAATGCCGAACGGTTTCGTGCGATTTAGACATGCGCGAAAGAATCCATCGCAATTTTTTCGGTTTGATGTTATCGACGCACGGAATTCCGAGCGCGAAAATTTCTACATCGGCGAGATACGGAAATCGTTTTTGAAAATCGCGCAAGACGTGAATGTGGCAACTTGCGCCAATCACGAGTAGCCGCTTAATGCCCTTTTGATAGGCGACTTCAAGGCTTTTGAGCACGGGCGAAATGACAGGCTTGTTGCCTTTTGCGGCGAGAATTTCATCGGTCGATTGTGCTAAAACAGGTTCGGGAAGGAAGTAGTCGACTTTGCTTCGGTGAAGGGTTGCGACGGCTTCGACGAGATTGCTCTCGAAGGCTTTTTGAGCAATGCGCGTGATAATGCCCGACCATTGCGCTCCGTCCAATGCAGGTTTGAGTGCGGCGACAAATCGCTCTTGTGTAATGCCAAAGGTGAGTTCGTCAGGATTGTCGGGGTTGCGTTCGCGTCCGTGAAGGTCGCGCTCGGCGTCGCCCAGCCAGCCCAGTTCAAAGACACAACTCTGAAAACTTTCTTTGGCAGGCCACGTGCGAATTTGGCACAAGCCACACGCACTACACAAGGTTTCTTTGCGCGCTTCTTTTGTTTGAGCGGCAAGTGTTGGCAAAGTAATGTTCATGTTTTACTCCTTTCACTTCGTTATATCGTCATCGGACACCATTTGAGCAGAGGGTTTGAGCATTTTCAAGAGGTATTCTGTTCCGATGAATAGAAATCCAATCACAAAGAACACAATGGCATATGGGCGGAGCGTATCGTTGAAGAAAAACTCGCCGGTCATCCAAACGGAATTGGCACAAATCCATGCACATACGGCGGCGTTGTTGAGCAGTTCGGTGCGGTCGGCGCGAAATCGCCAAGTTAAATACAGCGCAAGTCCGAGCGTCGGTGTAATCATCACCATACCGCCAACTTTGAAATCGCTTACCCAGCACACGTCTTTCAACAGCCAAAGCACGATGTGCATGTTTTCGAATTTTCGGACCGAATCTAAAAGCGACATGGAAAGATTGTCGAGTTAGGTTTGTGCGTGCGGTTTTACGCCTGCATAAACATTTTCTTCAAAGTAAGATGGACGAATACGTTTGCGCATTTCAGCAGGCGTAATTTTGAAACTTTCGGCAACATCAATCAAGTGGCGAATGTGGTCGCGTGGCACAATGGCGAAGAGTTCCGATGTGCTGATATGATTGTGCATTCTGCCGCCGCCATCGCCAATCACAAAGGTGCTGTTATTTTCAAGAAAGGGAATGTTGAAAATAGAGGCGCACGCGCTCATGCCGAGTTCGCCAATTGGAAATTTGCCAATGCGTGTCGATGCCGCGCCCGCCAGAATCATCGCATATTGCGGCTCACAAATCACCACAATCGTGTGAATTAAGCGTTCATCTTCAACGAGGTGAAGTGGTGCGGCGGCAATGGCTTTGAACGCGCCTTGTGGCAAGTTCGGCGTGTTGTGCTTGTTCGACTTTGCCGCGTCAAGCGTGTAGAACTGTTGAACATCGGTCATGTAAATGCCATCACGAATATACTCGCTGGCGTTTTCGAGCATGCCTAAGTGATAAAGTCCGACGAGGCAATCGTGGTGCTCTTTGTTGATGTAGACTTTCTTGCCCAAATCGGCGTGATGAATCAAGGCACAGGGAACATCATTCACAGGCTCGTAGCCTTCGGGGATTTCATCTTTGCAGTAAGTAACGGCGACAGCGTTGTGTTTGAGTTTGAACTGCTTCATGACGACTTGCAGTTTAGCGATGTCAATCGGCTCGCCATTGTCGCTGATGGCGTGGTAAGAGTTTTGAATGTGCATACCTATTCTCCTTTCAAAAGTGTAAATGAACCTGTGTTGAACTTACGGCTTTTCTTGGAAGGGAAAAAGTGGCTTCTACCGGCTTCACGGCTGAAAACGTTCTTGCCCAACCGCTCGTTAGCCTCGTAAAGTTTCTCTGACCGATGCACCTACTCAAAATCTTCTTACAAGTCAGTCTTCGCCATGCCGTTCAGGATTACGGCAAGTTCTTGCTTTCCGTCTTCGGCATTGCCGTTGGCGTGGCAGTCTTTTTAGCGATTCGCCTCTCGAATTATTCCGCCTTCAAAGCATTTGAATCCACGATTGACAATGTCAATGGCAAAGCCAATGTGCAAGTGCAATCTGCCAGCGGCACGGAGTTTTCCGAGCGCGTCTTCAAGCAGATGTTGCAGATTAAGGAGCGCGCCAAAGCCCTTCAAGCCGTAACGCCCGTAACCGAACAACTTGCCGAAATTCGCGGCGCGAAAGAAGCCCTGATTGTGCTCGGGATTGATATTTTCACCGACCGAAAATTCCGCGCCTATAACGACGTTGAAGGCTTAGACGGCGAAACCTTCCTGCGCTTCTTGCTCCAACCCAACACGATTCTCATTTCCGAATCCTTCGCTAAACGCAACGCCATACAAAAAAATCAACGCATTAAACTTGTTGCCAACGGCTTAGAGCGCGAGTTGAACGTCATTGGCATTTTCAAAACCGATACGCCAACGAGCGAAGTGTCGAACTCCTTTGCCGTTATGGACATTGAGCAAATGCAACGCTTCTTCGGCAAAGAAGGCAAGTTGGATAAAATTGATTGCTTGGTTGAAGAATCAGAGCGCGAAGCGTTTATGGCGTTTTTGTCGGCTTCGCTTCCGCCTGAGGTCGAGGTCGTTTCAGCGAAAAATCGCGGCGCACAAGTAGCGAAAATGATTGCGGCGTTTGACCTCAACCTTTCCGCCTTAGCCTTTATTAGTCTGCTTGTGGCAATGTTTCTGATTTACAACACCATCACCACCAACGCCATTCGTCGCCGTCGTGAAATCGGCATTCTACGCGCGCTCGGACTTTCCGCAGGCGAAGTCTTTTTTCTCTTTCTCTTCGAAGCCTTTTTGATTGGCATCATCGGCAGTGCGATTGGCTTGCTCTTGGGTGTTGCGCTTGCGCAATATACGGTTGCTTCAGTAGCACAAACGATTACGGCACTCTATGTCTATGTAGCGGCAACGGAGGTTCAAGTTGCGCCGTCGCTGTTAGGACTTGCGTTTGGAGTCGGCGTTGTGGCGTCGGTTGTGTCATCACTTTACCCTGCGTTTGAAGTCTATCGCGTGCATCCACGCGAGACCTTTCACCTTCAAGCCTTTGAGCAGAAGTTTAGCGCGAACATCAAGCGAATTTTGTCGGTTAGTTTCGTGCTGTTGGTGCTCGGTGTGATTTTCGCGCAGTTGCCGCCGATTAACGGCATGCCTGTGTTCGGATACGGCGCGGCGATTTGCGCCATTGCAGGCTTTGCGTTTCTTTCGCCCGAAGTCATTGTGCTGTTCCGAAAGTTCTTTGAAAAAGTTGTGCGTGGCGTGTTCGGCATTGAAGGCACGCTGGCGAACAACAATCTCTCCGAATCGCTGAATCGGACGGCAACCGCTGTTAGTGCGTTGATGGTTGCGATTGCAATGCTCATCGGCATTAGCGTCATGGTCGGCAGTTTTCGGCAAACAGTGGTTTATTGGATTGACCAAACGCTCAAAGCCGATATTTTCATTGCGCCCGCTGAAAAATTTGCCGTCGGCTCAAAATTGCCTGTCGCTCGTGAAGTGTATGACTACCTCTGCACGCTTCCCGAAGTCGAGAGCGTTGACGGATTCAGTTCGCGTCCGATTCAATTTCAAGGCGCGTCGACAATTCTCTGCGCTTCTGACCTTGACGCCATTTCGCGTTCATCTTATTTGCTCTTCAAAGATGGCGAGTTCAAAAGCGTTGCGCGCAAACTCATTGACGATGAAACCGCCGTCGCCGTTACCGAAGTCTTCGCCAATAAATTCGGATTGAAAACAGGAGATAAATTTTCGCTTCAAACGCCAAGCGGAGAGAAAACCTTCACGATTGCAGGCGTCTATTACGACTATGCGTCGGATAGAGGCTTGATTTTGATGCACCGCGCGCACTTCGAGAAATTCTGGAACGACGATAAACTCAACAACCTTGGCGTCTTTCTTGCCGATAAATCCGATGCGGAACGGCTCGTCAATCACCTGCGGGAAAAATTTCAAGGCGTGGCGAAAATCGTGGTCTATTCCAACTACGGCTTGCGGCAAAATGTGCTGAGCGTCTTCGACCAAACCTTCGCGATTACCTACGTGCTTCAATTCGTGGCTATGGCAGTTGCCGCTATGGGCGTGATTAGTTCATTGATGGCAATCATTTTTGAACGGCGGCGTGAAATCGGCGTGCTTCGCTCCATTGGCGCAAGCATTGAACAAGTGCGAAACATCACCTTGATTGAAGCCTTGTTGATGGGCATTATCGCCTCACTGCTTGGCGTGGTGTGCGGCTTTGTGCTCTCGCTGATTCTGATTTATGTGATTAACGTGCAATCGTTTGGGTGGACAATTCAAATTTACTTGCCGCTCGCTACGATTGGCGGCGCGGTGCTTCTTGTGCTTCTTACCGCGCTTGTTTCAGGTTGGATTCCTGCTCGCTACGCCATGCGCCTTGCGATTGCCGAGCAAGTCCGATTTGAGTAGCAAGTCATCGCACCAAAACAAAAAGGGCGGATTTGCGCCCGCCCCCTAATCATCGTTTAACACAAACTTATTAGCACAAACTTACTTCACCAGCATCATCTTCTTCGTTTGCACAAAGGTTGCGTTTGACGCTCCATTCGTCGCGCTCGCTTGCAACCGATAGAAATAAACGCCGCTTGAAAGATTCGCCGCATTCAGCGTGTAGCTATATGCCCCCGCATCTTGACGACCATTCACCAAACTCATCACCTTGCGACCTAACACATCATAAACTTCCAACTTCACCTCGCTTGCTACCGGCAACTGATAGGCAATCACCGTCGTCGGGTTGAATGGGTTCGGATAGTTTTGCTCCAACGCAAAGGTCTTCGGCAAGCCCGCATTCACTTCAATGATGTTGGAGTATTCAAACTGTCCGTCAAAATCCACTTGCTTCAAGCGGTATTGCACCGTGCCCGACGCGCCGTTATCCACAAAGGTGTAAGAACGCGCTTCGGTGGTGGTGCCTGCACCTCGCACGAAGCCCAAGACTTGCCACTGCTCGCTACTCGCTCCTCGATTCACGCTTCTTCTTTGCACTTCAAAGCCGGCGTTGTTCAGTTCCGAAGCGGTGCGCCACGCCAAATGCACGGCACCCTCGCGCACTTCGCCCGTGAAGGAAACCAGTTCCACAGGCAACGCATTGCCCGTTTGCACGAAGAAGGTCGCCGATTCCAAGAGGCGGTTCATTGCAGAACTGACATTTTCGCTTGCAACGGGTGGGCTGTCATAAGCGGCACGATAGCGACGCAAGTCAAAGCCGAAGACGGCACTGGCGTAGCCGGCTTCGTTGCGCCCGATAGAGGAGACCGAGTCGGAAGTCGGCGTATAAGCCGTCGCAAAGCGATAGAGCACGGTGGTGTTCGGACGCACCGCACGGAAGACATCAGGCCATGCGCCAGTTACGCTATCCGCCACGCCAAGCCCGACATTGAGCAAGCGTTGTGCCGCGCCACTTGCAGGACGGTCGGCGAGATATTGCACGCCCAAAAGTTCGCGCGTGAGCACGGTATCAAGTGCTCCTGCGCCTGTGCGGTCGTGGTTGTATCCGAGGTCTTCGGAGAAGATGATGAGGCGCGCTTTGTTCATGGGCGTGCCTTCTTGGAGATAGGCTTTGAGCGCGTTGCGCGTGTTGAGGCTTGCGGTGTTCAGGCCTTCGCCAAGCAAGAAGACAAACTCATACGGCGAAAGCGGCGGAATGGTTATCGTTGCTGTGGTGCCGCCACGGTGAATGACATCGAAGGTTCTGCCTGTGGCGTTGAGGTAGTTGATGAGCGTGTCGCGGCTGGCGCGCATGTTTGCATTTGTTGTATCCAACAAAATCGCCACTTGTGCAGTAACAAAGCCCGTGCCGCTTAACGGAATCGTCGCAGGGCTACCCGTTGCCCCTGTGTAAGTAACTTCGAGCGATGCCGACTTCGCACCCACCGACGTCGGATTAAACGTAACCGAAACGTTAATGCTTTGCGCTTGACCTAAATTCGCAGGAAGCGTATTCGTGTTGGTCAGCGTGAATTGAGAGGCATCGGGTCCTGTCAAAGAAACGCCTGTGATGGTCAAAGTGCCTTGTCCTGAATTGCCGAGCGAAATTTGCGTTACCGAAGAGCCGCCTACATTTACCGAACCAAAACTCACCGATGCGGGCGACGCCACAAAAACAGGCGTGGTTGAAACGCGCTCAACCGTTAAAGCGTCAATGCCGATATAGTCGCTGTTCGATCCAAAAGGACCGCCGTTTGCAACTCGGTAACGAATCGCAAAGCGTCCCGTTGTGCCTGCTGAAGGCGCGCCGAAACTGCGGCGTTGCCAGCCGCTTGTGGAAACCTTGAAGCGTCCGAGCTCCGTCCAAGTCGTGGCTTCAGGCACGCTATCGCCCGCAGCGGAATACATCACCCGAATAGAATCAGGAAATGGGCTTCCGTCGCGAGAGCGCGACCAGAAAACCAACGAGTCGCCCGATTGCACATCTAATGCAGGAAGCACCAGCCAGTTGTCAATCGTGTTCGCACCTGTAACCGTTTGATAGTTGGACGCGACATAGCCATTGTCGGGACCGTTGAAGGAAGTAAAAGCAGCAGGGTTGCCTTGAAACCAGATTGGGGCAGTGCCTTGTGGACCTGTGCCGCGGAAGTAGACTTTGTAGCCACGGTTTTTGAGGGCGGTGGTGTCGTTTGCGCCGTCGAAGTTATCGGTGTAGTAAGGCACATTTTGCGGGAAGGCACTCACGCCAGAGGCATTGCGCGGCTGTGAAGTTCCAGCGGTGCGTGCGCCGTAGATGTCGGTTGTCGTCGAAGATTTCTCTTGACCGAACAAAAGAGGACTGTGCAGCAGAAGCATAGCGAGCATCAAGCAAGATGCAAGAAGAGGAAAGTGTCGTTTCATAGTTGTCATGTTGTTTTAATTGAAAGAAATTGCGGCGTTGCCGTGATTGATAGAGAAAGAATGTAGCAAAATTTTATCAAAAAAAAGAGTTTGAGGAAAAAGGGTATGTTTAACAATTTCGTAACATTTGTGCGTAGCAGAAGCCTTATTTTTCGAGCAGAGCAGTAAATTCACATCTCGCTAATCAAAATTCTATTTCGCAATGAAAAAAGCACTACTCATTTTTGCGTTATCTATTGTGCCTGTGTGGCTTCAAGGGCAAACCATTTTTTATGAGCCATTTAACGGAACCGGTCTCTTGACCGGCTCAAATGGGTGGCAAACACACAGCGGTACTATAGGGCAAATTCAATACGAGACGTCGCCGAGCGATGTGGGGTCGAGCCTTGCTTATCCCGGACTTCCTGCCCCAATAGGCAACCGCATTCGGCTTGACTCAACACAGAGCGAAGATGTCAACAAGCAAATTTCGCCTGACGTGGTGGATAGCCTTTATGTGTCATTTTTGCTTAAAGTGCTCTCCACAACCTCGCTTCTAGCCAACGACCAACTCGGCGCATACTTTATTCACTTTCTCCCACAATCAGGGACGGCTGTTGGAACAACGGGATTTGTGGGCAGATTGCACATCAAAGCAGGAAGCGCGGCAGGCACATTCAATTTGGGGGTGCTAAACAATGCAGGGGGCACGCCAACGGTAACAGACATTTACGGCGCGTCGCCGCAAGACTATCCGATTGGGCAAACGTATTTCGTGGTGATGAAGTATGTGCGCACAACCAATACCGCTACGCTGTGGGTAAATCCGCCCGTGGGGTTAAGCAGTGAGCCGCCGCCAACTCACACCAACAACACGGGCACGAGTCCCGCACCCTCGCAAATTCGCGCGCTTGCGATTCGCAATGCAAGTACGTTCGGGCGCGGCACGGGCAATTTAGAACTTGATGAAATTCGCGTCTCGCGCGCTTGGGCAGATGTTGCGCTTCCAGTTGAACTCGTCTCTTTCACAGGACGCTACACGAACGGGCGCGTAGAATTGCAATGGCAAACGGCATCTGAAACCAACAACGAAGGCTTTTTCGTGGAACGCCGTAGCGGCAATAGCGCGTGGCAAACGCTCGGCTTTGTGCGCGGCAAAGGCACGACGACCGAAGCGCAATCGTATCGCTTCACCGACGAAACCGCTGTCGGAACGGTCGCTTATCGCTTAAAGCAAGTCGACTTTGATGGGCAATTTGCTTACTCGCCGGTGATTGAAGTTTTGGCAGGCGACCTCACTTCATACAAACTGGCGCAAAATTATCCCAATCCGTTTAACCCGACAACCACAATAAGCTACCAACTGCCTGTGGCAAGCGATGTGAAATTGGAAGTCTTTGACATTCTCGGAAAGAAAGTCGCCACGCTGGTGAATGGGCGTCAAGCGGCAGGCGCATACACCTACACTTGGAACGCAAATGCCGTTGCAAGTGGGGTTTATTTCTACCGTTTGCAAGCGGGCGCGACGAATGGCGCGTCGAACGCAACATTTGTAGAAACCAAGAAGATGATGCTGGTGAAGTAACGCCACATTCACGGCTGAAAGAATTGGAGGGCAGGTTGTTTAATCTGCCCTTTTTTGTTTGCAACAACTTTTTGTAACAATTTTTGCGTGAAGTCGTTTTGAAGGCTTGCATGAATGAAAGAAAAGCCGTATCTTTGTGTCCCTTTTGCAAAAAGAGGCAAAAAGAAAAGGCACAACATATCGCGGGGTGGAGCAATTGGTAGCTCGTCGGGCTCATAACCCGAAGGTTGTAGGTTCAAGTCCTGCCCCCGCCACGAAGAAAGTCGCACGCAAGTCGTGCGATTTTTGTTTTCCGCGCTTCGTTTTTCACGCTTTGTTTTTCTTCGCGTCAATTCCCTGCGCTTTTCTGTAACTTTGCGTGAACATTGAATGCGTGAACATTAAACCCTTTCCTTTCGATGAAGGTTGCGTTGCTGAAATTTGCGTTGATATTTTGGGGCAGTTGGCTTTGGGTGGTAAGTGCGGTGCAGGCTCAGCAGGTTGTCTATGCGCGTCAAGCGATGCAAGAGGAGCAAATTTTTTCCCCGCGTTATGTCGTCACGGAAGCGGTGGCGAAAAATCTCAATGAATGTTATCGGTTCACCTATCGAGATGCAAGCCAGAAGTTGCTCTTGAGCGTGGAGCGTCTGTTTCGCGGCGAACTTTCGGACGATTTAAGCCAAATCAATGCGAGCAAAGTCAGGTTCAAGTATGACGCCAAAGGGAACTTGATTGAGAAAGCGCAGTTTAATGCGCGTGGCAAGCCGCAATCGTTCATGCGATTTCGCTACAAGCAAGGCAAGTTGGTGGAAGAATCGCTCTTTGACGGCGAAAATAAACTTTTCAGCAAAACGCGCTTTCGCTACGACAAGGCAGGACGCCTGATTGAAACCGCTTTTTTGGACCGCCAAAATCGAAGGCAAAACACCTCGCTCGGCTACGCGATTGAACGCTGTGAATACGATGCCAAAGGCAAGCCGGTGCTCGTGGCGTGGTATGACCAATTCGGCGACCTCTCGCGCAAAACCTACACGCGCTACGACGAGAAAGGCAACGCCGTTGAACTGCGGCACATCTTCTTTCCTGATACGACTGACGCCGAAATTCACAAGTTTGAATTTGACGAAGCAGGGCGATGGACGGCAAAAATTGAGACGGATTCAAAGAATACATCGTTTCGCAAAACCGTGCGACGCTACGACGCAAACGGCAACTTGATTGAAGAAGCCACGTTCGATAATCTCGGTCGCTTAGTGGATAATGCGGTCGAGGTAGCACGAACGGTTATTGACTATCGCGAAAATCGCAAGGTGCGCGAGCGCAGTTACAATTCGTTGAATGTGTTGCGAACTGATGTGCAGTTAGGCGAGTTTGGGCAAGTTTTGGAGCGCGCGCAATACGCCAGCGACGGCACGCTACTTGAAATCAAACGCAACCAATACGATTCATTCGGCAATTTGATAGAAGAGCGTTTCTTCAAACACGATAGCAAGCAAAAGGAAATTCCTGTGGAAACACGCCGCTACGAGAAGGGCAAGTTAGTTCAAAAAATCCAATACGATAAAAACGGCAAGCCGCTGTGAGTTTCTTGCTGTAAGGTTGTATCTTTGCGCCGCTTTTTATCACACATCTATTTTTCACAATCAAAACCAAACTTAACTCGTGGAAAGAACACTCACCATCTTAAAGCCTGATTGCGTGCGCAAGAATTTGATTGGCGCCGTAATTGACAAAATTGAAAAAGCCGGGTTCAAAATTGTTGCCATGAAAATGATGCACTTGACGAAAGAAACGGCAGGCGAGTTTTACGCCGTGCATAAAGAGCGTCCGTTTTATGGCGAATTAGTGGAGTTTATGTCGAGCGGCGCGTGCGTTCCGATGATTTTGGAAAAAGACAATGCGGTGGAAGATTTCCGCAAACTTATCGGCGCAACCGACCCGAAGAAAGCCGACGAAGGCACGATTCGCAAACTTTACGCCGATAGCGTGGGCGAAAACATCATTCACGGTTCAGATTCGGTCGAGAATGCGAAAATCGAGGCGGCGTTTTTCTTCTCAACGGCGGAAGTGGTTGCAAACCGACGCTAAGTGGCAGGCGAAATGACAAAAGGGGAGCCGACGGGGGCTCCTCTTTGTGTTGTTGGAAAATTGCATAGCGCAAGTCTTCACTGCTTTGGCACGCGTTGGACCTCGCGAAGCGGCAAGCCAAGTTTCTCGGCAATCTGCTCGTCGCTCAATCCTAACTCTCGCAATAGCGGCACAGTCTCAAGTTTGCCTTCTTGCCTGCCTTCCAATCTACCTTCTTGCTTGCCTTCCAATTTACCTTCTTGCTTGCCTTCCAATCTACCTTCTTGCCTGCCTTCCTCAAAGGCTTCTTTGTAAAAGGCGGTCTCTTTCAACCCAAGTTCTTCTTGAATCTTCAACATCTTGCGTATCTCCTCTCGTGTTAAGGTTCTGAATTTGTAA
>CALKXI010000025.1 GCA_938003965.1 uncultured Chlorobiales bacterium
CTCAAACACTCAAACAAGGACTGATTGAGTCCCAAAAACGAAACGCCCAAAGCGATACTGCCAAAATCATTTTGAAAGAAGAACCTTTTGCAACCACAAGAAACTTTACGATTTTAGGTGCAATGTGCGCGGCGATTGCAGGCATTATCGTTGCGCTCAATTCCGTTGCTGATTCGCCGTTTTGAAAATCCAATCAACCAAAATTGTCAAAACTCTGAACTCGTCTTGAACAACCACGCATGAGCTACCAATTCTCAAAAAAAGACATCGCCAAAATCGCAAAAACACTCGCGACCGAAGAGCCGAAAAAAGAAGGCAACCTGTTTCGCTTCGTCGTCAATGACTACATCAGCGGAAGAAAAATCACCCTCGAAATTTTTCAAGACTTGATGATTGGCAACCGCAAAGGCAACTTAATTCAAGTCTTCTCACCTGTCGGGCTCAATCAACTTCATCACTGCACCAACTTCATCACCAGCGAAGAACTTGGCGAAGTCATCTTCTTTGCCGAAGAAAAAGAAAAACTCACTGGCTTTATCGTCAGCAAAGACGCCGGCTTGACTTGCTACACCAACGTCGACAAAGACATTCTTTCCAAAGACCCGTTCAAACTCGCTGGCGAAGTGCTCGGCTGTGCCATTCAACTTGGACTGACCGAACACAAATTGCAAGAAATTAAATAGCGCAAACTTTCGTAATTTGAGTTCCAAAATCGAACATTTTAACGCATTAAACATGACCGAAATAATTTTAGTCTTCGTCGGCGCACTCTCGCGCCTGATTCCGCACCCCGCCAATTTTACCGCCATTGCCGCCGTTGCCTTGTTCGGCGCGGTCAAAATGAAAGATAAAAAGCAGGCTCTGCTCATTCCGATTGGGGCGATGCTCCTTTCAGATACGATGTTTGAAGTGATGTATCGCGCAGGCGTGTCGCCGTTTCCCGGTTTCCACAGCGGAATGTGGTATGTTTATGGCGCATTTATGTTGATTAGCCTGATTGGATTTTGGGTTCGCCGTTCGTTCAGCATTCCGCGCCTTGCACTCGGAACGCTTGTCGGCTCGCTGGTTTTCTTCGTGGTAACAAACTTCGGCGTTTGGCTTAGCGGCTGGTATGGCTACACTGTTGAAGGATTGAGCGCGTGCTACATTGCGGCAATTCCATTTTATCGCAATCAAGTGCTCGGTGATGTGTTTTTTACTGCCGTGCTCTTCGGCGCGGATTACTTCGTGAAGACCAAAGTTCTGGCGCAAAAAGCCGCGTGAGCAAGTGCACAAAAAGAATCATCAGAGCGCAATTCGCAAGGGTTGCGCTTTTTTTATGAACGACGGGTTGAAATGAAATAGCAACGCACGCCGTTTTTATCGGCATCAATTTAATTGTGAAGTATTATGCCAAAAAAAGTTGCCGTGCTTCTTGCCACCTACGGGGAAGTTGAAGAAGCCACCTTCAAGCAGTTGTATCCGAATTCGTCGCGTATTTTGCACTACATCACCTCGCGCATTGCCAATCTTCCAAAACCGCTTCAAATCTTCATCGCAACGGTGCGAAGCCTGAAACGCAAGTCATATTGGGGGAAATTGGGCTATCGTTCAAAACTCAACGAAATCACGCGACGCCAAGCCAACGCATTGCAAGCAATTTTGAATCAAAATTCCAACGAGAGAACTTACGTCGTGCGTGAGGCTTATTACTTCGTGCCGCCATATTTTGAAACCGTCATGCACGAATCAAGAGATTTTGACGCGATTATCACCGTTCCAATGATTCCGATTGAGTCAGAATTTGCATGCGGAATTTCGTGCTATATCGCCATCAATGACTTCAAAGAAATCGCATTTCAAAAAGTGCGCGTGATGAAGCACCTCTGGAACAACGACGAACTCGTGCAAATTTGCGTCAATCATATTTTTGAACGACTGCCGGAAATCCTGCCAAACAAAATTGGATTGGCACTCACAGCACACGGCACGCTCGTTAAAGATAGCAAAGGCGAAACGCCGAAAATCAACACAGGCTATCAAGAGACGCTCGACTTTTTCGAGAAATTGAAATCAGCCATTGAACGCGATGAACGTAACCCGTTTGCCTCAATCAAACTCGGTGCAATGAACCACAAATTCGGCGGCGAGTGGATGCCTGAAACGCTCGAGAAAGCGTTGGAAGAATTTAAGGCGGAAGGAATAAGTGAAATCGTGATGTTCCCATTCGGATTTTTCGCCGACAACAGCGAAGCCGATTTAGAAGGCGTCGAAGAAGCAACCGCCGCAGGATTCAAGGTCCATTATGTGCCGTGCTTGAACGATAGCGAGCCGTTTATCAAGTGGTTGGCAAGTCGCATTGAGCAAAAAGTAGAATCGGTCAAACTCGTTTTTCAAACAACATAACTCACGACATTCAAAAAAGCGTTGCGAAATTCAATCGTATTTCACACATTTGCGCTTCAAAAAATTTTGACATGAACTTTCCATCGCTCAACGAACAACTTGACCTCATCAAGCGCAATACGGTTGAAATTATTTCTGAGGAAGACCTTGCGCGAAAACTCGAGCATAGCCTCAAAACCAACACGCCGCTGAAAGTGAAACTCGGTGCCGACCCGTCAAGACCTGACTTGCATCTCGGACATGCGGTCGTGCTTCGCAAACTGCGCGACTTCCAAGATTTAGGACACGAAGCAATTTTGATTATCGGCGACTTCACCGCCATGATTGGCGACCCAAGCGGCAAGAACAAAACGCGCCCGCAACTCTCGCTCGAAGAGACGCGCAAAAACGGCGAAACCTACTTCGAGCAAGCCGCCAAAATTCTCGATAAATCCAAAACCACGATTCGTTACAATTCAGAATGGCTGGGCAAGATGTCGTTTGCTGATGTGATTCGATTAGCAAGTCGCTACACGGTGGCGCGTATGTTAGAGCGCGACGATTTTGAGAAGCGTTACAAATCGGGCGAGCCGATTTCAGTCCACGAGTTGCTCTATCCGCTGGCGCAAGCGATGGATTCGGTCGAACTCAAAAACGATGTCGAGCTTGGCGGCACCGACCAAAAATTCAACTTGTTGGTTGCACGCGATATTCAGCGCGAGTATGGTATCAATGAACCGCAAATCTGCATCACGCTGCCGCTCTTGGAAGGCACAGATGGCGTGCAAAAGATGTCTAAATCGCTCGATAACTACATTGGCTTCAATCATTCGCCGCGCGAGATGTTTCAAGCCGCGCTCAAAACGCCTGACACGCTGGTCGAGAAATACGCCCGCCTCACCGCAATCTTGAACGACGAAGAACTGACCGAACTGCAACGCTTGCTTAAAGAAAATCCACGCAACGCCGTGCGCAAATTGGCGTTCAGCATTGTAAAATTTTTTCATAGCGAAGAAGCGGCACAGAAAGAATTGGAAGCGTCGGAAAGAATTTCGCAAGGCGGCGTGCCTGACGATATCGAGGAAATTGTTGTAGAAGGATCGTCTATCGGGTTGCTTGACGCACTGCTTAAAGCCAAAGCAACAAACACCAAAAGCGAAGCGAGGCGGCTCATTGAGCAAGGCGGTGTAACAATGGACAATGAAAAATTGACCGATGCAAAATTTATTTTGAATCTTGATTCAGACGCGAAGGTGCTCAAAGTTGGCAAGCGAAAATTTTTCCGCCTTGTGCGAAAATAGTCGGTTGGTGATTTTTTTGTATTATTGCACCGATTTTATTAAACGACAAAATTTTTTCAACCAATAAAAATAAGCGGAGACAGCCTTGTCATTCGTTCCTACCAAAATTTTCTTCACAAAGGGTGTCGGACGGCACAAAGAATATCTTTCTTCATTTGAACTTGCACTCAGAGACGCAAAAATTGAAAAATGCAATTTGGTAACCGTATCAAGCATTTTCCCAACTGGGTGCAAGCGCATTAGCCTTGAAGAAGGCTTAAAACTGCTTCAACCCGGACAAATCACATTCTGTGTGATGGCGCGTGCTGCAACGAACGAACATAATCGATTGATTGCGGCTTCAATCGGTGTGGCGCTACCTTCGGATACAAGCACGCAATACGGCTATCTCTCTGAGCACCACCCATATGGCGAAACTGAAAAAGTCGCAGGCGAATATGCCGAAGACCTCGCCGCCACCATGCTGGCAACTACACTCGGCGTCGAGTTTGACCCGAACACCGCTTGGGACGAGCGCGAAGACATCTACAAAATGAGCGGCAAGGTGGTTAAGACGTTCAACGTGACGCA
Organism: uncultured Chlorobiales bacterium; assembly: GCA_938003965.1. Classification (GTDB taxonomy): domain Bacteria; phylum Bacteroidota; class Chlorobiia; order Chlorobiales; family Thermochlorobacteraceae; genus JANWWM01. The sequence continues at coordinate 4,236 of CALKXI010000025.1, forward strand.
ATCCGCCGAAGGCAAAAACGGATTGTGGACTTCCGTCATCTCTTGCGGAATCCTTCTGCCGTAATCAACCTTCAACGAGAACTTTCAAGGCGAGCAAAACTCGCCTTTTTTGTTTCAAAACTCGTTTGGAAGAAAACGATGGAAACGTTAGATTAGACTAATTCTAAATAAGCATGTTGAATAAGGCAAGTCGAATCGTTCGTAATAAACTTTTCACGCTTGGGCGCGTGCGCCGATATGAGCAAGGGAAAATCATACTCAAAAAGGGAGAAGCGCAGCGTGCCGCGTTGTTCGTCTTATCGGGTGAAATTGAACCGACGCCGATAACCAGTCCGCTTTACCTCGTTGAACTCTTGGAAAACGAGAAACTAAACGACGATGTCAGGTCTGCACTGCCAACGGAAATTTTGCTCGTGCCACGCGAAAAGTTTTTGGAACTCATGAAAAGCAATGTCGAACTCGCGTGCCTCGTGATTGAAGAACTCTTGAAACATCACAAAGAAAACTTGATGGTAAAATGATGGGCAAAAAAATTTTTTTTGAAATTTTATTTGGAATTTGTCTAATTATAAATATACCCACGGCATTTGGTCAGAGCATAGACAGCACTGCAAAAAAAGAGCGTGTAAAAGAAGACACCTTGAAAACAGTTGAGAGCCAAGAAGTGGTTGTGACAGCGACGCGCTCGGAACGAGAGTTAGGAGAAGTAGCCATTCCCGTCTCGGTGATTTCTAAAAAGCGCATTGAGCAACAGGGCGCGATGCGCTTGAACGAAGTTCTCGAAGAACAAACAGGGCTTGCCATTATGTACGACCATGGCACAGGCGTGCAAATGCAAGGCTT
>CALKXI010000026.1 GCA_938003965.1 uncultured Chlorobiales bacterium
AGGTTGCTCTGGCGCAGGTGCTTGTGGCACTGGCTCAGGCGTCGGTGTTGGCTGAATCGGTTGCTTTGGTGTAGGGGCTTGCGGCGCAGGTGGTGCAAGCGGTGCATACCAAATCGGTGCTACGCTTGTCTCTCCAACAGCAAATGTTGTGTCACTAACTTTGATAATGTAATTAACCTTCTCTACTCCTGTGTTGACTGTAACGGGCATCCAGTTTGAGGTATTATAGTCTTTCTTGAACCAATTGAAGTCGTCTTCCATTGCCACAGTGTCGGTGAATACCCAGTCTGCCCCTGTTGAAATAAATGCTTCCTTTTCTGCCTCTTTGTCAAGGATTGCTGCGATTGATGCATCAATATCCACTAATGCTCTCAAACTTGCGATGAAGTTATCATCTTGATAATCGTCGAATTTGTCGTTGAGCGTAATAACTTCACCCAGCACGACGGAGGCAACTTGACGACACAATTTTCTAATATCATCATACTGCACTGCCGCATCACCGTACCAACTTTTTTCTAGATCCTCGTTGTTGATTTTATTGTAGAGTTCTATACGCTTTTCAATATCCAGTGCACGGCGATAATAGCCGACCCCAATTTCATAGACGAACGCCATTGCATTTTTCGCCAGTTCGCGCAGGCGGTCAGGCGGGGCATTCATTCTTTTCAGTTGTTTGTAGGCTTCTGCATATTCGACAAGCGAAGGAACAATCAGTTCGATATAACTTTTTTGGAGCGCGCTGCGCATTTTAGCGGCTTTGACACTAAAATCTGTCACACCTTGTAGAGTTACTTTTTTTGTCTCTGCTAACTGGTCTTGATATGACTTATCATATTTGTCAAAGAGTTTCAGTGCTGAACGCGAAAGTGAATCTGCTCGGTCTACGGTTATGGTTGCAAGTTTCAACAATGCTTGTTCAGAGAGTTTCACATATTCATTTTTTAGTCCTAGTTCTCGCGACTTTGCGAGTCCTTGTTCATATACTTCTATTGATTGCTGTGCCAGTGGGCGAATGTATCTTGCCGTTGCATCGACTTGGGCTGCGAGTTCTACGAGGTCTCGCACGTCAATCACAACGGGCTTCATTCGTTTTCTTTTAATCGTTACGACGCCTTTTTCATCTAACAAATTTTTTGGGACTCTGAATTTATTTTGGTAGAGTGTAATACTTTTTTCTTTCATAAGTCCTGCACGGTAGAACATCTCGGATACTTTATCTCTTGCTTTTTCAACGGAGGCGTCAAGTGTTGCTAAAATCACATCGTCCGGTACTTCGGTTGCATTTTGGGTAATCCATTGTTCAACAAACGGTCTCATCACTTCCAGTGTGGAATCTGCGTATGGACCGCCTGTGCCTGGTTTGAGGTATTGAGAAATCAACGCAATATAGGAGGATACGGAGTCAGGATAGTCTTTTATTTTTTTGCGCGTCATTTTTATAGAATCAGGCTCTTGTTCTCTTATCCTTATAAAATTAGCTTTTGCTTGTGTAAGATTTGTGACCGTGCGATAGTAGTCATTGCCTGCTCCTTTGAAAAACTCACCGGCTTCTTGATTTGCGAGGACCTGACTGTATAACAATTTTTGCGGATTGATGCTATCTCCTCGTTCATTACGAATTTTATCTAACGAGTCTGGATAAATTTCATACTTTTTCGCCATCAACTCGGCGGTGTATCCTGCATTGTAGATTGCTTCTACTTGTCTGTATCCGCCAATACGAATCATTTGGGCTAAGTAGTTATATAAGTTTTCTTTATATCCTACGGCAGCTTTATTATCATACTCAATAACTGCTTGCTGCTCTTCAATAACTGGTTTATCCTCCTTTTTCTTTTTTGTTGTCGTTGTTTTCTTTGGCTTCACATCTGTTGTGGTAAATGCCTCGGGTTTTACAATCAAGTAAACTGGTGTTTGTTTCAAGCCGTCTAGTAAGTTTTGGCTTAGCCGGTATAGACTCTCACTCGCCCAGAATAGATTCTTTTTCTCTTCTGGTAGTGAGTTATTTCGGGCGATGGCTTTCTCAAATTCTGCCTGTGCGCCTTTTGTGTCGCCGCGCTGTTGTAAGTATTCACCTCTTTTGAAATATGCCAACACACTTTGCGGACTGTTCGTATAATTATCTGCATACACTCCGTATGCTTCAAAAATGCCTTGTTCTTCACCTTTCTTTTTAAACAAATCAATGCGGTTCAAAGCCACTTTATCCGCTCGATTCTGATAAGATGTTTCTATTCCTCTCTGGACAGCATTCAGGTAGTCTGCTTGAAAGCGATTAAGATACTTATCCGTCACGCGAATTGCTTGGTCGATGCTATCTATACTTTGGTAAATATCAATCGCTTTGTATAAATTATCTTCTACAATTGCTATTGAATCGGGAAAAGTATCGGCTATTTTCTCGACAGATTGTGCGAGGGCAAGTTTGTTTCCTGCCTTCAAATAAGCATATGCGATGCCTTTGTAGGCTGTAATTTTGTAGGCAGGGTTATTTGTTGTGTTAAATAGATCGTTATTGATTCGGACAGCGTCTTCTGTCATGCCTGCGAGGACATAATTGTCAGCCGCTAATACAGCTGCTTCATCAGCCAATTGCCATTTTCTCACTTCTCTGAATGCACGTTCATATTCTCGTCCAGCAGCAGCATAGTTTCCTTTTGCATTGTAATACTTTGCTCTTTCACTAATTGAGTATCCTATCTTCTCATACGCATCTCGTTTTTGCGCTTCCCATCTTGGGTCGCCTGTGTTTGGACCGTAATAAACTGCCTTAGCTAATCTTTCACTCAAACCATAGTCTTTTTCTACAAAGTATGCATTATCCATCAAGTTGTAAACAGTTCCTGAATAAATTGTTTGGATAGGATAGTATTGAACAAGTCGTGAGTTGGCTTCACGATATTCCTTCAACATGCCTTTTGCGATATAGAAATCCGAAATCACTTTAATCAAATTTACAGAAATAGAGTCGTGAGGATAAAGTCTTATGTATGTATCTGCTATTTCTAAAAACAGTTTTTCTTCTTCTCTCAAAGTGTCGGGTGTACCAGAAAATCGTGCAAGCGTGTCTAATCCTGGAGTATAGATAGCCAACTTATTTAATTGACAGATTGAGTCTGCATAGCCAAATGCTTGTTTGAGCGATTCCCGTCTAAATGAAATTACTGGTGAATATTCGTCTTCAATATCCACGTGCATGCTATCATATGCGAAATTCTTGGCAATATCAAGGTAGGCTGGCACAGCCTCTTTCGTTCTACCCAGTTTATAATCTAAAATTTGTGCTCGTTGGAACTGTGCCCAGAACGCTTTTTCATCGTAACGCGAAAATAAAGATGTGTAGTTCTCGACGTCTTTAACGACTTGCTCATAAAAATCTTTGGCTTTCTGCAGTCGAAACGCCATCGGATAATTCAAGATATGGGCTTTATTTTCTGGTGGTTGTTCTGTTCCTTCTAAAATAGCTGCTTCGTCAATCCCATATCGAATGTTCTCAAACAGCGCTTTTCTGGAAATGCTATCTGCGAATGCAAGAATATTTGCATCAAACCCTGATGTTCTGACACTTTGTTCTTCAAATGGCAGGATTTTTCCTGCACTTACAGCGTCCATGCGTCTTTGTAAATCTTTGAACCAATCACTGTTACGCCCGTATCGATAAAATAGATTTTTGCGCTCTTCATAGAGTGTTGTTTCTAACTCTTCCAGCTCCTTTCCGAGTTTTTCACCATTGCGCGCTTGCAGGTCGAGCTGACTGATCACTTTATAGGCAACTAACGGCGCGCGCTCATAGTTTGGGTAGCGGCGAAGAAGCGTTGTATAAACCTCATTGATTTTTTCAGGCGCTTGAAGCGAACGTTCATAACTTTCTCCCAGCATTTCGTAGATAAGAGGGGCATATCTCTTTCTCGGCATTGCGTTAAAGTAATCATCGATAAGCGCAACCGCAGTCTTTTCTCTATCAATTTGGTCTTGAATTTTTACAAAGCAAGCCACAATATATTCCATTGCTTCATCTTTCATATCGGTTCGAACGTAGTCAGGTAGCATTCCGCCTTCAAATACTTCTTCGGCTTTCTCAATTTCATCTACAAGTTGCGTAAAGTAGAGAATTGCTTGTGGATATTCAGTCAGTCGATAGTAAGACCAACCCAGTTTATAGAGTGCTTGATTAAAATACTCAGACCGCTCTCCCTTCTTGACAATTAAATCTATTGCCTTCTGAAAGTAGGGAATAGCATCTTTTGTTGATTTTGGCTGATTGCGTCGTGAACTAAAATAATACTCGCCAGTAAGCATGTAAGCATCGACGATGTATCGGCTATCAGGGAATCTGCGAATGATTTGTCCCAACACTGCAATTGCCTCACGCCTTCTATCTTCGACTTCTTTTCGCTCCCAGCGCTTAGCATTTGGCATATTTCGTTCATATTGATAAGTGCGTAATGCTGCATAGTCGCCGTATCGCTCTCCAAGTATAAATGCTTTTCCATAAAGCGCATCGGCAACATATGGGCTTTGAGGCATATTATTGATGATGCGGTCGTAAAGTGCAATAACCTCATCTAATTTTGGGTCAGGGGGAACAGGTGCACTATCAGGGAGCTTTGGCTTTTTATTTTCATCCATGCCGCTAGCAATCCATGCATCTACTTGCTTGAGGTAGTTTTTGTAATCTTCTGAATTTTGAAACGATGCAGCGGCACTGTCATATGGCGCACGTTTCGCATAGTATTCTTCTGTTACTTTTTCGTAGTAAAGGTCTGCATACCTAATAGCGATTTCATCAGCAACCTTACTGTCCGGAAAGACTTTCAAGAATTGTTCGGCAACATCGAGGCTTGTTTGCGTGATTTTTTGCTTGTGTTCTCGCGTCTTTTCTAACTTTTTTTCATACTCATTGAGTATTAGTTGAATTTGGCGGGTTGTGAAAGACGAAAAGATATTATCTGTTTCGCGATTTCCTGTTTTAGCACGCATCACATCTTTTGGCACAAGGCGCGAAGTAGAAAGCGCGCTCTGCTGGCTCTTGATTATTGCTGCACTGTCAATTTTGGGCTTCTGCTCTCTTGCGGTTAATTGTAATGTTGATAAACACATCACAATTAACAAAAAAGTACCGTACAAGGCACACTTGCAGCATATACTGTGATGACATACTTTTTTCAACATAGTTGCTTTTTTAACTTCTTTTTCTGTGGGGTCAGGTCTTGAAACTTTTTGTTGCTTTGTTTTCCAATGTTTATCAGAGAGATTTACATTAGGGCAATGATAAACAGGACTGCAAATCACAGAGTAAGGGGAAAGCCCATTTACGCTTTCCCTGACTTCTTGCGCTTAGACTATTCTTACTCCATTTCTCTGAAATCATATGGAATATCTACGCTTTGATTGACTTTTTGTGGAATTGATGAAAACCTCATTCGTTTCATCTTAGCAATAATACATCGGTTAAGGCTTTCATTTCGAATAGTTGAGTTCGCAATTTGCGCATTTGTAACTGCACCATCGGGGGCGATGATAATGCGAACCGTCATTTTGCCCTTTGCGTCTGTACTGCTACGAGCTGCAGCGTAGCATTCTTCGATTGCTCCTTGGTTTTTGTCGACAATTTTTTGGATTTCAGCAGCCGGTCGTAGACCTGTTTGTGTTTTTAAGTTTTGCGCACGTACGGCAAGGCGCAGACCACGTCCCCCGATTCCGGTTCCGCGTCCGCTGCCACCGCCGAGTCCTGTTCCACGTCCAGCGCTACCGATTCCTATGCCGCCGCCAGCACCAAATCCTACTTCGCCGCCGCCAAGCCCGCCGATTCCGCCGAATCCTGTGCCAGAGAGCCCAGTGAGCCCACCGCCAGCCCCCACACTGCCAAGCAATCCTTCTCCTGTGCCAGTTGCGCCTGCGGTTGGGGTCGGTAATCCTTCTGCTTGACTAAACAGCCCTTCTAATGCTGCTCCGAGCGCACTTTCAACTGCAGCAGCCGCTTCGGCAGATGCTTCGCCGCGCGCCTCTGCGCTAGATGCAAGCGCTGCTTCTGACCCACCTTCTCCTGCATCGGTTACCACTTCTTGTTGCCTAACATCAGGTGGCGGTGGTGGCTCGATGTTTTGTGCTTCCAGAACGACCAATTTCTTCTTCTTTACCTCTACCTCTACTGTTCCATAAATAGATTCTTTGATGAAATAGATCACAAGTAGAAGCACAAAGAACGAAACTGCGATTGTCTGTCCAATCAAGAGACGCTTTTGCATCTCTTTGCGAACTTTGTATGCGAATGGTTCTTGTGCATACCATCGCATTTCAACTTGAGCACCGAGTTCTCTTGAACGAGCCTTCATTGTGATTATCCTCCGATTTTATTGGGATTGTGCACCACCAGCACCTTTATCCAACTCATCAATTTTTGCCATTTCTTCAGGCTTCATTTCTGTCGTCGCCCACTTTTGCACGCCACCTCGATACACCTCATCCAAAGCTTCAATCATTGATTCATACAAACTTTCTTTGTGAATTTTCACCACTGTAACGACTTCTGATTTCGTTTTATTTTCTGGATCGTTCAAGACCTGTTCGCGAATTTGTTGCACTTGCTTTTCGATTTGGTCTAGCGGTATGCGCTTTGGAAGGTTGTTCGGACCTTCCAATCCACGGTGAATGTAGACATTTCCACTCTTTGCAATCTGAACGGTCATCACAAAGTTGGGATTGACAGGTACTGGCTTCGAGTTTGCACTCTCCTTTGGTAACCCCATTAAAAACACGTTCGGCTTATTGAACGATGTCGTTACCATAAAGAACATCAAAAGCAAAAGCGCAATGTCTACCATAGGGGCAAGGTCGACGTGGGAAGTTTCATCGCTTTTTTCGTTGTATTTTTTGATTTTTCGGGCTTGCGCGTTTGTCTTTCCTTCCCTCATTTCGTGTTTGACGCGGCGCCCTTTATCCTCTAAGCTTTTTTTCATGGGTCTTAAAGTTTTTCTGATAATTTGCTTTTCTACTTTTCCATTACTGTTACCATTTGCACTTGCTCGAAGCGCACTTCTTTCATCATCGTCATGATTTTGTAAATGATGCTGAATTTGACAAGCTTATCAGCTTTTAAGACGATGGTTTGTTTGGGGTCAGCAGCACGCGCTAGCAACAATACTTCTTTCAAATCTGCCATTACCTTTCCCACCTCGGCAGGGTCGTTTATGTTCTCTATTTTCCCAACTTCTACTCCTTCAGTGCTGCGGGCGGCGGCTTCACCGTACTTATTTGAAAGCGCAGCAATACGTGTATTCACTTCATCCATGTAAACACGAATGCGATTTTCTTTCGTGCTGTCGCCAACCGTAACAATGATGTATTGCTTGACCGGTTCTAAAAGAGATGATGATGACTTTGGCGTTTCAACCTTCAAGGTTTCCTGTGGTGCGAAGGTCGTAGTCATCATGAAAAAGGTCAGAAGTAAGAAGGCGATATCTACCAGCGGCGCGAGGTCAATCACCTCTTCCCCTCCATGCATGAAGAATCCGAAAAAGTTCATGTGCCTTCGATGTTTTGAGTAAGAAATTACAAAGAAGGGAACGTGATGTTTGCGCTCCCTTTTGTTCGATTTCAATCAATACGCAGGTTTATTGAGCCCGTTCACGCTCGGAAATCAAGTTTCTGCGAGCAATCGTGAGAGTTTGAATTACTTCAAAGGCTGCTTCATCAATAAAATAGGTGAAGTTGTCAATTTCCGCCTTGAAGTAGTTGTACATCGTGGTTCCTAAAATAGCCGTAAAGAGACCACCAGCTGTGTTGTAGAGGGCTTCGGAAATTGCGCCTGAAAGTGCAGTCGGGTCTGGCGTTCCGCCTGCGCTGGAAATTGCCGCAAACGCGCGAATCATACCTACCGTCGTTCCCAACAGTCCGATAAGCGTTGCGATAGTTGCGATCGTTTTAATCGGTGTCAAATTAGTTTCAAACTGGGCTGACTCAAAGTTTGCTGCTTCGTCAATTGCTTTTTGAACTTCCTGAATTTTAGCATTGAACCGAGGCTCAACTTCATCGAGCGAGCGATAACGCTCGAGTCCGCTGGCAATTGATGAAGCAATTGCGCTTCCATGCTTTTCACATTCTTGCAAGGCTTCGTTGATTGCTCCTTTTTCTAAGTATTTCTTTATTTCTTGCATTAACTTGTCAAACTTTCCTTTCCCGCGCGCTTTGTTGTATGAAATCACACGCTCGGTAACCACCACAATCAGGACCATCATAGATGCCATCAGTGTTCCGACAATGGGACCGCCTTCATAAAAGTTGTGCAAGAGCGTTCCTTTTGGAGCCGGTCCAAAGACGAAAAAGTAAATTGCATACGAAATGATAACCGATGCGATAATAACTGCCCACAGAAAGAGTTTATTATTTCCTTTCATTGTGATGACCTCCGATTGATTGTTTTGCTTGTTAGATTGATTAAACTACACTTGTGATAAACTTTTTTCCAATTTTGTCTTTCGGTTGACTTGTTGGTCAAATTTGTGTGAGCGAATATACACTTTTCACGGCACTTGCATATTTTTTCGTTCTCTTATGTTTGAAAATTTTAGGTAGTCTGTGCCAATGAAAAATGCTTTTCTGAAATCCTGAATGTTCGAGTCAAATTCTTTTTGGAGAAGGTCGGCACGTGTAATCGGGACTTTTGTATCTCCTGTTGATTCCAAGTCAATCTGCCTCAAGTAAAATTCCAATTGTCCAATTTTTCGCTTGACAGCATTTCTAAACGAGCCCACGATGCGTTCATAATTGGCAATTTGCGTTCTGCTTTTCTGAATTTCGTTATACATCAGGCTGGTGAGTGCATACTGGGCAGAAATTCCAGAGCGTTCAATAATGCGCGTTCCGAAAAATTCTCGTTGAGCCAAAATCGTCTCGACGGTATTGCTTTGGTTTTTCTGAAGATTCGCATTATCAGCATAGAACGCGTTGAGCAGTTTCTTGCGAGGATCGTTTTCAGTTACAGCGGTTTGCATCGCTTCTGCCAGCTGCTCAGCGTTCAAGAACTCTTGGCGCGCGACTTTCTTGTAAAACTCAATGTCGCGTTGGTAATCTGCTTTTTCGCCTGCAATCAATGTCGGTGCATGTTTGGTGAAAAGATGCTGTTCTTCGGAAAGGGTTTGGATGCTCATTTTGAGCAACTTATCAACGGCACTTTCAGTCTTTTCAGCAGCAGATGCAAGTTTTCTGAATGTTGCAGGTATTGACGCCCTGACTTGCTTAATCTCTTCAAGGCGATTTCGCATCAATGTCTTCCTGTCGTCAGGAAGAAGCGACTTTTGACTCTTTGTAATTGCAGCTCGGTCTAATACTAAAAGTTTCAAAACACTTTCTTGAAGTGCGCTCAACCTTGCACCAAGCTGCACTTCGGTTGGATTATTTGAAGTGGTAATGACCGATTCCGTCAGCGTCTTTTGTTGTCTTAAAATGCTTCTTTGTTCTAAAAACTTGTCCGCAAAATCAAATGCCATCATTCCGTTGTAGACGAAATCATATTCTTTCATAATCATATCGGCGTCAGTTGGGTCTTTGATATGTTTCATATACCCTGACAAGAACATTACCTCATAAAGGTTATCGGATACGCGAAAGTTCTTTGCATATTCTTCAATGTCTTTTTCAACCTCTCTCTGTCGATTCTGTCTGAACTTCGCCCAAAGCGTTCCGACACGTGCAATGTCTTTGCCAACATATCCCCTATCAACTTTTTCAAACAGTTCTTCAGCTTTTGCATATTCAAGTTGAGCCAATTTTTTGTAGAGGTGAAAGCGGGCTTGCATCGTTTGACTTCGTAGCCTTGTGAGGAATTCTTTTATTCGTCCAATGCGCTCTGACGTCATTCGCCCTTCTTTCTGAATTGATTCAATTTCACTTTGGATTTTCAACAAATCTTTTTCGGCTTTATCAATCTCAGAGCCTTTGCTTTCAAGTTCATATGTGAGTCGTTGAAAATCTCGTTCTGAAATCGCAAGTTCTAAAAGTTCTGAACCTAACTGGTTGGAAATCCTTTCTATTACAGTGTCCTGAGCAACGATTTGGTCTAAAATTCTTGCCAACTGTCGGTCGTAAATTGTGGCTTGTTTAGAGCGGACATAGCGTTTGAATTCCGCTCGCAGTGTGGAGTCGGCTCGTTGTCGCTTTTCGCTATCGTCACTTAGAATTTTCCTTGCCTCTTGCATTAATCGATTGGCTCTGGTATAGGCGATGTTCCCAAGCTGAAGGTATGCAGCATTTTGGATGTAGGTTTGTTTTTCAAACAGCCCTTGACCTCGAGAGACGATTTTCCCAAAGGCATCTGCACTTTGGTCAAAATTTTGCATTTCTAGATACGCAAGTCCTTTGATGTAATCGGCTTCACTGCGCATTGGGGAGTCTTCGGGAACTTCTCTTGCCCAGTTGATTGCACTTTCGTATTGCTTATTTCGATAATCTACGGTTGCGGCCAGCACTCGAATCTTGTCGCTATAAACATTGTTCTTCTTGAGGTAATGCTTAAATCGTTCTAGATCGGCTTGAAACTGCTTTGTATCGTTGTATGCATAACTCATGAAGAGAATGCGATACATTGCTTGCGCTCGGTATGGTGCACTTTTTGAAACCTTTATGTTTGCCAATTTCGGATTCTTTTGTCGTTCCGACACTGCTTGCGCGTATTTGCGTCTAATTTTTAACAGTTCTTTGTCAATCTTTTCAATTTCTTCGTCAATAATTTGCATTTGCTTGCTGATTTGGCGTATGGGGTAGTCAGCTTGCTCGACGTTTGATTTTGCTTTTGCCGCTGTCATCAGAGATTGATACTGTCGCTTGATAGCATTCATTGAGTCTTTCTGTGCGCTCACACTTGCTTCCAGTTTTTTAATCTCATCTTCGGTTTTGTCGAAGTAATCCATCTCGGCGTATTCAGGAGAAGAATACTTTGCATAAAGTTCTTCATACAACTTTCTTGCTTGACTGTAATAGCCAAGCCCGAAGTTGGCTTCGGCGCGGTAGTATATCAAATCTTCAATTTCCCCATATTCATCTTTGTAGGCTTCATACAAGTCGTTCAGATACAACAGCGCCGTTCCATAATCTTTTCGGTTATAGACTTGCATTGCAGAAGACAGCTCGAGGCGGTATAGACGCTTTTTGAATTCATCGTCAAGAACGCTGAGCAAGGCTTTTCTCATTGCCTTGTATTCGTTGCAAATTGCGTAGAAGCGTGCAAACTGAACAAAGCGTTCATATTCGTATTTGTTTGCAAAGTTGTAGAAAGATTTCGCATTTCCTTGATAGCCAAAATCTTGGATGTTGAGACGAGAGTAATCTCGCAGGAGAAGCACTAGCCGTTTTTTCCCCTCGAACATGTATCGCTCCATGTTTTCGCGCATCTTTTCGCGGTTTTTGCGCAGATTGTCGAGGAGTTTTCTTGTTTCGGTCGAGAGCTCTTCAAGCGCTTTTACTTCTTCGGCGGCGAGCCTGAGCCGCTGTTCATTTGCTTTGGCAATCGGGTCTCGCTCCAGTTCTTCCTTGCTTTTTTTTGGCATTGCTCGTTCGAGTTGTTCAAATGCTTTTCTGCTGGAGTCCAACTGCCTTTGGATTAGGGCGTAGGCTTTCTCGAGACTATCAAAATCAATGGTCTGTTTGAGTTTCTTGTCGATATCTTCCAAAATTGTCAGTTCTTCCTGCGCGGTGAATTTGTATTGGATAGGAAACCGTTTTGCCTCGTTGGTCATAAGCTCAATGTTCATCGCAAGTAAGTTGAGGTAACGCTCTTTGCGCAACAGGTCTGTGATGTATTGCCTATCCGATAAAAATAGGCTATCGGTTGGAAGTGGTAGATTTGAGTAGATGTCTTGTGCTCGCGCTGAGAATGGCACCAAAGTAAATACAAGCAGCAGAGTAACCTTTGTGGAATAACGATTTTTCAAGCGTGAGATGGTTTGAACTTGTGAGTATTTTGTTAGCAAACATCTTGCCGTATTATCATAGTCTGGAGTTCATCAACTCCACACCAATCATATCATCCAGTCTCATCGTGTGCTTGCATCTTGAACTTGGAGCATTGGATGAGAGACGTTTTACCGTTCCTAATATACAAGATTGGTCTCTAAAAAAACAAACGTCATGCACATTTGTGATTGTGCCATTTAGTGTGGCACTGCTGTCTCTGCTCGCCTGAAGCTTTTCTGCTGTTCCAAAAAGCGTTCTGCGTCGATTGCTGCCATGCATCCTGTTCCTGCGGCAGTAACGGCTTGTCGGTAGATACTGTCTTGAATATCGCCGCATGCAAACACGCCAGGCATGCTTGTTTCTGTCGAGCTTTTTTTGGTGATGATGTAGCCATTATCGTCAAGTTCAAGTTGCCCTTTGAACAAAGCAGAGTTTGGACTGTGCCCAATCGCAATAAACACGCCATCGCAGTTTATTTCCGATACTTCGTTCGTCTTTGTATTCTTGATGCGAACGCCTGTTACAACCTTGCCGTCGCCCAAGATGTCGTCTACTACAACATTCGTAACAAACTTAATTTTGGGATTCGCCTTGGCGCGCTCGAGCATGATTTTTGATGCGCGAAATGTTTCTCGGCGGTGGAGAATGGTTACGCTTGTTGCATACTTGGTCAGGAAGTTTGCCTCTTCCATTGCGCTGTCGCCGCCGCCCACCACGACCACCTCTTTGCCTTTGTAAAAGAAGCCGTCGCAAGTAGCACATGCCGAAACGCCGTAGCCCATATACTTTTTTTCTGACTCCAAACCAAGCCATCGTGCACTAGCACCTGTGGCAATAATCAATGTTTCAGCCATCACGATGTTCTTTTCATCAACTGTTACTTTGAATGGTCGTTGTGATAAATCAACGGCGGTTACGCTTCCGTAAAGATACTGTGTTCCAAAGCGTTTGGCTTGTTCGCGCATCTCGTCCATTAACTTTGGTCCTAAAATTCCGTGCGCAAAGCCGGGAAAGTTTTCAACTTCGGTCGTGATAGTCAGTTGTCCGCCAGGCTGAACCCCTTCTATGACCAATGGATTTAAGTTGGCTCTCGAGGCGTAAATTGCTGCCGTAAGTCCTGCTGGTCCTGAGCCAATGATAACGACTTCGTAATGTTTTACGTCTGACATTTTACTTTTCTTGTTGGAGTTTCTCTCGTTAAGGATTTTGAAAAGAAGTTAAGAAATGATTTCCAAAATCAAACTTGCTCGATGTTCAAAGCGTGATAGTGTAAAAGAAATTGAGAAGCAACGTGTGCTCAATGCGGTCGGGCAATCCGACAATGCGATTGATGAAACGATGTTGATACAGTGCGTCAATGATGAGTCCTTGTTCTCGATAGCGAATTCCAATGTGGAAACGGTTTTGATTGAAAATTGGCTCGCTCAGTCCCAAGAAAATTTCATTGTTCAGCAGCAGTCCATAATTTTCCCAAATCGGAATCACGAGTTCAGGACGGAGTCGGAAGCGCAATGCGGAAATGATTTCAACAAAGAAGTCATCAGGTGAACGCCAAGTAAGATTTTCAGCTCGAAAGCGAAGGCTGAATGGCACATCGAACAGACGCCTGTCGTGCCAAAGTTGAAGGGCGGCAATGTCCAAGAGGCGACTGTTTATCGGCGTAAGAATCGTGTAGCCAACTCCAATAGATGTTGAAGGCATGATACGATATAACCCCCAGATGCTGAAGACGGTTGTTTGAAATTGCGTCGCATTTTGAGTGAAGCGTGTTTGTGCAAACGTTTGCACGGTGTAAGGAGAGTTGCCAAAGCGCAAGGTTATCATGGTCGATGTCCAACTGACAAAATCTCGCTCGTCAATTGGTTGAGCAGGACTGTTCAAAGATGAAAGTATCAGGAAAATGATGCAAAGTCGTTTCACGTCTGTTCCTGTCTGTTTGCTTATGGCGTTGCATGCAAAGTTATCCAAATCAGCCACAAAGGTAAGTTACATTTGTTACAGTGTCGTATATTAATATCTTACAACTTGAACTTTCTTGAAAATGATTGAAAGCATGACGGGCTTCGGAAGCGGCGAGTATGCCGAGTTCGGGCTTCATGCGACGGCGGAAATTCGTTCCGTGAATAGTCGCTTCATTGAAATTTCCGTCAAACTGCCTCGCCAGTTCAGCGTTTTTGAGCTGGAGGCACGAGAGTTAATTAGAAAATCTCTGCAGCGCGGCAAAATTTCCGCCGTTGTTCAGTTGGAGCGCGAAAATCAGTCGGAGATTCCGATTAAAATTAAGCCCGACACTGTCAGAGCATACATCGCTCTCCTTTCCGAACTGAAAGCCATTTCAGGTATTGATGAGCCAATTCGACTTGAGCATCTGTTGAAGTTTTCGGAAATTTTTGAAGCCTCAACTGACGAGCGCCAAGAACTGGATCGGGAATGGAAAGTTATCAGTCAGGCTCTTCAAGCGGCAATTCTGTCGCTACGCGAGATGCGCCGCAAGGAAGGCGAACAACTGAGACTTGATTTCAAGGCGCGCATTGCTGCCATCAATGAAGTTCTCGATCACATTGAGGCCATTTCGCGCGACTCTCTTTCTGCTACGAAAGAAAAACTGCGACAAAAAGTGCGCGACCTTTTGGGCGATGAATTCATCGCCAAAGAGCGTTTAGAGATGGAAATTCTTTTGCTGACGGATAAGATGGACATCACCGAAGAGTGCGTCCGGTTCAGAAGTCATAACAAGTTTTTCTTGGAAGCATTAGATTCAGGTGAACCTGCGGGGCGCAAGTTGAACTTCCTTTTGCAGGAGCAAAGTCGTGAAGCAAATACAATTGCGTCTAAATCCCAGAATGCAGAAATTTCTCAAAAGAGCGTGTTTATCAAAGAGGAGCTGGAGAAAATTCGTGAGCAAGTTCAAAATATCGAGTAAGTTTTTGTGCTGAAAGTTTGAGCACTCATTTTTAACTGAATATGCAAGGCAAGCTTGTCGTCTTTACTGCGCCGTCAGGAACCGGAAAATCGACGATTGCCAAAGCGATTTTAGCCGACATTCCGACGCTCAAATTTTCCGTTTCCGCCACCACGCGCGCAAAGCGAGACGGCGAAGAAGATGGACGAGAGTATTTCTTTCTGACCCGTGAGGCTTTTGAACAAGAAATTGCTCGACAAGGCTTTATTGAATACTCTAAACACTTTGATAATTACTACGGCACGCTAAAATCCGAAACCGAAAAGGTTTTGAACCAAGGTTATCATTTGCTGCTGGATTTAGATGTGGACGGTGCGTTGAATGTCAAGAAACGGTATGGCAACCGCTCGTTGTTGTTGTTTATTAAGCCCCCAAGCCTTGAAGTGCTCAAAGAGCGTTTAATGAAGCGTAAAACGGAATCGTACGATAAAGTGTTGATGCGTTTGGCACGCGCCGATTATGAACTCTCGCTCGCCGACCAGTTCGACTTCTGTGTGGTCAATGATGATTTGGCGCGCGCGATTCTTGAGATTAAGCAGATTATTCAGCGTTTTCTTAACTCTTAACCTACAATCCACATGCCGATTAAGCCTGTTGATTTCGAGAAGATTAAACATCAATCGTCAAACATCTATGAGATTACGGTTGCCATGTCGCGCCGTGCAAAAGAAATCAACGAGCAGCTGCGCTCCGAGTTGGAGGAAAAACTTGCACCCTTCAAGATGAAGACGCGCAATCCTACAAACGAAGCTGAAGCTGACCGTGTTTTCCCAGAGCAAGTTAGCATCAGTGTGCGTTTTGAAAAAATGCCCAAGCCGACCATAACGGCGATTGAAGAATTTGCAGAGAAGAAATACACTTTTGATTATCGTGACTCTCGCGAGGGGCGCAAATCTAAAACCTAACATCCGTTCAGCATGCTCAAACTTACGGGCATTAGCCAAATCACCTTGCGCGTCAATGACTTGCGCAAGTCGGAGGAGTTCTACACGAAAATTCTTGGCTTCAAACTTCATCATCGTCTCGGAATCAATAAAACCTATCTTGTTGCCGAGGGCGATTCACTTGTGCTTGTTAAGGCTGAAACGCCTGCGCAAAGCGAACGCGATTTTCATGTAGACCACTTCGGGCTTCGCCTTGCCGCCGATGAAGAGGTCGATGCTGCTCATGCTTACCTCAAAGAGATGCGTGTTCATTTGCTCACTTCGCCTGTCAATCGTCGGGACGGGCGCACGTTTTTTCTGCAAGACCCAGATGGGAATGTGATTGAGATTTATTCATCGAGGGGCGAAGTTTTTCCGACTGATGATACGAATCCTGACGAGCCTTCTTCGAGGCGGCGTGGTCGGAAAGCCAAATCGGACTCAGTCAAACCAGAACGTCCTGCTGTGCCAAAGCGCCGACGCAGCCGCAAATAGGTTGTTTAATCACTTTTTGCATCTTAACATTTTACATTTTGAGTCTTTACACTTCCAATTTCACTTTTTAAGTATATGCCTGCTTATTCAGCACTTGAATCTACTATGCCTGTTGCTATGTCTCACTTGCCACCGAATCGTACTGTTCGCCCTCCGATGTTTGCAGGCAGTTTATATCCTGCCGACCCGCTCACATTGCAAGCCCAAATTGACGCGGCTCTTTCCGATGCCAATGCCACGCCTGGAAAGCCCTTGATTCCCTACGTGAGAACTCTTCTCGTGCCGTATGGAAACTACTCGCATGTCTTGCCAACTTTGGCTGAAAGCTATCGCCATATTGAATCGGCGCGATATGAATTGGTGGTTTTCATTGCCCCTACTGTTGATACTTACGACCGCTTGATGATTTCAGGCTATGGCTACTTCGGCACACCGCTCGGCGAGATTGAACTGAGCGACTACGTGCGCAACGAACTTTGCGATGAAGACGATGACTTTTTCATTTGCGAATTAGGATTGCCGAAAGGCTCTTCGATTGAGGTTCAACTTCCGCTCTTACAGCGCACGATTGGCAAACATCATTCGCTTCGCATTGTTCCGCTTCTGATTGGCCACCAAACGATTGACCTTTGCAACGAAGCCGCCGCTGCACTTTCTGAAATTTTAACTTCTAAAAACGCGCTTGTCGTTGCCGTGAACAACTTTCATCTTTCAAAAGATAACACGCAACTTGTGGAAGAATTTATGGCGGGAATGCGCGAACATGATTACAATGCGCTCATGCGCATGGCGATTATGTATGGGAATAGTCTGGGGTCAGGTTTGGGCGCGTGGGCGATTGCGGCGCGAGTCTCTCATTCACTTGGGGCGCGCAATTTTTATTTGCTCGACCAACGCTCTAAGGCAGAAGCAGGAGAGCATTTTATCTCGGCTTGCTACACGCAACAGTAATTTCTAGTTTCAAATGCTCAATCGATTGGCTAAGAGTGCAAGTTCTCGATCGACCGTGTTATCGGTCTGAATTTCGCTGAACGGAATCGCATATTCTTTTCCTGAGAGCACAGCCGGCATCATGTGCGTTTTTCCTTCCAAAACGAGTTCGGTGAGCTTTCGTGCCATGCG
Source organism: uncultured Chlorobiales bacterium (assembly GCA_938003965.1). GTDB lineage: Bacteria > Bacteroidota > Chlorobiia > Chlorobiales > Thermochlorobacteraceae > JANWWM01. The sequence continues at coordinate 17,455 of CALKXI010000026.1, forward strand.
TTGCGCGAGCGTCATGTCCATGTTGTTCGGACGTGCGCCGCGCACATCGCGCGAAAAGGCTTCACAAATCACACGTTGTTTAGTTTCTAACCCCGCCGCTTTGAGCTCTTCGTAAAGATATTCCGCTGCATTGAGCGTAATTCCTTTTTCTTTTCGCTCTTTGGCTTTGTAACCTTCGGCAACGACAATCACCGTCGAGGAGCGATTCTTCAAGGCTTTTGCAATATCGGCAGGCGCGTAGTTCGTTGACGCCAAGACTGCCAAATGTGCCCCTGCACCTAAACAGGAATGAAGTGCGTGAAATCCGCTCGAAGCCCCCATCATTTCAATGATGTAGCACCGATTATGCGTGCGTGCGTCAGCCATGTAGCATCGAATTTTTTCTGCGCCAACTTCTACGCCTGTATGCTGACCAATACACTCCGTTCCAGAAACATCGCTATCAATTGTTACAGGAATAAAGAATACTTGAATGTGTTTGGGGAGCAGTTTTGCCAGTTCTTTAATGCCAGCCAGCGTTCCATTTCCGCCGATTCCAACAAGAACTTTTATTTTTCTATTTATGATATTTTCGGCGGCGCGTTTTTGATTTTCAAGCAGTTTGAACTCTTTGTAGCGCTCGGTTCTGAAATCAGCACCACGCGCTTCGCGCAGCGGTGGTGCAAAAATGACACCGTGAATGTGCTCAATTTGCCGATAAAGGGCGAAACTATAGACGAGACAGCGAAAGTCGTCGCGCTTACCGCTGACAAGCGACTTAAAGCCTTGCGCCGCCACAAACACACGCCGACCTGCCGATTCCAAATACTCCGTAATGTAGGCGGTTACGGAGTTGTAGCCTGGTGCACAGCCGCCATCTTGCACTAAAAGCACATCCATTTCGCTGTAAAGCCGATGCTCTTCGTGTTCGCTCGAGCTTGCTAAGCGCGAGAGAAGCTTATAGACTTTCAAGCATATTTCTTGCGGCACAAGCGCGGGATTTTCCAAATCCTTGTTTGTGATTCTATGCAGAATGCTTGGCTCTTCCGCCCACACGGTCGCAGTGCGTGGCATGCCGTCAATTAGTCGACGCTCTCCCAGCACATCGCCCGAGTGATAGTAGCCTGTGATGTATCCTTTTTTTTCAAATGCCAATCGTCCGCTTTGCACAATAAACGCACAGCCGCTTGGGTCGCCTGCTGAAAAGACGATTTCGCTCGTCTTGTATTCAAATGGTATCAAGATGTTTGCCACAACTGCTGCTTCCGACTCACTGAGCTCGCTGAATGGATAAACGCTCTTGAGAAACTCGATTGTGGCTTCTGGGTTTCTTGTGAGCTCTTGCGGCATTGGACGCAAAAACAGATTTGTTTCAGAGAAGTTCATTTTTCAGAGTGCCTCGAAAATACGGTAGTGCGCCAAATCGTGCAATTTAAGTTTCCGTTGCGTGGGGCATAAGTGATGCAACTTTTGAAAAAGATTTTTCTAAATTTCATCTACACTTGTAACCGTTCTTCGTAACCGTTCAAAACCCGTCTGGCGACTATGTGGAAACCCGCTGCGGAATTTTTCAAGACGCGCATTGCTTCAAGCGCTTGGTTTACGGCTTTTCTGGTTGCACCGATTATCGTTGTGTTCGCATTTTTGCTCTCACGCTTCACGGTCCTTGAAAATCTCGAACTTAAAGCCCTCGATATTCGCTTCAATGCACGCCCAATAGATACGACATTCAAACAGAGAGCGCAGGTGGTGCTCATTCCGGTCAACGACCAAGCGCAAAAAGTCATTAAGCCTTTTCCGTGGCCTCGTGACTACCATGCGCGAATTATTCGTAACCTTACGCGCGCAGGTGCAAAAGTTGTTGCGTTCGACTTCGTCTTTGACGACATCGATCGCTCAGGTGGCGACGAAGAATTTCGCAAGGCGGCCAATGAGTGTAAAAATGTGGTCGTTGCAGGCAGAGAGCCAACTGACTACACCGAAGCCTCAAAGGTTGAATACCAGTCAGTCGATAAAGCTAATTATCTGACCATTTTTGACGGCACGCCCGGCGCAATCGTTGGCAATGTGAATGTCCGTCAGGATAATGACGGCGTTCTGCGGCGCTACCATCCTGTCAGTGCTGACGTGCTGGGCAAACCCTTTCTCTCTCTCGCTTACGCTATTCTCAAACTTTATACTGAAACTAACGACACCATCAGTTTTGATGGAAAGTACTTTACATTTGCAGGCAAGAAAATTCCGGCTTACGACGGCGAATCTGTTTTGCTCAATCCTTACGGACCAAGCCACTCGTTTTTAGAAATTTCTGCCGACAACATTCTCGACGATGCCGAATTTATGACAAAGGCTGAAGAAGAACTGTTTTACGCAGCACTGCGCGACAACGGCATTTATGAAAAACTTAAAATCGATTCTGCAACGGTTGCGCAAAACGAGAACTTGCGCAAACAACTCATGGCAATGGAAGAACTGCGCGACTTGTGGTCGATTGATGTCTTTGAAGATCCGCTTGCTGGCATTCAAGATCTTGTGAGAGGTAAAATTTGTATCGTCGGACCGATGTTCCCCGAAGCCAAAGACGATTTTCCAATGTCGATGTGGACGGATGGACGCCCTGACCAGAACAAAATGTATGGCGTTGAAGCGCACGCCATCGCTACGCAAAATTTCATTGACGGCAACTTCATCAAGCGCGCCGATGCCACTTTGATTTTTGGGTTGATGCTTTTGGTCAGTTTTCTTGTCTTCGGCGCGTCGGTTTCTCTCAAGCGCATCAAATTTCAAAACCAAACGTTCTTGCTTGTACTTACGAGCCTTGCGGCAATCGCGGTGCTTTTAAGCGTGCTCGTTTTGATTCTCTACATTGGGGATGTTTCACCCATTGACTACCTTCTTTCGCGCTCTGCACTCACGAAACTTGTCATCGTCATGTCGCTTTTGGGCATTGGCAGTTTGATTGCGTATTTGCTCAAAAAAGGAAATTCAATGCAAGAGTTCACGACGGAAATCGCCGCTATTTCCCTCAGCATTGCCATCTTCGCTGTGCTCAATCAATATGCGCAGCACGTGTTCATCGCCGACCATACGCTTATTGCTGTTGTTCCTTTTGCAATTGCGATAATCTTTGCTTACGGCGGCAGTATCCTCTATCAATACTTTACCGAGTCGCGCCAAAAGAAGATGATTAAAGGTTTCTTCAACACCTATGTGCCCCCTGTTCTCGTCGAGCAAATGATTCAAAATCCTGATATGTTCAAACTCGGAGGTGAGCGTCGCGAACTGACGATGTTTTTCAGCGATGTTAAAGGCTTTACGAACATTTCTGAAAGTTTTAAGGACGAGCCTGAACGACTGACCGAATTGATGAACGAGTACCTCGGCGCAATGACGGATATTGTCTTCAAATATGGCGGCACGCTCGACAAATACATCGGCGACGCCGTTGTGGCATTTTGGAATGCGCCACTTCCTGTCGAAGACCACGCGCTCAAAGCCTGTTATGCGGCAATTGAGATGCAGGAAAAACTCAAAGAGATGCGCCCAATTTGGAAGGCGAAGTATGGACACGAAATTTACTCCCGCATGGGCATTAACACGGCGTCGGTGATTGTCGGCAATATGGGTTCGCAAGGACGATTTGCCTACACTGCGATGGGCGATGGTATGAACCTTGCCGCGCGACTTGAAGCTGCCAACAAGGCTTTCGGCACTTACATCATGATTTCGCAGTTTACTTACGAAATCGTCAAAGAAAAATGTTTGTGCCGATGGCTTGCCGAAATTACTGTTCAAGGCAAAACCGAGCCGATTAAAGTCTATGAACTCTTACGTCGCCGATTGCCCGGCGAGCCTGAACCCGAACCTGCCGAAACCGCCCTCAAAGGGGTGATAGCGGTCGCGAAGGAATAAGACTTTTCGTTCAGAATTTTTACTTAACTTTTAACACTTGACTGCCTTGAAACGACGACCTCAAACCCTTTCCGCAGATTTGCTGATTTACGGATACAGCACTGGCATTTTTCCGATGGCGGATTCCGACACCGGTGAAGTGCAATGGTATTTGCCCAAAATGCGGGCGATTATTCCACTCGATGGTTTTCACGTGCCGCGTTCTTTGCGGCAAATCATCAAGAAAAATTTGTTCGAGATTCGCATTAACGAAAACTTTGAAGCTGTTATGCGCAACTGCGCCACCGAGCGCGGCGACGCGCGCGGCACTTGGATTTCCGAAGAAATGATTGAAGTTTATTGCGAACTACACGATATGGGCTACGCACACAGCGTTGAATCTTACCAAAACGGCGAACTGGTTGGGGGGCTTTATGGTGTCTCGATGGGCGGCGCGTTTTTCGGCGAATCAATGTTTTATCGCGTTTCCAACGCGTCAAAAGTCGCACTCTATCACCTCGTTGAACGACTCAAAGCACGCAACTTCGCTCTGCTCGATTCGCAATTTATCAACGATAATGTCGCGCGATTCGGGGCCATCGAAATTCCGCATCATCAATATCTTCTCCTGCTCAAAGAAGCCTTGAAAATTCGAACATGCTTTGTCTGATGTGTCAGAGAACTCAATGCTCTATGTAGGTTTCTTCTTCGACGCTAAACCAATCACCAATTTCTGATGAAATCGCTTATTTGCTTGTTCCTTTTTTCGCTCACTTCGCTTTGCGCCGTTGCGCAGCGCGTGATGCCCAATATCGACCTTCCACCTGAAAGCCCATATGACCCCGACCGTCCGCCTCCTTCGTTTCATAAACAAAATCGCGAGCGACTGCTCTCAATGCTTCCTGATAGCTCGATTGCGATTTTCTTTGCAAACGATTTGAAAGTGCGCAACAATGATGTCGACTTTCTCTTCCGACAATCGAACTCACTGCTTTACCTTACAGGGCTTTATGAAGAGCCTAATGCCGCGCTCATTCTCTCCAAATTCCAGATGCCATTTCGCAACACCGCCACAACTGAACTCATGTTCGTTCAGCCTCGCAATGCGCTGATGGAAACTTGGACAGGACGGCGTTTGGGTCCAGAAGGCGCAATGCAGAAACTGGGCTTGAACGCAGCAATGGTTATTGATTCGCTTCGTCCATATCTTTTTGAAACGCTTTTGAAAACATATCGCGCTAACATCAAGCGCGTCTTCCTTTCGTATCCAGCAAAGGATTATGCAGACTCTGACGGCGACTTGGCGCGCCTCGTTAAAACGATTGATGAAGAACTACGGAAAGATAAGTCGCTGATAATTCAAAACGCCTCGCCTCTGCTCGGACAACTTCGACAAGTCAAACACCCGATTGAAATTGAAATGATTCAGAAAGCGACAGACGCCACCGTTGCCGCGCATTTGGAAGCCATCAAGTCATGCGAGCCGAATATGTATGAATATGAACTTGCCGCTGTTGCTGAATATGTGTTCAAGAAAAAGGGGTGCGAATACACGGCTTATCCGAGCATTGTCGGCGCAGGCGAAAACAGCGTGATTCTTCACTATAACACCACACGCAAGAAAATGCTCGACGGCGAACTTGTCTTGATGGACATGGGCGGCGAATATCACGGTTATGCGACCGATGTAACCCGCACGATTCCTGTCAACGGAAAATTCTCGCCTGAACAAAAACTTATCTACGACCTTGTGCTTGCCGCACAAGACAGCGCGATTGCACAATGCAAACCGGGCAACTCTTTTCGTGCACCGCATCAAAAAGCCGTCGAAGTGATTGCCGAAGGCTTGCTCAAACTCGGCTTGATTCAAGATAAATCGGACTATCGCCGATACTTCATGCACGGCACATCGCACAGCGTCGGGCTTGATGTGCATGACCCAAACATGGCGATTTTGCAAGCCGGGCAGGTCTTTACCGTTGAACCCGGCATTTACATCGCCGAAGGCTCGCCGTGCGAGCGCAAGTGGTGGAATATCGGCGTGCGCCTTGAAGATATGGTGCTGGTTACGGAGAATGGCGCGCGCGTTATGTCAGCCGCCTTGCCTCGTAAAACCGAAGAGATTGAAGCATTGATGAACGAAAAAGGCATTGGGAACATCCCTATCAAATAATCCTTACTGAGGCTTTCACATGATAACCGATAAACAGGTGCTTAACATCTTTCGCGAAACAGGGGCGCTTCTTGAAGGGCATTTCATTCTTTCTTCGGGATTGCACAGCCCGCACTACTTTCAATGCGCCAAAGTGCTTCAATATCCAAAGTATCTCACCAAACTCTGCAAGCCGATTGCCACTTATTTCATGAACAAGCAGATTGATGTTGTAGCCTCGCCTGCGCTGGGGGGCATTGTGGTTGGAACGGAAGTCGGCAGACAAATGAATGTGCGCACTATTTTTGCGGAACGCACCGAAGGCGAGATGAAATTTCGTCGCGGCTTTGAAATCTACCCCAACGAACGCGTGCTGATTGTTGAAGATGTCATCACAACGGGCAAATCGGTGCGCGAAGTCATGCGACTTGTTGAGGAAGCAGGTGGTGTTGTAGCCGGCGTGGGATTTATTGTCGATAGAAGTAATGGCACGGTTCGGCTTTGCGACGAGCAGTTTTCTCTTTTGAAGATGCACGTAGAAGTTTACGAGGCGGATAGACTTCCGCCTGAGCTTGCCGCAATTGAAGCCATTAAACCCGGCAGCCGCACAACGCCACGTGCGTCAGTTCAGTGAAAATCCGTTTTCGTCATCGAGATAGCGGCTTTTGCACATTTCAATTTTTCTTGGGAATCGAACAAGTTGAACTAAGTGGCGTTCACGCAGTTTTCGGGTGCGAACTGTTCGGGCTGAGGCTAAGGTTTCTGCACTTTCTTTGGCAAGCGAGAGGCTCATCAAGAAGAACACGACGAGCAGAACGAGCATAGAAATAATCGCCATAGTTACTTCAGGTTTTCCAGTTTGAGAAAATCAAGATTTCTTGTGAAGAATGTAAAGAATCAATCAAATTTTCTCAAATCCCAAACTTTGACGGTGCTGTCGGCACCAGCGGTGTAGAGTTCCTTTCCGTCAAGCGAAAATTTTACGGCATTGGCTTTAAGGCGATGGGCATCAATGACTTCCAACTTTTGACCGTTTTCTGCTTTGTAGATTCTCACGCGTCCGTCTTGACCTGCAGCAGCGAGCAATTTTCCGTCAGGACGATACGCCAATTTGACAGCAACGGCATCGTCGATTGTGCGGACGCTATTGGTTTTGAAGTGAATTTGTTTGATGGTTCGGTCTTCGCCTGCTGTTGCAACCCAATCTCCGAACGACGCTATCGCAAAGATACGGCGTTTGTGAAGCGTGAGCGTTTTCATTGTGCCATCTTTCCAATTCCAAATCATCGCCTGCGCATCGTTGGTAAAGGCGACGCTTTGCCCTGACGCTCCAAATGTGGCAGAGTATATTGGAAATGCAATTCCCATCCGTGTTCGCAGTTGCTCACCTGTCTCTTTGTTCCATACTCGAACGGTTTTATCCCAGCTTGAAGTCATCACTTCGTCGGTTGTCGGACTAAATTGAACGGAGCTAATGGCAGAACTGTGGGCTTTAACGGATTTGCTTTTTGCCTCGTCGTTTAGGTTGACGAGATTAAGCACGCCGCTTTTATCACCAATCGCCAGAATTCCGTTTTTTTCTGCAATCGCAAGTGCTGACTCCGTGAGCGAAATCGTTTGAACTGGCTTGGTTGGATTTTCTTTTTGGAATCCTTGCACCTGCTTGTTTTCGGTTGCTACCCAGCAGATCGTTTCAGTCGGGGCAATCTCAAAGGCTTGAGCACCAACATTGAATGTATAAATCGGCTCAGTGAGCGTTACAACTTCTTCGGGTCGAGTGAAGTCAGTCAGTTGTTCAGGCTTGACCAGTCGCCACAGAATTGACAGTCCTCCCATGATGACGATGATGACGAAGATGAACGGTCGGTAGCGCGATTGGGCTTTAAGTTTCTCGTTGCGCTCGGCGCGGAATCGCTCAATATCTTGAGCGTAATCGTTGTAGCGTCGTCCATCGAAGCCATATTCTGCTGCGATATTTGCTGCTTCGGAAAGTTTTTCACGATAGAGATTGTCGTAGATGAATCGTTTGTCAGGGTTCAGCAGTGTTTCTTTGGCTTGATTGAGGCGTTGCGATTTTTGCTCAGCGCGTTTGCGTTCTTGTTCAGAAGCGTTTTGAAGTTTATCAGGATGTACTTCCTTGATGCGCTCCATGTAAGCGCGTTTAATTTCGGCTTCGGTTGCGGTTTGCGTCAGTCCTAACTCAGCATAGAGGTCTATGAAATCTGATTTGTTCATTTTTACAGCACTTCTTTTTTACGCAAGGGAAATCTCTTCAAAGTTCAGCAGTTCCATCGTGCTTCCCGCCATTGACATTGCGTAGATTTTATGTTTCGTTAGATATGATAGTTGCTGCGATGTGAATCGCATGCTGGAAAAAATTGGAATCAACTTTTTTCCTTTGAGTTCAGGAAAGAACTCGAAGAACTCAGGCAGGCTTTGAATGAACTCGTCCATATAGTTCTGACGAATCGTGGTTTTCGTTTCATTGAGTAACACATAGTCTTTTGAAACCAGAATTAAATCGAATTCTTTTCCCTTTTTCAGCGTCTCACTCTCAATGTAAAGATTCATCATTGAGCGTTGAATGTGCTCAATCTTGAAATACTTTTTGGCGACCGTCGGTACATTAGGTGCGACAATATCCTCGACCACTGTTCCAAGTTTATTTGCAAGATCTCCCCACTTTTTATTCAACTCCATTTTTGAGTCGCTCATTTCTTTGCTCAACTGCTCTGTCGTTTCCTTCAACTCCTTACTCAACTGCTCTGTTGTGTTCTTCAACTCCACAATTGCTTTGTCAACATTGTCTTTGAACTCTTTCATCTCGTCTTTGAACTCTTTCATCTCGTCTTTTAATTCTTTTATCTGACTTTTGAGGAATTGCGTTTCTGCTTCGGCACGTCGAGCTGCCAAAGCACTTTGTGCCAGAAATTCTCCCAGAACTACTTCCAAATCACTTACGCGACGCTCTAAACTTGCCATTGTTTTGATTGTTTGGTGTTTAAGATAAATATAATCAACAAATATACGGTCTTCATTTCACAAAGGGCGCGAAAATCCTTATACTTGCGACCTATTTTCAGAAACAACTTACAACATGCAGGTACTCATTTTAGACAACATTGAAAAAAGTTGTGGCGAGTTTCTTGCTCGCAACGGATTTGTTGTTACAGAAAAATTGAAACTTTCCAAAGACGAACTTAAATCCATCATCGGCGAATACGATGTGCTTTTGGTGCGAAGCGCAACGAAAGTTACTGCTGATATTATTGAAGCTGGTAAAAAACTTAAACTCATCGGTAGAGCTGGCGCAGGCGTTGATAACATCGACATTGAAGCTGCTACTCGTCAAGGCGTGATTGTGATGAATACGCCTGGGGGCAACACAATTTCTGCTGCTGAACACACCTGTGGTATGATTCTTTCTGTTGCGCGCCTAATTCCACAAGCACATGCGGAAACGAAGCGCGGGCTTTGGGATAAAAAAAAGTGGATGGGTCGTGAACTTGAAGGCAAGGTGCTCGCTATTATTGGTCTCGGTAAAATCGGTCGTGAAGTTGCACTGCGCATGCAAGCCTTTGGCATGCAAATCGTCGGATATGACCCGATGCTTCCAGCGGAAGTCGCATCAAAATCAGGGATTATACTCTTGCCACTCGAGGAAAATTTCCGCAAAGCCGATTTTATCACCATTCATACGCCGCTCAACGAGGCAACTCGCAACCTGATTTGCGCCAAGACAATAGCTCTAATGAAAGATGGTGTTCGGATTGTCAATTGCGCACGTGGCGGAATTATTCACGAAGCAGATTTAGCCAAAGCCTTGAAGTCTGGCAAGGTCGCCGCCGCTGCACTTGATGTTTTTGATGTTGAGCCAATTACGCCTGAAAATCCTCTCCTGAATTGCGAGAATGCGATTCTAACACCGCACATTGCCGCTTCAACGGTAGAAGCACAAGAAAAAGTCGCTATACAAATTGCGGAGCAAATCGTCGAGTGGAAGAACACGCATAAACTTATCGGTGCGGTCAATGCCTCTGTTGCTGAATTAGCGCAACACAGCGACGTTCAAGCATTTCTTTTGCTTGCTAAAAAACTTGGGAGCATGCAAGCCAAATTGCTCACAGGCAAACCCAAATCACTCTGCGTGACCTACTCAGGAGATTTTCTACGCAAGTTCGGCGAAGCCATCACTGCCGCTGTTTTGAAAGGCTATCTTTCAGCATTTGAATCCAATGGTATCAATTACATCAACGTGTTCTCGAAAGCACAAGACTTGGGAATTCGCGTAGAACAGTGTCGGGAAAAAGAAAATCCAAACTACACCAGCCTTGTTCGTGTCGATTACGAGACGGATATGGGCAAGCGAACGCTGAGCGGCATTGTGCTTGACAATAAAGCCCCCCGCATTGTGCAAGTTGATTCATTTGATTGTGAGTTCAAGCCCGAAGGCACGATTTTGATTTATACCAACGACGACAAACCAGGCGTGCTTTCTAGCGTGGTTTCTGTTCTTCATCATCGAAACATCAACATTGCCAACGTCTCACTTTCTCGCAACGAAGAAAAAACCATGGCACTCACGCTGGTCGGTATCGACGGCGATTTGGATTCCGTTACACTTGAACAAATTGCTAAGGTCGAGGGCGTCTATAATCCTCGCTTGTTGAAGATATGAGCAGTTTCCATCAGCACTTTATGTACCGCTTTTTCTTAATCATTTTACTGTTCAACGCTACTGCTGTGAGCGCACAATCATCTACACCGTCTCGCCTTCGTCCGCTGCCCGACTTTGATTTTGAAGGGCACCGCGGCGCACGCGGACTTCTGCCTGAAAATACGATTCCCTCGTTTCTGAAAGCTTTGGAACTTGGTGTAACGACGCTTGAAATGGACGTCGTCATCACCAAAGACCATCACGTTGTGCTTTCTCACGAGCCGTATCTTTCAAGTGAAATTTGCTCTAAGCCCGACGGCACGCCGATTTCTCCAAGCGAAGAAAAATCTTTTAACATCTACTCTATGACCTTTGCCGACCTTTCGCGCTACGATTGCGGCAAACGCGGTCATGCCCGCTTTCCACAGCAACAGCCACAACCTGCAACCAAACCCCTCTTGCGCGACGTGATTCAATCTGTCGAGAACGCCTGTCAAGCAAGCCATTTGCCAACCGTTTTCTACAACATTGAAACCAAATCCACTCGCGAAGGCGACGGCATCTTTCATCCGCATCCTGCAGAATTTGCTCGACTCGTTTATGAAGAAGTCAAGCGCAACGGTGTCTTGAACCGAACCATTTTTCAAAGCTTCGATGAACGCACCCTCGAGTCACTTCATGCCATCGACCACGACCTGTATTTTTGCTTGCTGGTTGAAAACTCCGACGGTCTCGAGAAAAATCTTGCTCGACTTTCGTTCAAGCCACAAGTTTATAGCCCATACTACAAACTCGTTACGCCCGAACTTGTGAGAGATGTGCGACGCAAAGGCATGAAACTTATCGTTTGGACAGTCAATACACTTGAAGAGATGAAATACTTAAAGGAAATGGGCGTCGACGGCATTATCACTGATTATCCGAACTTAAAATCAGCTTTGTTTTCCCAATAATTAATGTAATTTTTGCGCTCAACTTTCAAATTCCCTCAAAGTTCATTACTTTTGTGATTGCATTCTGCCCAGATGGCGGAATTGGTAGACGCACTCGTTTCAGGTGCGAGCGCCGCAAGGCATAGGAGTTCGACTCTCCTTCTGGGCACAAGATTCAAATCGCTGATATGATACAAGACCTTCTTGATACCTATCTCAAACATAGTTGCGCTTCGTCTTGGTATGCGCCTTTAATGCATCTTTGGATTATGCCAAAGGTGCATTTTTGTTTTGTAGGTTTTTTTCAACTTTAACAACTGTTTACAGTGGAACACGATAAAACGCGCCTCCTTGTTGACCTTCAACTTTTAGACAACGAGCTTTTTAATGTGCTGAGCGAACAGCGCGGCTTGCCCGAAGAAATCCATAACCTAAAAGAGCAAGCAACCGCTTACGCCGACATTCTCAAAGCTCGTAAAAAGCGACTCGACGAAAGCGAAGTGCAAAAGCGACTTCTCACTTCTGAAATCAAAGCTTCCCAAGAAAAAATTAAAAAGTATAAAGACGCTCAAACCAGCGCACGCAACAACAAAGAGTATGATGCGCTCTCCAAACAAATTGAGTTCGAAGAACTTGAAATCAAGAAGGCTGAATCCAAAATCAAGTCTATTGACGACGAGCGCCAACACCAACTCGAGCTTGAAGCCGCAGGCAAAGCCCTCCTTGAAGAGAATAACGACAGCGACATTACCGACGAGATGCTGCCCACCGAGTATCTGAAACAGCGCATTATTGCCATTGAGTCCGAAATCGAAGAAAAGTCGCGCATGCTCAACAGCATCATTCAGAACACTCAATCCCAGATAAACGCCCTGAAAGAAAAAATCCGTGCTCAACGCAACCTGCTCTCGAGCATAGATAGGCAGGTGCTCTCCAAATACGATACTTTGAGAAGCGGCGGAATCCAAAATGTGGTTGTTAAGTTCGATCGCAATGCCTGCAGCGGCTGTAACTCTCGCGTGCCGGCAAGCAAACATGCCGTAATTTTTCGTGGTGGATTTTACTTGTGTGAATTTTGTGGTCGAATCGTCGTGCATGCAGACTTCTTCAAAGAAGAAGCTGCGCCTGCCCGATTCAACCCCTGAAAGCACGCTGAATAAGAGATGAAAAAACTACTCCTCCTCTTTGTTTTGACTTACGGCTGTCAGGCTGATGAGATAACTTTGAACGAAGATGATGAACGCTTTGCCGCCCTTTACGCCGACCTTCTCCTTCTTCAAGCCGATTACGAGCGAGTTATCGAGAGCGGACGCACTTACGCCAAATACGATTCGCTACAAAAATTTTTTTCTCTTCATCGCTTCTCTTCCGAACAATTCAACACACAACTCAGCCGCTACCAAACCGACCCTGCACGATGGCTTAAAGTGCAAGACCGCACCCTTGCACTGTTGATGAACCGACGTGAGTTTAGTATCTCTATTCCCAAACGATGAATGGCAAAGCGAATTAAGCGCATTGGCGTTACAGGCGGAATCGGAACAGGCAAAACAACTGTCTGCAACTTTCTTCGCGCACTCGGCTGTGAAATTTTTTCCGCCGATATCGAAGCCAAACGCTTACAGGAAATTGACCCCGATGTCGTTGCTGGCATTAAGAACATCTTTGGCAAGGAGATTTACGACAATGGGATTCCCAATCGCAAACGCATTGCCGAAATTATTTTTGACGACAAAGAAAAACTTGCTCAACTCAATGCTCTGATTCACCCCAAAGTCTTTCGTGCCTTTGACGAAGCGGCTCGTCGCGCCGAAGCCGAAGGCAAAACAATGATTGCCAAAGAAGCAGCAATTTTGTTTGAATCCGGCGGTGAAAAAGGATTAGATGCTGTGCTCGTTGTCGCCGCCGATTTGGACATACGCATAGCTCGCTTGAAAGCGCGCGGACTTTCAGAAGCCGATATTCGCGCTCGAATGTCGCGCCAATTTTCGCAAGATGAATTGCTCAAACGCGCCGATGTTGTGATTTGGAATAATCACTCACTCGACTTACTTGAAGCCGAAACAAAGCATGCTTATCTTAAACTTCTTGCACTTCCTTATCGCAATCATTGACCTCGATTTGTCAATCGTTTCGTTTAATTGATACATTTGTCCATGTTTTCGCACTTAAAACTCATCTGTACTGGATTATGAAATTTCTCACGCTTGTTTCTTCCGCTCTGCTCTCACTTCTTTTGGCTTGCACTGAGCCTCAAAAATCGCCACAACAAGAACGCACGAGTAATTTTGCTTCGCCAAATACGCTTTACGCACAGAACAAACTCGATGACGTTTCAAACTCTCGCCACAACGCTATCACAAAGGCTGTTGCGATTGCAAGCCCTGCCGTCGTTGGCATTAACGTGACCGAAATTCGTGAATTTCAATACTACGACCCCTTCGCTGACCCTTTCTTTGATTACTTCTTCGGCGGCCGACGCAGGCAGTCACCAAAAGTCCAACAAGAAGTCAAAAGTTTGGGTTCGGGATTCCTAATTTCTCCTGATGGCTATATCGTCTCGAATTCACACGTCATTGGCAATGCCGCAAAGGTTGTGGTTACCTTGACCGACGGCACGAAGCACGATGCGAAAATCATTGGCACTGACGACCTGACCGACATTGCACTTCTCAAAATCGACGGCAATAATTTTCCTTACCTCAAACTTGGCAATTCGGACGATGTGATTGTCGGCGAGTGGGTCATTGCACTCGGCAACCCGTTCGGATTGTTTGACATCAACGATAAACCGACTGTAACCGTTGGCGTGATTAGCTCGGTTGGATTAAACTTTCCTAACCTTGACGGACGCTCGTATCGCGGCATGATTCAGACCGATGCGGCAATCAACAGTGGCAATTCAGGCGGCGCGCTCGTCAATGCCAATGCAGAAGTTATCGGCGTGAACACGTTCATTTACACAGGCGGCGGACAAGGCAATATCGGCATTGGCTTCGCGATTCCGATTAATCGCGTTAAACAAATCACCGACGAACTGCGTCGCTTCGGCAAAATTGACCGCTCGTTCAAAACAGGCATTTCCGTTCAAGGCTTGAATCGCGGGCTGGCACGCTACTTCGGCGTGAGCGAAGAGATGTCAGGCGTCGTGATTACGAATATTGAGAAACGCTCCGCGGGCGACAAAGCAGGCTTGAAAGTTGGCGACATCATCGTTGAAGCCAACGGCGTTGCCATTTCCACCGAACAAGATTTAATCAACACGGTGCGCGAAATGCGCGCAGGCGATATTCTTCGCCTCAAAATTTTCCGCGACCGTCGATACATTACTGCCGAAGTCAAACTCGAGAAAACTTGATTTGACAATGCTGAAAACGAACCTCACCATTTCAGAATTTAGAAGCGCGTATCGAAGATTCAACTTCCTCACCTGAAAAAAGTTCGTTTCTGCTCGAGCTAGCTTGGAAATTGAAAAATTCAGAACCGCATCGTGCGCGCACCCTTTGCGATGAGGCTCTTCGTCTCCTTGCTGGATTCCCCTCGCCACGCGATTACGCTATCGCTCATCTTATTCTTTGCGTTGCAAACTGGCGACTCAATTTGTACGCTGATGCCATTCGCTTCGGCACTCAGAGCCTTTTTCAATTTGAATCCATTCACGACACACTTGGCATCGCTCACGCCTGCCAAAACATTGCTATTTGTCATTACTTTCTTGGTGATTACGAGCGCGCGCTTTTCTTCTACAACAAAAGCCTGCATTCTTTTACTGACATCAGCGACCTCGTGGGCATTTCTAATACGCTAAACAACATCGGGATTATATCATCGGTTTGGAAATTTGGAAGAACGACTTGCGCACTTTAAGAAAAGTCTTGAGATTCAGCAGAAGAGTACTTCGGCAGAAATTGCGGCGACAACGAACATCGGCATCATCTATAAAGATTTGCACGACCGTCCAACAGCAATTGCTCACTACGAAAAAGCACTTGCTCTTTGTGAGCAACACAACAATTTCTTGCAACGATTTCTTGCATAAAGGGGCGGTGCTCTATAACCTAAGTATGCTTTATGTCAATATGTAACAATATGATAAAGTTCTTGAATACCTGCAGCGTAGCCTCTCAATTTTTACAAGCACTGGCGACCGCTATGGCGAAGGGTTGGTTTTTCTTAGCCTGGGACGTGCATTTTCGCAACGCACTTCTTCGAGAGATTAGCCTTTGAGAGTGAGTTGCGGATACAACGTTTCATCAAGGTCTAATTCCATTCGGAGCAATGCGGCGGCAAAGGTTTTTCCTTGTGCATCAAGTTTGAGCGACTTTGTGCCGCCGCCGCCAAGCGCATTGTGTAAGAGAAAGTTTAACGCGCCGATGTTCGGTAACTCATAGCGCTCGACTTTTCCAAGCACCATTTCGCCAAAGTGTTTTTTAACGCGCTCTGCTGTTAGTTCCGCTCTTAAAATCTCATAGTATTCAGGCTTGCGCGCAATAATGCCGACATTGACGCTGTCACCCTTGTCTCCACTTCTGCCATGCGCTAATGAAAAGAGTTGAAGTTTCATCGGTGAGTTTTCTTGTTTGCAAATTAGTTGCGCAAAATATATTGCACTTTTTCAGGCGAAAGCCTGCGCAGTTCCAATCCCTTTGGATATTTGACGATTGGCATAATATAGCCCGTTGTATCGCTCAGGAGTTTTTCGCCGTCAATAATCACGGCAAGGCTTTCGGCTCTGACTTTGGCCAAATCGCTTACAGCTCCGCTTAATGTTACATTCACTCGGCTTGGAATCAGCGTTACATACACAGGACGCTTTGATTTGACAAGCGAGACAGGCACATCTGAAAATTCGCTCTCTGAAAGTTGCTCCGCCACACCACTCACCTTGACTTTGCTCACACTTCGCGTTACGATTTCTTTCAAAGTATCTTCAAGCGGTAACTCGAGTTGAAACAGATTCGCAAGTTCTTGCTTGTTTGGAACGATTGCTTTCCAGAATGTAATCGGCTCGACAATACTGCGCGCGCCTGACACTGTTACGCTTTCTGGCTGAATCTGAATGTTCGGGCGAATCACGAAGCCAGATTGCGGAATCAGCGGCGTCGCCAAGCGAATCGGCACGCGCTTTGTGATTTTTTCATCGAGCTCTAAACCCAACACTCGTGGCTCTACTTCCAAAACTTTCATTCCTTCGGGAAATGGTTTTATGTATTGCGACGCCTTCGCAAGCGTTTCAATCTCTAAAACATCTTTCTGCACTTCGTTGCTCAAATCAATTACCCACTCCGTTCGTCCTAAATAAAGCGAGAGAATTTTCCATCCTTCCGACTCGAGTTTCACTTCAACGCGCGCGGGGTAATCACCTTTGACGGTTCGTGAAGCATTTTCTGTTTTCAGCACAACGGGCAAGGAAATCACGGCAGTGTATCGCTTCGTCATTGCGACAAAAAACCATATCAGCAATGCGAAAAACAGCGACCCCATAATTGCAGGAATGCGTCTCAAAAACGGCAGTATGTGAAATATTGATGTTTGCGTTGCCACGCTTTCAAGTAAATCTGCTTTTGAAAAAATACGGCTTTTTGCTTGTCTTGACCACTCACCATTTTGTCTTAAACTTTACACCCTTGTTTATTTCAGCAATCGTGCTCCCTCGCCCACTGTTTGCAAGCGAGGGATTTTCGTTCAACCATTCTACAACCCTGCGCGCAAGGCAATTACAAAATTTCTTCCTAATGCCACAAGCCCTGAACTATACGGACGATAGCGCACATCCGTCAAATTCTCTACGCCTGCCGTAATCGTGAAGTTCTCTTCAAAGCGATACAAGGCTTTGAGATTGAGCGTTAGCCACGCGGGCGAAAAGGGTTTGCCGTTTTCATCTTTGGCGTAAATCTGCGGTTTGAGCCGCTCCTCGACGTTCAAGTTTTCAAAACTCACTTCCCCGCTATACATTGCATAAACTTGCAAATCTAATTTGCGACTTGAGTATGTGAGACGTGTTACGCCAAACCAAGGCGCGGCGTGGCGCGCGCGACTCTTTGTGCCATCGTCCATTTCTTCGTTGCCAATTTGATAATTGAATCGCGACGAAAGTCCAAAGCCTGCGGGCAGTTTCAACTCAACGCCGGCTTGAACGCCATAAACATCGGCAAACGCCGCGTTTTGAATCGCTTGAACGCGGCTTTGCACATTGTTGTAAAGAATCGAATCTTGCCCGTTGAACTGAAAATCTCTGCGCACGAGGGCGTTATCGAGATAGGTGTAATAGCCTGTCAGTTCTACGCGCGCAAGGTCGTTGAAAGTTTTGCTGATAGCGAGTTCAGCGTTGTAGGCATATTCCGCACCGAGATTCGGATTCGGAACGATGACGATATTTTGTGGCTGGTCAAAAATTTTTCCAATGTCGTCTACATTTGGCGCACGAAATCCTGTCGACAAATTTGCACTGATATTCCAACTTTCGTCAGGCGTGAAGACTGCGCCTAAACTGCCTGTCAATGCGCCGCTTCGCACTTCCGCCGATGTGAATTGAAACGGAAAGAATTGAAGATTGCGCGTGAAGTCGGAGTTAATTACAAAGTAGTTGTATCGCGCGCCCGCTTGAACCAAAAACTTTTCTGACGCTCGCAGTTGATAGTTCAGATACCCCGCGTAAGATGACCAATCCGACTGCGGATAACGGTCAGGCACGGCTATCGGATTATTGTTGCGAATGTCAATCGCTGAGCCACGCGACCTCACATCGTTGCGCACGATTTCCACACCGTAAAAAATTTGCTGTGTGCCAAATGATTTATTGAAGTCAAGGTTGAGCGAATAGGCGTCAACTTCTTCGAGTTGTGTGCGCAGGCGGAATCGTCCGCCACCCGAAAAGGGTCGGTCAATTCGGCTTTCTTGGAAGTATTGATAAGCAAGTCGAAGCGTGGCAAGGTCGTAGAGTGCGTTCTCGCTTTTGTGAGTGATGGAAGCATTGTGCATCGTCCATTTTTGCGGACCGTAGTTCCACACAGCACTTCGCGGCAAGCCATTTGCGAGTTGTTCAATGAGCCGGTCGTAGCGCGCGTATTCGGAGGTTTCAGAGAAGTGAAAGCCGTATTGCAGTTCCCACGCGGCAGTTGGCGCGTAACGCACTTTTTGCATCAAGTTAATTTGATTGTAATGGTTTGGCGTTTGCACGAGCGGGTCGTTGTTCGTAATCACTCTGTCAACGCTATCAATGCGCTGAACGAAGAACGGGCGGAGGTATTCTTGCCGACCAATGCGTCCCATTCTTGGGTCTCCGAAGTCGCTGTATGTGAGGCTGGTGAGCAAGGCAAGATTTTTCCAACCGATGTTCAAGTGAAAGTGCCCGACTTGCTCTTCATTGGCAGAAGAAAATCGCACCAAGCCTTTGCCTGTAACAAAAGGCTCATCGTAGAGCGAGAATTGCGGCGTCAAGGTTTGAAAGTTCATTACGCCGCCGATTGCGTCGCTACCGTAAATGATTGAGCCCGGTCCGAAGAAGACTTCGGTGTTTTCAATCGCGAGCGCGTCAAGTGAAATGACTTGTTGGAGATTGCCGCCACGAAAAATCGCTGTGTTCATTCTCACGCCGTCAACGGCATAAAGCAGGCGGTTGGTTGAAAAGCCACGAATCATTGGACTGCCGCCGCCCTGTTGGCTTTTCTGAACGAAGACTTCGCCCGATTGTCCGAGCATTTCCGCCGCCGTTTGCGGATTGAGCAACGCCACATCTTTCGGCGTAATGGTTGTGATTTTATTCGGCACATCGCGCTTTTCTTGATTCCATCGCGTTGCACTTACCACAATTTCATCTGTTGAAATTTGCGATGGCGATAAATACACCACGCTGTTTTCGCTTGCAATTTCGTCGTATCGCTTTTCAGTTCGACGGTATCCAATCAAGCGAAATTCAATTTTTTCCGCGCCTTTGAACGCTGAAATATCGACTTGTCCGTTTTTGTTGGTTGCCGTCAAGGCTTTGGGCAATGCGCTGAAAATGCGCACGAGTTCGAGCGGTTGCCCTGTTTCACGGTCTTTGACGGTTATGACTTGCCCGACAAGCACTGCAGGCATCAAGAGAAAAAGGAAAATGAAAATTCGGTTCATCGGTAAAATGAAGTTTAAGTTTCGATAACAGTTTCCTCTGCTTCGCTTCTGCGAAGAATGAAAGGGTTAAGTAAGTTCAGTTGTTGGAATTAAGCGAAGGAAGAACTGAATGACGGAGGCTTTTTGATTTTTTGAGGCGCGATAAATTCATACTGAACCCACTGTGTGTAAAACCTGCGCAAGGATTCCGAAGGCTTGAGCCAAAGTTCGGTTTCACTTTGCATCACAAGGGATTTGAGCAGTTGATAGCACAGCGATTCGCGTTTTTGTTGTTCAGGTGTGCTACTTGTGGCTTGTGCAATCAGCGTTTTGAGGCGTTGGTTGAGTTTCGTTTCGGCTTTATCGTGCCAACAGACATAGTGAATTGAATCGCCTTTGACTTCGGTTTCTACGACATCATACATTTCGCCTTTGTATTCAAACTCTTTATGGTGTTCCCAACGCAGGTCGGTTTTGGCTTGTGCTTTGGAGAAGATGAAGTGCGTCAGTTCGGATTTATCGAGTTCGCGAATGAGTTTGGCTTTGACTTCTTTTTTGATGAGCCGTTTTTGAATGTGAAGCCAAAGGTAAGTGGCACTGAACGGCACAAATAGCGAGATAAGCACAAGAAGCGCAACCGTTGCCTGAAAGCGTTTGCGAGCAGTTGGTGATAGCACTTTCGTCATGCGCTTACAGTTTGAATACAAGTCCGATACTGAACACAAAGGAGACGAAAGAAAGCGTCGGCAGTTGGTTGTCAATTACCGATGATTTCGTTTTGGCTTCGCCTGTCAAGCCCGCGCGCACGCCTGCATTGAGCGTTGTTGTAAAAAGCGAACTGAGCGGCAATCCGAACGAGAGTTCAGAGTGAGCGGCAACACCTGTTGCAGAGTAGGTATTCGTTTCAGATACAGCACGAATATTTTCCCGAATTGAGCCGAAAAGCATACCTGCGCCAACTGTGAATTTGACCAGCGCGCCATCTTTGAACGGTTGAATTGGCACAAAGGCAATCGCGACCGAAGGAATGAGCCACGTAGCAGAAAGTTCCGCAGGCAATCCGAAGCCGATGCGCGTGTCGAGTTGTTCCGACGTGCGTTTGTAGAGAAAGTCGCCGCCGATGAAGAATTTATCGTTCAGTCGGTAGAGTGCGGTGGCTGAAATATCAAGCGTTTGCAAGAGGTCGGGACTGCGTCGGTTGCGCAAGACTTCGCTCCAATCAAGGTAAGTCGGGGCAAGCGTGCCCGCGATGCCTGCTTTGGCGTCGATGAGAATGGTTTGTGCGCTTACCCGCGTGTTCAACAAGAGCAGTGAACAACAGAGCATTGCGGCAAGCACAAAACCGTGTTTCAAGATGCGCATCAATAAAGACCGATTAGCGATTTTATAGTTTGGTCGAATTCGGCTTCGGCGTCGCGCTTGGCTTTGACAAGGCGGTTGCGCTCGGTGATGAGCGTGCCGATTTTTTCCGCGTCCGATTCGCGTTGAATAGCTTTGATGTTTTCAAGCAGTGCGTCGTCATAATTTTGCAAGATGATTTTTTTCGTAGCATCTAAAAACGCCATCAAGCACCGACGCGCATAAATGCTGGGGCTTTCGGGTTGCCATCGCTCCGATATGGCTTCATCAATCAGCAATCCTGAAATGTAATTTCTCACGTCCTCGTCGTTCAAATAGTTCAATTCGTTTGTTACCTCAAATGCGGTTTGTTTGTCATGCGCCTCGTAGCGTTCAAGCAGAAATCGTGCGATTTTTTCCGTCCATTCGTGCTTGAAGGTTAAAAGGCTCAAGTTTTCTTTGACGAACTCCAACACCTCGCTTCCGTGATAAAGGCTTTCAAGGAGTGCTTTCAGAAATGTGCGTTCCGCGACCGACGGAAGCGATTGCTTTTCAGACGTGTGCGCGGGCGGGGCTTGCTCTTTTGGAATCGATAAAATTTTGGCGGGCGTGGCGCGTTTCGGGGTTTCGCGTCCCAAAACTTTCTCGAGTTCATTTTGAAGCGTCAGAAATGCTACATCAAGTTTTTGAGCAAGGGATTTCAGATAAACTTCGCGTGCGAGTTCATCTTGAATTTTGGCAATGGTTGAGACAAGGTCGCGAATGGAGGCTTGCGTTTGCTCTTCGCTTGCGAAGCCGTCAGAGCTTTTGAGAACATCGATTTTGAAATCGAGAAACGACGTTTTGTGTGCGTTGGCATATTTCAAAAATTCGTCGCCGCCGACTTTTTGGACGTAACTGTCGGGGTCTTCGTTATCGGGCAGGAACAGCACTTTGGGCGAAAGCCCTTGCTCGAGAATGAGGTCAATGCCGCGCATCATGGCTTTAATGCCGGCTTTATCGCCGTCGTAAATGAAGAGCACATTTTTCGTAAGCCGTCCGATAAGTCGCACTTGTTCGGGCGTGAGCGAAGTGCCGCTCGAGGCTACGGCAGTTTTAATTCCTGCTTGGTGCAAGGAAATGACGTCCATGTAGCCTTCAACCAAAATCGCTTCGTCTTTTTTGCGAATTTCATCGCGGGCGAAGTTGAAGGCATAAAGCACTTCCGACTTGTGGTAAAGTTTTGTTTCGGGCGAGTTGATATACTTGGGCGAGTTTTTTTCATCGCCAATCAAGCGTCCGCCAAACGCAATCACTTTTCCTGCGGGTGAAAAAATCGGAAACATCACGCGGTTGCGAAACACATCGTAATGCTTTTCGCTTTTTTCGCTTTTGGCAATCAAGCCGAATTCTTCGAGCAGATTGAGCGACTTGCCGTCTTTCTGTGCTTCCTCGCAAAGCCGATTCCATGCGTCAGGCGCGAAGCCTAATCCAAATTTGGAAATGGTTTCTTTGAGCACGCCACGATTGAGAAAGTAATCCAGCCCTGCTTTGCCTTCTTTGGTGTTGAGGTTGGTGTGAAAAAATTTTGCCGCCCACGCCATGAGTTCATATTCTTCGCTTTGTTTATCGTCGGGCTTGGCAGATTTGCGCTCGTATTGCGAGAGGTCGATTCCGACTTTTTTCGCGACCCATTTGACGGCGTCGATGAACGGCAGTTTTTCCATTTCTTGAACGAAGGTAAAGACATTGCCGCCCTTGCCTGTCGAGAAGCACTTGTAGATTTGTTTTTCGGGAGAGACATAAAACGAGGGCGTTTTTTCGCTTGGGTTGAACGGCGAGATGGCTTTGTAATTGCGACCTGACGGCAGAAGGCGCACATAGTCGGAGACGATATCGACAATATCGGCAGTGCGGCGGATTTCATCGATTTTTTCTTCGGGCAAACGCATTGTCTACTTTCAAATTCGTTTTATGGACGGACGTTTGACGTGCAAGAAGTTAGCGAAAAAACAGCGAGAGCAAAATCACGGTGTTGTTTCATCGCCGATGCAAATTTTTTGCGACAGTGTAACCAAAGTAGCAGATTCGTTCAAGGACTTTGACGATATTTGTTAAAAAGTAATTGGATGGAACTTATCGGCTATTTCGCTTCAATTTTGATTGGCATTTCGCTTGGGCTGATTGGTGGTGGCGGAAGCATTCTCACCGTTCCTGTTTTGGTATATCTTTTTGCGCGGCCGCCGATTGAGGCAACGCTCTATTCGCTTTTCATCGTCGGTCTATCGAGCGCGTTGGGCGCGACGACTTATTTGCAAAGTAAATTAGTCAAGGTCAAAAATGCGCTTGCTTTTGCCGTTCCTTCGATTGCTTCCATTCTCCTCACGCGCAATTTCATCTTGCCAAATTTGCCCGAAGAGATTTTTTCCGTTGGTAATTTCGTGCTTACGAAAAGCACCCTCTTGCTGGTCCTCTTCGCCGTGTTGATGATTTTGGCTTCGATTAAAATGATTGTGCCCTCGTCGCTAAAAGCAGATGCGGCGCAAGGTGAAAATCTCGTGATGCTTTCGCTGAACGGCTTCGGCGTCGGGTTCATCACGGGGCTGATTGGCGTAGGTGGTGGATTTCTCATCATTCCGTCGTTGGTGATTTTGGCGAAGTTGGAAATGAAGGAAGCCGTTGGCACATCGCTGTTCATTATTGCGCTTAATTCGCTAATTGGATTTTTCGGAAGTTTGCGCGGCAATGAAGCCGATTGGCTTTTCTTGCTGTCCATTTCTGTGCTGGCGATTGTGGGAATGTTTATTGGCACATCGCTTGCGCGCCGCATTGATGGCAATCGCTTGAAACCGATGTTTGGCTGGTTTGTTTTAGTGATGGGCGTTTTTGTCTTGCTCAAAGAAACCGTTTTGAAAACGCTCTGAAAATCTTGCGTTGAACTTAGATACTGTCGAATAAGCCTGCCATGCCTTTCGGCTTTTGAATGTTGAAGCGTTGATAGGCAAGGTCGGTAGCGACTCGTCCTCTTGGTGTGCGCATTAAGTAGCCTTCTTGAATCAAATACGGTTCATACACTTCTTCAATCGTATCGGGCTCTTCGCCAACGGCGACGGCTAAGGACGACAGTCCCACAGGATTGCCGTTGAATTTTTCCATGAGTGCGAGCAAAATTCGTTTATCCATTTCGTCTAATCCGTAAGCATCAATTTCCAAAGCATCGAGCGTGGTTCGGGCGATGTCGAGCGTAATGCGGTTTGAGCCTGCGACTTGGGCGAAATCGCGTGCGCGTCGGAGCAGGCGGTTGGCAATGCGGGGCGTGCCGCGTGCGCGTCGTGCAATTTCAAACGCGCCGTCTTGCTCAATTTCCACGCCTAAAATTCGCGCCGAACGCATCACGATTTTCTCGAGCAAATCCGCCGTGTAGTAATCCAGCCGCGACGAAATGCCGAACCTTGCACGCAAAGGTGCCGTCAGCAACCCGGCTCTTGTTGTTGCGCCCACAAGGGTAAACTGCGGAATAGCAATCTGAACGCTGCGCGCCGAGGGTCCTGAATCAATCATAATATCAATTTTGAAATCTTCCATCGCTGAGTAAAGGTATTCCTCAACGACAGCGTTGAGCCGATGAATCTCATCAATGAAAAGCACATCGCCTTTTTCAAGGCTCGTGAGCAATCCTGCTAAATCGCCAGGCTTATCTAAAACTGGTCCTGATGTCGCTCTAATGCTTGCGCCCATTTCTGCGGCAATGATGTAGGCAAGGGTTGTTTTGCCCAGTCCTGGCGGTCCAGATAAGAGCACATGGTCTAAGGCTTCGCCACGACTGCGCGCCGCCTGAATGAAGACACGCAAATTATCGACAATTTTTTGCTGTCCTGTGAAGTCTTCAAAGCGAATCGGGCGAATTTTTTCCTCAAACTGTGCATCGATGAGGCTCTTTGTTTTCTCTATGCTTTCGTTTCTCACTGTTCTTTCAGATATTTTTTCAATTTACTTCAATTCAACGAGAGCATCAATGACGCGCCCAGTTCTCATCACAGGTCTCATCATCAATCTTCTTTTTTCAGCATCACTTCTCAACGCACAACTCTTTCCCGCAAAGCAAAGCGGAAAATGGGGCTACATCAATTCAAGCGGGCAGATTGTTATTCAGCCCAAATTTGACGAAGTCAAAAAGTTTTCGGAAGGGCGCGCGGCTGTGAAAATCAAAGACGAATGGGGATATATCGACACAACGGGCAACCTTGTCATTCAAGCGCGATTCACAAATGCCGAATCTTTTTCAAATGGCATTGCTGCTGTTCAAAGCAAAAACTTCGTTGTCGGCATAGAAACGCAATTTATTCGTCTCAATGGCGATACGCTTGTAGGCGAAACCTTCACTGATGCGGGCACTTTCTCGGAAGGCTTGGCTTGGATTAAAATCGCTGACCGTAGCAAGGTGCTTTTGCGCCAACGCTTTGGTTTTATTGATAGCACCGGAAAAATTGTCATTCAACCTGTTTTAGAAAAAGCGTCTGACTTTTCAGAAGGATTTGCCGCCGTGCAGTTCAACGGAAAGTTTGGATTTATTCGCCGCACCGATACGCTCAGCAATTCGGTTCAAACCTTCACGATTGCACCGAAGTATCGCTTTGCAGGTAAGTTTTCTGAAGGCTTGGCGCGTGTGCGCACCGAAGCCCTGTGGGGCTACATTGACCAAAGCGGAAAACTTGTTATTGCCGAGCAGTTCGATGCCGCAAGCGATTTTCGCGAAGGCTTGGCGCGCGTGCGTAAAGGTGAAAAATTCGGCTTCATTGATAAAAGTGGCCACATGGTTATTCCGACTGTTTTTGATGCCGCAGGCGATTTCAGCGAAGGCTTAGCATGGGTTTCCAAAGGCCGAACGTATGCGTTTATCGACCGCGCAGGACAACTTGTTCTCGACCTTGGACTGACCGGCGTGAGCAGTTTTCAAGATGGACTTGCGCTTGTCAGCATTGGCAACAGACAAGTTTATATTGATAAAGCAGGAAACATTATTTTTGAGTTTAATTGACTCGAAATCGGTTCTCTTTTTAGTCTCAAGGCGATGTCTGATATACCGTCAAGCCTTTCGCTCATTTTGCTTTTTGGACTTGAAGGGGTTGCCCTTGTGCTTGGGTTTGGTTTGTATTTTCTCAAAAAGACCTCGCTTTCGGCGGCGCCTTGGAAGTGGTGGGTTTGGTCAGGGTTGGGTGCAATCGCGCTCATTGGGTTGAGTTTAATCGTGAAAGAATCGAGCATGCTTGTCGATATTTCCGAGAAAAAGAAATGGATACAAACGACAGGTAAAATTCTTGCGTCTGAAATGCGTGGCAAGAAAGCCTACATTCCTTTTGTTAGGTATGAATATGAATTGAACGGAAAAACTTACACTGCCGAAACTGAACTTTACTCGCCGCAGTGGGGCGGCAAACTTTTGCGTAAAGAGACCTCGGAGAACATCTTAGCGATGTTCAAACCTGAAAGTACGGTTACGGTTTATGTCAATCCGAAGAACCATGCGGACTCTGTGCTTGAAATTCTTCTTGGTTGGGATTTATTCATTCGCTTGGGCGTCGGAATGCTCTTGTGGCTTGTTTCAACCGCTGTGCTCTACTTCGGTGCGTTCAAACACTTACTTCACGGCTCGACTTTCACGCCGCGCCAAAATGCAACATAGCCTTTGATGTTCTTTGCCGCCTCTTTGGGGTCGGGGTAATACCACGCTGCATCTTTGTTCTTCTCTCCTCCAACCACCACATTGAAGTAACTTGCTCTGCCTTTCCACGCACAAGTGGTCTGTGTAGCGCTTTCTTCAAAAAATTCTTTTTTGAGTGCGTCGGGTGGAAAGTAGTGGTTGCCTTCGACAACAATCGTCTTGTCGCTTTCAGCGATGATTTGACCGTTCCAAATGGCTTTCATTGTGCGTTACATTTTTCAAGTTAACTTTACTTTTTGCAATCCCAAAACATCAATGACATCTTATCGGTTTAATCTTTATGCCCGACCATCGTTTTGATGTGCTGATTATCGGCGCCGGTCCTGCAGGTGCCAGCGCTGCGCTTTCACTCTCTAAATATCCAACGCTCCGAATCGGCATTGTTGATAAAGCCAAGTTTCCTCGTGATAAAATTTGCGGCGACGCACTCAGTGGCAATGTGATTTCAACGCTGAAATCAATTTCGCCCTCGCTCTACGAGCGGTTTCAGGCATTTCCCGATAAAATCGGCTCGTTTGGCATTCGCTTTATTGCACCAAATGGCAAGCATCTTGATGTGCCGTTTAAGTCGCCAAAGGCTCAAATCACCGAGCCGCCCGGCTTCATTTCAAAGCGTGTGGACTTTGATAATTTTTTAGTTTCAGAAGTGAAATCATTGCCGAATGTCAAGATGTATGAAGAAACTGCTGTTGAGTTTGTGCATATCAAGCCTGATGGCGTGTTTGTGAAAACGAATTGCGGCGTGTTTTCAGCCTCTTTGCTCATCGGCGCAGACGGCGCAAACGGCATCACCACGCGCACCCTTGCCACATTCAAACCGGAAGCGCAACACTTTTGCGCAGGGCTTCGCGCTTATTATCGTGGCGTTTCAGATATGCACGCACAAAATTTTATCGAGCTTCATTTCTTGCCTAACCTTCTGCCTGGATACTTTTGGATTTTTCCGCTTCCTAACGGCAATGCGAATGTTGGCTTGGGCATTCTTTCAGCCGTCGTGAAAAAAAAGCGATTGGATTTGAAGAAACTTTTGATGGAAATTATCCAAACGCACCCCGACATTGCCCCGCGCTTCAAACACGCCGCAATGATTGATGAAATCAGGGGCTATGGTTTGCCGCTTGGCTCGAAGCGTCGTTCGCTTTCAGGCGAGCGATTCATGCTCACAGGCGACGCTGCCTCGCTGATTGACCCCTTTTCAGGCGAAGGCATTGGCAATGCGATGAAGTCGGGTAAACTCGCCGCCGAAGTCGCTCACGAGAGCATTCTCCAACAAGATTTTTCACAAGCGTTTTTGAAGCGATACGATGAGCGCGTCTATCAAAAACTCGGCAGCGAACTTTGGCTTAGCCACACCTTGCAACGATTGGCGAACTTCCCTGCGCTCTTTAACTTCGTTGTTAATCGTGCAAGGCAAAGTCCAACACTCTCTGAAACCATTTCGTGTATGTTCGATGATTTGGAACTGCGTAAAGAATTGAGCAAGCCCTCTTTCTATGCGAAATTGCTTTTAGGTCGATAGATAGGACAATAAATGAGAAAAGCAAGAAGGGGAAGGTTGTGGCTTCCCCTTTCTTTGTTGTTGTGTTTTTGCAATGCTGTCTTACTTAGCGACGGCTTCTTCAATGCCTGCAAAAGCCAGCACACGCTTGGCGATGCTTTCCACATCTAACCCGACCTCTTTGTGTAGTTCAGCAGGCGAGCCATGGTCGATGAAGCGGTCAGGCAGACCAATCACACAGACCTTATTGCTGTAACCTTTTTCTTGCAGGTATTCTAACACCGCCGAGCCGAACCCACCTTTGATTGTGTTTTCTTCGATGGTTACGATGCGCTCGAAGCGTGTTGCGACTTCGTCAATTAAATCGGTATCTAACGGTTTAACGAAGCGCATATTTGCGACAAGTGCGGAAACGCCACGCTCTTCAAGGAGTTTGGCGGCTTTGAGGGCGTTGTTGGTCATAACGCCAATGCCGAGCATGGCAATATCTGCGCCGTCTCTCAACACTTCGCCTTTTCCGATTTCAAGTTGTTTGAACTCTTTACGCATTTTCATGCCGGTGGCATTGCCGCGCGGATAACGAAGCGCAATCGGTCCGTCGTCATACTTGACGGCAGTGTAGAGCATATCGCGGAGTTCTTGTTCGTTCATCGGTGCCATGATGACCATTCCTGGGATAAGTCGGAGGTAAGAGAGGTCAAATGCGCCGTGGTGCGTTGGTCCGTCGGCACCGGCAAGTCCGCCTCTGTCCATAGCAAAGACGACGTTCAGATTTTGAAGCGCGACGTCGTGAATAATTTGGTCGTAAGCGCGTTGGAGAAAGGTTGAATAAATCGCGCAAACGGGCTTCATGCCTTGTGTGGCTAATCCTGCGGCGAAGGTTACAGCATGTTGTTCGGCGATGCCAACGTCGTAGAATTGTTCAGGTAAGGCTTTGCCCAAAATTTTAAGCGATGTTCCCGAAGGCATTGCCGCCGTAATGCCGATGATGCGTTTGTCTTCTTGCGCAAGTTCTGTAATAGCGTTTCCGAATACGTCTTGATAAAGCGGCGGTGGTGGTGTTGCAGGCGGTGGGGCGAGCGATTTGCCTGTGATTTTATCAAACGCAGTGCTTTGCGCATGCCATTTGAGTTGGTCTTCTTCGGCAGGTTTGAAGCCTTTGCCCTTTACTGTCACAATGTGTAAGAGTTTCGGATGCGGCAGGTCTCGCAACTCTTTCAAGACTTTGACAAGATTGATGACGTCGTGCCCGTCAATCGGACCGAAGTATCGAAATCCAAGGGCTTCGAAGAACGCGCCGGGCGTGAGCGCCGCTTTCAATCCTTGTTCTATGTTGAGCACAAACTTGCGCGCTTTTTCACCGAACTCATTGTTGCCAATGCGATTGAGGAAATCGGCGAAGTCGTTGCGAATTTTGTTGTAAGTCGAGTTCGTTGTAATCGCCGTGAGATATTCTTTCAAGCCGCCGACGTTGGGGTCAATGGACATGCAGTTGTCGTTAAGCACCACGAGCACATCGGTTTTAAGATGTCCGATATGGTTCAGACCTTCAAACGCCATCCCGCCTGTCATTGCGCCGTCGCCGATAACCGCCACGATTTTGTAATCTTCTTTTTTCAAATCGCGAGCGATTGCCATGCCCGCGGCGGCGGAAATTGAAGTCGATGCATGCCCGACGCCGAAGGTATCGTATTTGCTCTCACTTCGTTTGGGGAATCCTGAAATGCCTTTGTACTGACGATTGGTATGAAAGTATGCTTTGCGCCCGGTGAGAATTTTGTGGACGTAGGCTTGATGCCCGACATCCCAAACCAGTTGGTCTTTCGGCGTGTTATAGACATAATGCAAGGCAACAGTAATATCTGCCGCACCCAAACTGGCGCCGAAGTGCCCACCGTATTTTGAGACCACTTCAATGACGAAGTCTCTGCACTCTCTTGTGATTTCGGGCAGGTCTTCAACTGGAAATTTTTTTAAGTCATCAGGAGAATCAATTTGCGAGAGCAGTCTTCCGAAGTTTTTCAGTTCTTCGGAGACGGGATAAAGTTGTAGCATGTTTTGCACGTGTTTAGGTTCAAAGTTGATTCAATCAAATGAGACAAACAAAGCAGATAACGGAAAGAACAGTTGAGATGATTTCAGTTTCCTCAACATGATTTCAGTGTCAGTTTATGCTTTGCGAAATTACAACAACCCGCCGCCAATCTAAGTTGAACCTAAGTTGGCTCAGTGTCGTTTTAACCCTTTTTGTTCATCAGCCACGATAGTTCCAAAACTTATCCGTTGGTATAAACAGGTCCGCCGCCGCCTTCGGGCACTTTCCAAGTGATGACTTGATACGGGTCGGCGATGTCGCACGTTTTGCAATGTACACAGTTTGAAGCATTGATTTTGAGTTTCTTTGCGCCGGTCAGTTCATTGACGACTTCCATTTCATAGACATTTGCTGGACAGAAGTGCTGACAAGGATTTCCATACTCGACGGTGCATTTTGTATTGCAAATGTCCGTAATCAAATGCGGTTGAATGAAGAGATGACAAGGCTGGTCTTCTTCGTGCGTTGTGCCGCTTTCATAGACGTCGGTGAGTTTATCGAAGGTGAGTTTGCCATCGAACTTGAACTCGCGTTTTTCGAGCACATACTTGCGCGTCATGCTGGAAAGGCGTTGCATGTGCGTGTGGTCAGGCTCTAAGGGCAAGCGTTCTTTGACAATTTTTCCGCCCAGAAGCATTTGCAAGCCAACGCGCAGCATTCCCCAGTATAAGCCCACGTTGAAGGCTTGGCGGAAGTTACGCGCCTTATACATTTCCTTTTTCGCCCACGAGTTATTGAATCGCGTTTCGTAGCCTTTGAGCGTCTCTTGGGAAAAATCATTTTTGAGCAAGGCTTCGAGAATGGTTTCTGCTGCCAGCATGCCCGATTTCATTGCAAGGTGAATGCCTTTGAGGCGCATCATGTTCATAAAGCCTCCCGATTCGCCCACGAGCAACAAGCCGTCGTGGTAGAGTTTCGGCATTGAAAAATAGCCGCCGCCTGAAATGGTTTTTGCGCCATAGCCGACCATTTTTCCGCCTTCCAAAAGTGAGCGCACGAAAGGGTGCGTCTTGAACTTCTGCAAGTTGTAGTGTGGGTCGTTAGCAGGCGAACTTGCGTCGAGCGCAGTAACAAATCCGACCGAAAGCATCGTCTCACTCATCGCATAAATCCAACTGCCACCATAAACGTTCGGCGGAAGCGGATAGCCCATCGTATGATACACTGTGCCTTTCTTGATTCTGCCCGCAGGAATTTCCCAAAGTTCTTTGACGCCAGTTTCGTAGGACTGCGGATTTTTGTCTTTATCCAGATTTAGCTTCGAGACGATTTGTTTCGTCAGCGAGCCTCTTGGACCTTCGCCCAAAACCGTTACTTTGGCGCGAATGTTCATGCCTGGCTCAAAGTTCGGTTTAGGATTGCCGTTTTTATCAATCCCTTTATCATCGGTTTGAACGCCGACCACCTTTCCGCCTTCCAACAGCATTTCTGCTCCGGCAAAGCCAGTGAAGATATTCACGCCTTTTTCTTCGGCAATTTTGCCGAGCCATGCGCCGAATTTATTAAGCGAAATAATGTAGTTGCCGTGATTGTTGAGCGGAGGGGGCGTAATTGGAAACGGAATTTTGGACTTTTCCGTCAGAAACATCACTTTCTCGGCTGTAACTTCCGATTCCAACGGGCATCGCTTTTCCTTGAAGTCCGGAATCAATTCCTTGAGCGCAATTGGGTCTAAAATCGCACCTGAAAGCAAATGCGCACCAACACTTTGACCTTTTTCAAGAATCGCGATTTGCGGCGAAAGTGGGTTATCGGGGTGTTTGGCGTTATGTTCGGCGATTAGATTCGAAAGATGTATGGCGGCAGAAAGGTTTGCAGCGCCCGCACCGACGAAGAGCACATCCATCTCCATCGTCTCGCGCTGTATCGTGTTACTCATAAAACTTCTTTTGGTTTGAATTTGCGTTAAATTTCAGAGCAAAATATAACGCTATCGTAATTCTCAAAAGCGATTTTGTTATATTCAACCCTCGAAGTATATGAATAACAATCTTCATTGCCGCGACGTTTGATCTTTCAGCTGCGGCGTTCAACCTCTCCAAACTTGACTAATATGATTCGCAAAATTTTGCTTGCTGACGACGACCAAGATATTCACCTCTACATTCAGTCGGTGCTTCAATCGCCATGGCTCTCCATCAAGTCCGTCTATACAGGAAAGGAAGCTCTCGTCGAGTTTCAAGTGATGAGTTATGACTTGATTATCACCGACCTTTCCATGCCCGAAATGAACGGCTTGAACTTTATGAAGGCGCTTTTCCAATCTAAGTTCACCATTCCACCCGTTGTGGTGCTTAGCTCTATTTCCGATACAAACTTGATTATGAAGT
Organism: uncultured Chlorobiales bacterium; assembly: GCA_938003965.1. Taxonomy (GTDB): domain Bacteria; phylum Bacteroidota; class Chlorobiia; order Chlorobiales; family Thermochlorobacteraceae; genus JANWWM01. Next base: position 50,119 of record CALKXI010000026.1, read on the forward strand.
GCCTCAATGTCGGTGTTTCCGATTACATCTTGAAACCTGCCGACCCGGCGCGCATCCGCAAAACCGTCTACGGCATTCTGCACTTGGACGAAAGCGGCAAGCCGATTGAACAACGCCCACTTTCCAGCTACATGGGCGAAATCACAATGCAAAAACTCACTGGCAAGTTACTCATTGAAGATGGACGCAATAAAGGCGAACTGCACTACGAAGAGGGCAAACTCCGACATGTAACCTTTGCTGGTCTGACGGGACTCGACGCGCTTGAAGCGGCAAAGAGCGCGAAGTTTTTGCAAGCTAAGTTCGTTCAAGGCGAACCCATTTCGCCTCAATCATGAATTGCCTCGAGCACCGTCTTACTCTGAAACCGTTTCCCGGTAGAACGATGCAAGAACATCTTTTACAAGCTACCCCTCGCAAAATTCTCATCATCGATGACGAAGAAGACACTCATCTTCTCTTAAAAGCTGCTCTCAAAAGTTTTCCAATCGATTACACTGACCTCTTTGACGGTGAAAGTGCGATTGCCCAAATCGACAAAGCACACTACGATATGATTTTTCTTGATGTGATTATGCCAAACGGTTCGGGCGCCGATTTCCTTCAATACGCCCTCAATAACGCCGTGAACTTGCCAACAATCGTTTTACTGACCTCACTTTGCGACGCTTCCTTTACGCGACATGCACTCGGAATCGGTGTCGCCGAAGTGCTTCAAAAGCCTGTTCAGCCCGACGACTTACGCCAAATCGTCAGCAAATATCTTTTCCCTCATTTTCAATCCTAAACAAACTCGCTATGTTTTGCCGCTCGCGTCTGCTTGTGCTCTTGCTTTTCTTTTTGGCTGTGCTTTCAGGGTGCGCTTCCTCGCAGTTCGCGCTTGAAGATGCCGAGACGAAAGAGAAAATGATTTTGGGAACTTGCTCTTGGAACGAGTGGAAACAAAACGCTGCATGGAGCACCTACGACGCTCCCGACTACACACCCGACCCAGATGCCGTCGCTCGCCTTACCCCGCTTATCAAACGTTCGGATGTTTCTCTTATCCTTTTCGGCGGCAGTTGGTGCGGCGACACTAAAGCCGAATTTCCGAAATACTTCAAACTCTTTTCCGCGCTCAACCTTCCTCAATCGTCGCTTTCGCTTCATGGCGTTTCGCGCAAGAAAAAAGAACCGTCCGGCATTGCCGAGCGTTACAGCATTAAGCGCGTGCCAACCTTAATCGTCTTGAAGGGCGGAAAAGAAATCGGTCGGATTGTAGAATATCCGACCGAAAGCATTGAGAAAGATTTGCTCAAAATTTTGACGAAGTCAGACTCACGCTAAGGCTGCTTCAATTGCTTGCTTGAGTTGGTCCGATTCAGGTGCGACCCCGCTTTCGAACCGTGCCACGACGTTTGCATTTCTATCCAGCACGAACTTCTCAAAATTCCACTTCACATCACCTTTTGTTTGCGCGTTCTCTTTGAGCCATTTGTAAAAGGGGTGCGCGCCTTCGCCATTGACATCAATTTTTGCCATCATATCGAACTTCACGCCGTAGGTCGAAGTGCAGAATTTTTCAATTTCTTCATTTGTGCCCGGCTCTTGCCTGCCGAATTGATTGCATGGAAATCCAATGACGCTCAAGCCTTTATCGTGATAGGCTTCGTGTAAGGCTTCAAGCCCTCTGTATTGCGGCGTGTATCCGCACTTTGAAGCCACATTAACTACAAGCAAGGCTCTGCCTTTATAGTCGGAAAGGCGTTTGGTTTCGCCTTTGATGGTCTGAAAAGTAAAGTCAGGCATCGGAAAGTGTTGTGTTTAAGTTTGTAAGTGTTAAGGTTGAATTGGCGATTGCAAAACGCCACAAGGCGCCCAAACATTCCGCCTCACTTTTTTTTCTTTGGCACATAGATGAGCGTTGAGAACTGATGCCGATTGAAAAGCGATTCGGCAACCGTGCGAATTTGTTTAGACGAAACAGCGTTAATAGCGTCCAATACTTCTGTGTCGGAACGGAATCGCCCGAAGTAATACAAATCTCGTGCAAGGTGATTCATACGCGCCGACATATTTTCTTGGCTCATGATAATTCCGCCTTTGAGTTGCGCTTTGTTCAATTCAAGTTCCTTTTCAGGCACGAGTTTATCGGCAATTTTCTCAATCTCTTCGCGAATCAATGTGAGCGATTTTTGCACCTTGTTGGCATCAGTGCCGACGTAGATATTGAACAAATTGACTTCATCGCCCGAATTGAAATTTGAAAACACGCTGTAAGCAAGCCCATATTTTTCGCGCAGCTTCAAGTTCAAACGCGAACTCATGCCGCCGCCCAAAATCATGTTGAGCAAGAGGACCGCGTAAAAGTCTTTATCGTTTCGCTCGAATGGAAATCCAGTAACAATGTGCGCTTGTGAAATTGGCTTTGCAATTTCTTTTTCAAAGGCTTTGTAGGCGCTCAATGCGTATTGCTCGCGAGTGCGCGTCGAGGTACGGTGCGACTTTGGAACATATTTCTCGGCAAGTTTGACGAGTGCCGAATGTTTGAGATTGCCTGCCGCTGCCAAAATCATTTTGTCAGGCGTGTAGTAAGTGTGAAGATGCTCAAGCACTTTTTTGCGCGTGAAGGAGCGAACGGTCTTTTCCGTGCCAGCAATTGGCAGCGCAAATGGGTGATGGTTATAGACGAATTTATCGAAGTCCTCGAAAATGACGTCGTCAGGCGTGTCGTCCACACTTTTGATTTCTTCAATGACGACCTCTTTTTCTTTTTCAAGTTCTTTTTGTGGGAAGGTTGGATTGAAGACCAAATCGGTCAGCACATCGACGGCAATGTCGCTGTATTCATCGAGCACGCGAGCGTAAAAGCATGTATTTTCTTTTGAGGTAAAGGCGTTGAGGTAGCCGCCGACGCGCTCCAAACTTTTCGAGATTTCGATGTAATCGCGTTTTTTCGTGCCTTTGAAAACAAGATGCTCAATAAAGTGGGAAATGCCTGCTGTCTCTTTGGTTTCGTCGCGCGAGCCTGTTTCCGTCCATAATCCAATCGCGACAGAACGAACAGTCGGCACATATTCTGTAATCACGGTTAGTCCATTTGGCAAGACGGTTTTCTCAACCTTGTTCGATTGTGGCAGTTTCCCAGTCTGCGTTGTAAAGCGTCCTCGTGTGTGCATGTCGGAGAGAAGTGTTTTGAAACGTTAGATTTGAAAGCGTGCGAATATACAACGAAAAATCAGGCATGATTGTTTTTCGTCTGTTGGCTCTACTTGCGCATCAGATTTTTCAACGAGGGATTCATCAACTTTGATTATGAACAAAACTTACTTTGAACTTTTCGGATTAGACGAAAAACTCAATCTCGATACCAAATTGCTCCAAAAGCAGTTCTATGCGCTCTCGCGCGAACTTCACCCCGACTTTCACCAAAGCGGCACCAAAGCCGAACAAACCCAAAGCCTCGACGCCTCGTCGTTTCTCAATCAAGCCTTTCTCACGCTCAAAGACAAAGAAAGACGCCTGCTCTATGTGATTGGACTTTACTTGGGCGACCTTACCGAAGCCGAAAAAAAACAAATCCCGCCCGAACTCTTGATGGAACTGATGGAAGTGCGCGAACAGCTCGAGGAGCACAAACACGCGCCGACAGAATCGCTCCGCACCTTACTTCTCGCTTCGCTTTCCGACTTGCAAGCGCGCCAAAAAACTTGCGACGATGATATTGACGCCCTCTCTGCACAGTTCGACGCTGCAACCACCATTGAAGCACGCAAATCTATTCTTTCTCAAATCCGCAACATCATGCTCAAAAAAAATTTCTTGCGCTCACTGGCTCGCACAATTGATTCCGAACTCAACCCTTCGGAAGTGTAACCAAAACTTGTTCGGAAAAAGTGTAACTTGTAGAAATTTCAATTCACGCTATTGCAAAATATCACGAACCTTTTCACTCAACCGCTATGAAATATCAAGCTGTAATCAATCAATCCATTTTTGAAGTTGAACCCCTTGGCACAGATGCCGTGAGCATTAACGGCGTCAAGAAAGAATCACGCCTTGTTCAACTTTCCGAACGTTTTTACCACTTCATCTACGAAGGCAAAGTCTTCCGCGTTGAATCGGTTAAAACTGATGATGGGTTTAATTTCAAAATCAATGGCGAACTTGTCTCGGTTGAGGTCAAAGACGAACTGCAGCTTCTGCTCGATAAAATAGGCGGAAGTGCGAAAAAGAAAGCCGCATCGGGCGACATCAAAGCCCCCATGCCGGGCTTGGTCGTTAAACTTTTGGTTTCGGTTGGTGAGAGCGTCAAGAAAGGGCAAGGCTTGCTCATTTTGGAGGCGATGAAAATGCAGAATGAAATTAAATCTCCTACTGACGGCGTTGTCAAAGAAATCAACGTCTCCGAACAACAAGCGGTTGAAAAAAATCACCTCTTGATGAAACTTGAGTAAGCGTGTGTCCAAAGAAACCATTCTCCTTACAGGCGCAACAGGCTACATTGGCTCGGCACTCACGCGCCACCTTCATCAACAATACGGAACATCTATTCGCTTAAAAACACTAGCACGTTCTTCTTCCTCGCACCGTCATTTAGCGTCTCTTCCTATCGAGTGGGTTTATGGCGAATTGCTCAATCCTGCTTCACTGTGGGACGCCACCGAAGGCGTCGATGTTGTTTTTCATTGTGCAGCATTAGTTTCGTTCCATCAAAGAGATTATCGGCGGCTCTATCGCACCAATGTGATTGGCACGCGCAATCTTGTCAATGCGTGCTTGAAAAATCACGTCAAGCGACTTGTGCATGTGAGTTCAACCGCGGCGATTGGCTCGAGCGGCTTGCCCACTTCAACGTTGAGCACGGAGCAAACCCCTTTTCAAGCGTGGCAACAGAAAATTGGCTACATGCTCTCGAAGTATCTTTCAGAATTGGAGGTCTTGCGTGGCGTTGCCGAAGGGTTGGATTCCGTGATTGTCAATCCGTCGGTTGTGCTGGGCGATTTACCACACCGACTTCATTCGGCGTCCAATTTTATCGCGGATTTATTTCGCGGAAAAATCCCCTATGTGCCAAAAGGCGGAACGGGTTTTGTCGATATTGCCGATGTCGTAGTTGCGATTGAACGTGCTTGGAAGCATGGCAAAACGGGCGAGCGTTATATCATCAATTCCGAAAATCTTTCTTATCGCACGCTCACAGAGCGGATTTCACGTTTTCGCGGGGCGCGTTCTCGGAGTGTCGCCGAACTTCCGTCCGCGCTCGGCTTCATCATCGGCGGGGTGTGCGATTTGCTTGCTTTCGTTTCAACCTTTCGCTCCGCTATTACCTTCGATACCATGTGCCTTTCTGAAAAAACGCTTTGCTATGCCAATCAAAAGTCCATTGAGCAACTCGGAATTTGCTATCACTCCCTCGACGAAACCATCGAGCAGATTTTATATCGCCGTAATCTCTTGCGTTAAGTTTTCGTTAAGCCCGTCTGCTCGCCAAGCGTGCGTGCTATATTTGAAATCCAATTCTTGATCGATTGATATGCAACGGATTCCTTACGCTTACAGTCTCATTCTCGTGTTGCTCTTGGGGGCTTGTGCGCCAGATGAAGAGCGACCGATAACGGTTCGCGGCTCGGATACAATGGTGGCGATTGGACAAAAGTGGGCGGAAATTTATATGCAAAAGTTCCCCGAAGCCACAATCCAGGTCAATGGTGGCGGAAGCGGCACAGGCATTTCCGCGCTTATCAATCGCATTGCCGATATTTGCCAATCTTCACGACCAATGAAAAAACGCGAGCGTGACATTATCAAAGCCAAATACGGGCGCGATGTAATTGAAATTCCTGTCGCCAAAGACGGCATCGTGATTTACGTTCACGAAACAAATCCTCTGTCTGAAATCTCAATCGCGCAAATGAAAGCTATCTACACAGGCAAAATCAAAAACTGGAAGGAACTTGGCTGGGAAGACCAATCGATTGTCATTTACGGACGCGAGAACAGTTCAGGCACTTACGAATTTTTCAAGAAGCGCGTTTTAGACGGCGACGATTTTGACTCACGCGTGCAAACGCTTCCTGGAACAGGTGCAATTGCCAACGCTGTCGCACAAGATAAATACGCCATCGGATACGGCGGCATTGCATACTCGCGTGGCATCAAATTTTTAGCGGCAAAAGAAACCGATGACTCACCTGCTGTTGTCGCCTCTGAACTCACGGTTGCGAATAACTCATATCCTGTTTCTCGCGACCTTTACTTCTATCTTGTCAAAGAACCACAAGGCAGAACAAAAGCATTTATTGAATGGGTTTTGAGCGACGAGGGTCAATCCCTTGCCGTTGAAGAAGGTTATTTTCCAGTTCGTCCGCTCGACCATCTTCGTTCAGAAACAGTTTCAACAAAATAACTTGCTCCAATGACAAGCACAATTGTCACATTAAAAGTCAACCAAACGGCAAAGCGATTAGACCGGATTGCTAAGAACGTGATTTTTGGCGTCTCGCTTGTTTCGATTTCCATCATCTTGCTGATTCTCATTTTCACATTCAAAGAGGCAAAAGATGTCTTTTTTGTTGCGTCTGTTCGCGAAGAAGTGCTGCCAACGCTTCTGGGCACAAATTGGCAACCGGTTTCCGATTCGCCCAAATACGGCATCATTCCGCTTCTGATTGGCACCATTAAAACTACGCTGATTGCGATGGTGATTGCCGTTCCAATTGGCGTATTGTCCGCGCTCTATTCGGTGATGTTTGCACCGAAGTGGACAAAGGAAGTCTTGAAGCCTGCGGTTGAGTTGGTGGCGGGGCTTCCGTCGGTCGTGATTGGATTTTTCGCGTTAGTGGTGCTTTCAGGGTGGCTTCAAGCCTTGACCGGCTCGCCGTTCCGACTCAATGCGTTGGTGGGCGGGGTTGCCATTTCGCTCACGGCAATTCCGATTATTTTCACGATTTCCGAAGAAGCGCTTTCTGCTGTGCCTCAATCCATGAAAGAAGCCAGCTACGCACTTGGCGCAACGGAGTGGGAAACAGCGTTTTATGTAGTGCTTCCTGCCGCCTATCCGGGAATTTTTGCAGGGGTTTTGCTGGGGCTAGGTCGCGCTTTCGGCGAAACGCTGATTGTTCTGATGGCAACGGGCAACGCAGCCATTACATCTTGGAGTTTGCTCGACTCCACTCGCACGCTCACCGCAACCATCGGCGCAGAAATGGCTGAGGTCGTCTTCGGAGACCCACACTACAATGTGCTTTTCCTTATCGGCACGTTTCTCTTTCTCTTCTCAATGGTGCTCAACTTGACGGCGGAGTTTTATGTGAAGGCGAAACTGCTCAAAAAATTTCGCGGCGAATAGCCATTAAAAATTGCCTCTCCCAAACCACCAAACGAGTTCCAAAAACGTGGCGGAAAACCCCAATGTGCCGCCTGCAACGGTTTGCATCGGTGTATGGGCTTTCAAGTGAACACGCGCCCACGCCAGCGGCAACATCAAGAGCAACAGCCACAGCGATTGCAATCCGAAAACATACGTCATTGCAGCAATCGGTCCACCAAGCGACGTAACATGCACGCTGATTTTCCATACTAATGTAATGAAGAAAATGAAGAGCGTGTTTACTGCGTAACACAGCATAAATCCTACGATAATCGGCGGCGCCTTTAACAAATCCAGCAGCAGCGTCCCAGTAGCGTAGCTGACTACGCCAATTAAAAATGGAAGCGCACGGTTTTCGCGTCTTGAAATATCGTAATCACTCACCTTGCCCATCTTTTTGAGAATCACAACGACGAGCGCAGGCACAATTGAGCAGAAGAGCACGACAACCAGCAAGTGCAGATAGATATCGGGCACTGGTTCCCTGAATCCAAACTGCATTAAAATCCAAAATGTTACAATCGGGAGAACAATTGGGTGAATAGTGTTAGAGATAAGATGTGCGAGTGTCGTCATTGAATAGTAACATTCCGATAATGAACGCCGATGATAAGCATTCAAAGGCGTGCAGCAGTTCAGCCGTCAAAAAAGGTTTGTGTGCGATGTTGCGATTGCCATTCCGATTCCACCGAGCATTTTTTTCCAACGATAAGGTTAATGACAAACTGCCCTTCTTCTTCACGAAGCCCTGTAATGCCGACAATGTTCATGATGCCGTGCCGAATCAGCGCCGACGCAATCGTCTTTTGTTGTAAAATTTTCTCAATGTTGATGCTAAGTCCGATTGGGCGCACCGCCTTGCCGCACAAGTAGAACCCTTGCTCCAAACTCACGCACGGCACGCTTTGCGCTAGCGAAGCCAGCAGTCGCCGCTCGCCAAAACGGCTATTAAAATACGCTTGAACAAATTGATAATAAAGTAATTGCCACAGAGATTCCGATGCAATGCGCAGTTTTCCTGCCCGCTCAACAACGGCAACTGATTGATTTTTTACAACCGTTAATTCTGCAATATGGAGCGGCAAGCGACACGAAAGCCAATCACCAAAGATGCCCTTGAATGAAAAATGCAGTTCAGATAAGTTCGGACGAAATCGGACCGAAAGGTTTCGCACAGGCGCATTCGGCTGCTCAAACGAACGAAGAGCAAAGTTAACGGCTTTTTCTGTCAAGACAAGTTCCGTCTCAAAATAGGGCGATTGATACTCCCTCCGATGCTCTTGAACCGTGCGCGCAATCTGTGCAATCCCCGATACAATTCCTGCAACATTGCGCAGAAATCCTCCTAATCCCATCTCACTCCTGCTCCCTTCTCGCTTGGCTTTTCAGACCTTGTAGGTTTGTTTAAGTCGAGTCTTGTTCAAATCAAATTGAGTTTTGCTCAAACATAAACGCCTACACCTTAAAATCTGAACGATCACCAACCCTGTCAATAGTCGTTTCAGCCGAATTGCGCTTGCACTTCCTTCCTGCGCTTTGTGCTCAACCTCGGTATCAAATCCTTGCCCTAACCAATTTGTTTTTTGTTAAGCTCCTGACACTTGAATTTTTTTATCGTTTGCAACTTCTCACAGGCAAATTGCGTTTCTAAATCCGATTATTAGTATCAATTCTTGTTATCAACAATTAAAATCCTTTCAAAAATGCTGACGATTGGAGACAAATTTCCGGAGTTTGAACTCGATGCGGTTGTTTCAACCGAGAAGAACAAAGAGTTCGCCAAAATTTCAACCGCTGAACATCGCAAGCAAGGCAAATGGGCGGTTTTCTTCTTTTGGCCCAAAGATTTCACCTTTGTTTGCCCAACCGAAATCAAGGGCTTCAACGACAGATTTGCGGACTTCCGCGATAACGATGCTCTGCTCTATGGCGCAAGCACCGACACTGCCTTCGTTCACCTTGCTTGGCGCAAAGACAATGAAAATCTCAAAGATTTGAAATTTCCGATGCTCTCCGACCATGGCAAGCACCTTACACGCGCGCTTGGCATTTTAACAGGCGAAGAAGAAGTTGCACTTCGCGCCACCTTCATCGTCGACCCGCAAGGCACAATCCAATGGGTATGCGTCAATAACCTCGATGTTGGTCGTAACATTGACGAAACGGTGCGCGTGCTTGAAGCCCTTCAAACTGGCGAACTTTGCCCGTGCAATTGGAAAGAAGGCGATGCCACGCTTAAAGTTGCAGGCGGTTCGCTCGTCGAAGCCTAAATGCCATTTTCTCTCAAGACTTCGAAAAGGCGGACGATAATCCGCCTTTTGCATTCAAATTTACATACAACGCTTTACCAAACGATTGATTCAAACTATGGAAGACACAAGAAAAGATTTGCTCGCCGATTTAGGCATTTCTGCCGATGCTCATTTTGTGGGATTAGATGCTTTTGTTAAAGGCGATTACAAATATATTCGCGACTTGCGAGTCAATCTGAAATCAACACTTGATAGTCCAAGTTTAGGCGGCAGAAAAAATGCGTATTTGATTGCGCTTGCCGTTGCTGCCAACGAGCGCAACAACGCTTTGATTACGGCTTTCACCGAACTTGCTAAAAAGGAAGGCGCCAGCGATGCCGAAATTGGCGAAGTCCACGCGATTGCTTCGCTTCTTGCCACGAACAATGTTTTTTACCGTTTCCGCCATTTCAGCGAGAACAAAGTCTACGAACAAATGCCCGCTGGCATTAAAATGACCATTATGATGCGTCCTGTGTTGCCGAAGATGTTTTTTGAACTAGTTTCGCTGGTCGTCAGCGCCGTGAATGGATGTGAAGTGTGCGTTAATAGCCACGAAAAAGCCGTGCGCCATGAAGGTGGCTCAGAGCAACTGATTTTTGACGCGATTCGCTTGGGGGCTGTTGTGAGAGGGTTATCGATTTCAATGAATGAATATCACCCTGTCGCAGTTTGAACTTGATTTCATTTTCGTGTGCCTAACAAAACGAAAGCCCGATTTCTGTCGGGCTTTTTTCTTTCATCGTCTTGCTCATGTTTTTCGTTCAGTTGAACGAAGCGACGGCTTGGTCAATGTCGTCAAAAGTTTTGAAAAGCTGGTTGAGTTTCGTAATAGCAAGCAAGCTCTTGATGCGCTCTGCGGGGTTTGCGAGTGCGAGCGTTCCGCCTGCGTTCTTTACGGTCGTGAGCATTGAAGTCATCATTCCCAACCCTGATGAGTTCATATACTCGACTTTAACAAGGTCAATCACGATATTTTTTTTGCCTTGATTGAGCAGGTCACGCAGTTTGCTGTGCAGCTCGTTGGCGTCTGGTCCGCCAAGCACATCGCCATTGAGTTCAATCACGGTTACCGAGCCGAGTTGTTTTTCGCCGAAGGTCATACTCAAATCGTTTGACGAATCGTTTGATGCTGTGTCTCTAATTTAGCCTCTCAACTTGAACTTTCCGCCTGTTTTTTGTTGCCAGTCGAGCACAATTGGCGCGGCAATGAAAATAGACGAATAAGTTCCGATTAAAATTCCTGCAGCAATTGCAAAGGCAAATCCGCGAATTGTTGGACCGCCAAAAATGAAGAGCACAATCACGGTCAGCAGTGTTGTTCCCGAAGTGATAATCGTACGGCTCAGGGTTTCGTTAAGGCTATCGTTGAAGACTTTTTCGTAAGAGTCGCTTTTTCGGATTTTCAGATTTTCGCGAATGCGGTCATAAACGACAACCGTATCGGTGATAGAGTAACCCACAATTGTCAAGAATGCGGCAATGATGCTTTGGTCGATTTCCAGCGTCATTGAGTCAAAAATGCCGCCAAACATGCTGAACAAGCCAGCCACGAACAAGACATCGTGAAAAATGGCAACGACGCCTGCTGTTGCAAATTTGAACTCGAAGCGGATTCCGACATAGAGCAAAATCATCACTAATGCGCCCAGAAGCGCACTAATTGCCGACCATTTCAAATCGCTTGCAATACTCGGACCAACGGCATCGACTTTGATAACTTCGCTTGGGTTGTTTGGGAAGTCGCGCTTCAACAGGCGCTCAATTGCGGTTTGAAGGTCGTTGAGTTCTCCGCTGAAATCGGTCGTGATGATGATTTCTTGCGCCGAGCCATATTCCTTGATTTGCCCTTTCAACCCTTCGCCGCTCAGGCTTTTGCGCACTTCACCAATGTTAATCGGTTCTTGAAACTTCACAACGAGTTCCGTTCCGCCTTTGAAGTCAATTCCGAGTTGGAAGCCGCGCACGAGCATTGAGATAAGCCCAATACCGATAATAACTGAGGAAACGATGTAGCCTGTTTTGCGCAAGCCGACAAAATTAAAATTTGCCTTTTCTAAAAATCTCATTTGAACTTGAACCGTGAGTATTATTGTTGGATTTTATTTCTCGTAACCGCTTGACTTTATCAACCGAAACTGGTTTCGGTAACGCTATTGCGCTCAATCATCCAATCGAGGACGACTTTGGTAACAACAATTGCCGTAAAGAGACTTGCGGCAATGCCAATCATGAGCGTAACGGCAAAGCCGCGAATTGGTCCGATGCCGAAGGTGTAAAGCAGTGCTGCCGCACCGAAAGTGGTAACATGTGAATCTAAAATCGCCGAGAAGGCTTTATCGTAGCCGAGTTCAATGGCGAGTTTCAAATTTTTCCCCCGCGATGATTCTTCTCTAACGCGCTCGAAGATGAGCACGTTGGCGTCGACCGCCATACCGATGGTAAGCACAAGCCCTGCAATGCCTGGCAGGGTGAGCGTTGCGCTGAACCCTGCAAGAAAGGCAATCACGAATAAAATGTTGAAGACAAGCGCCAGGTCGGCAAGAATGCCCGAAGTTCGATAATAAATCAGCATGAAAATTGCGACTACCACAAAGCCAAACGTGATAGAAAAGAGTCCTGCACGAATCGAATCTGCGCCGAGCGATGCCCCCACCGTCCGCTCTTCTGAAATTCGAACTGGTGCTGGCAGCGCGCCCGCTTTCAAAACAATTTCCAAATCCTTGGCTTCTTCAATGCTTCCGATTCCGTTGATGACCGAACTGCCGTTTGGAATTTTAGACTGCACCACTGGCGCCGAGTAGACGGCTCCGTCAAGGACGATAGCAATCTGTTTTCCAATGTTTGCTCCTGTGGTTCGCGCCCAAACTTTCGTGCCTTCATCGTTCATTTTCATATGCACTTCGGGCAGGGATTGGTCGGCGCTGAATGTCGCATTGGCTTCGGTAATTACACTGCCTGTCAATTCTGGCTCTTTTTTGAGCGCATAGAGTCGGTAAAATTTCAAGCCGTCGTTTTCACTTACTGGACGCGCATCGAGGGCAAATTCTAAGTCAGAGGGAATGCGCGATTTCACATCAGGACGATTGAGCAGCTGCATGACTGTTGTTTTTCCCGCATCGGTTACAAAAAAACCTGCACGCGGATCGATGATGATTTTATCCGTTGTTTCTTCATCAACAGCGAAAAGCGGATTGACAAGGCGGCGTTGCTCTTTGGTTTTGAGCGAATCGGGAATGGCGCGAATCGAATCCAACTGCGCACGCGCAAGCATTGCGGCTGAATCTACGACGCTGGTGTCGCCTGCAGGCATTACAGGATAACGCGCTAAATACTCATTGACATCTTGCAAGACTTTGAAGGCAAGCTCTGCGTCGCGCACGAGTTTGAACTCGAGTTTGGCAGTGCCTTTGAGCAACTTGCGCACGCGCTCTTTGTCGGAAACCCCAGGGAGTTCAACGATAATGCGCCGTCCGCCTTGCGTAACAATCGTAGGCTCGGCAACGCCGTATTGGTCAACACGATTTCGGATAATTTCTTTGGCGCGGTCAACGGCTTCGATGGCTTCTTTGGAGAGTTTTTCTACGATTTCTTCATCGCTATCGCGAATTTCGTAGTAGTAGCGCGAAAGTCGGATTTGTCGCTTTTGAAATTCTTCCGCCAAGAGTTTCGGAATTTCTGTGCTTTCCTTTTTAGCGCGTTCTCTGACCACCAGCATCACACTATCGAACTGTGCATCACGATTGCGGGCGCGATTTTCCAAAAGTTCAAGCACATCGACTTCCAAAACGACGTGCATTCCGCCTTGCAAATCAAGTCCTAACTTCAAGCGTTTTTCCTGCGCTTTTTCTATTGATTTGCGATTTTCGCGCACGTAGGCAAGGCTATCTTCAGGCGATGAGAAGGATTTGAGTTTGGACGTGTGGCTTGCGTCTTGGAAGGTTGGTAGTAAGAACCACGCAGAAAGAAGCGTGAGAAGAACAATTAAAACCAGTTGAAAGCGATTCTTTTGCATTGATAGTTTTCGGAGAAGACCTGCTTCTCGCTGAAATTATGTGAAGTTTAGTTGCTGTTGCAAAAAAGGGTTGCAAATATAAGAAAGCGCGCTTGCAAAGTCAAAGCATGCTGTTATAGGTTTTCGTTTCATTCATTTTGATTGCCATGACCACGGTTCTCATTACGCGCCCCAAAGCCGATGCCATAGCGTTTGCCACCGCTCTTGCGCAGTATGGATTTGGGGCTGAATATTTTCCAACGATTGATATTGTGCCGTTAAGCAATTGGGCGTTGCCGAACCTTGAAGGCTATGATGGTTTAATCTTCACAAGTGCCAACGCCGTGCACCATTTTTTTACGCCGTTTCTTTCACGTATGCCGAAAGGCTTTGCCACGCTTCGTGCAATGAACCACTATGCCGTCGGCATCAAGACTCATCACGCCTTGCAAGAATACGGCATAGATTCGGCACTTTACTCCGACAAAGGTCATGCGGCGGATTTAGCCGACCTTTTAAGGCAGATAGGCATTTGCGGCAAACGGTTTCTCTTTGTTCGGGGCACACGCTCGCTCGGCACTATTCCAAATGCAATTCAAAAACATGGCGGCACTTGCGATGAGCTTGTCGTGTATGAAACGCGTCCCTTTTCATCCGAAGCATCGCACGACCTTTGCCTTCTGCTTTCTCGAGAGGACATAACTTGGATTTCGTTTTTCAGTCCCTCTGCCGTTCAAGCATTTTTCAACCTATTGCCGAAAGATGCACTTCCTTTGCGCCAACATATTGCCGTGATTGGCAGCACGACAAAAGACGCTGCTCTCTCGCTTGGCTTTTCGGTTCGTGCTGTGCCTGAAATTCCAACTGCCGAAGCATTGGCAAAGGCAATTGCGTCGGTTACTTCACCGTAAATCTTTCTTTCAAAGGCGCTCTTGAATCGCTGCCCACATAGACTTCAAACTCACCTGGTTCCACAACAGGCTTAAAGTTTTTATCGAGCATCGCTAATTCTTCCTTGCCAATCTTGAAGGTGATGGTTTTGGCTTCGCCTGCTTTGAGTTCCACTTTTTGAAATCCCTTCAACTCTTTGACGGGGCGCGTAAATGTTCCAACAACATCTCTCACGTATAGTTGAGCTGTCTCGACGCCGTCGCGCTTGCCTGTGTTTTTCACAGTTACAGTGGCAGTCAGCGTTTCGTTTGTGTTGATTTCCTTTTTGGAGAGTTTCAAGTCGCTGTATTCAAAGGTGGTGTAAGAAAGTCCGTAGCCGAAGGGATAGAGTGGCGAATCGGGCAGGTCGATGTAGCGCGATTTGTATCGGTCAATTTCGTTTTCTGGTTGCGAGGGTCTGCCTGTATTCTTGTGATTGTAATAAATTGGAATTTGCCCCACGCTTCGGGGGAAGGTAACCGTTAGTTTTCCTGTTGGGTTCACATCGCCAAAGAGCACATCGCAGATGGCGTTTCCGGCTTCAACGCCGAGATGCCATGCGCAAACAATGGCTGGCAGATTTTCAGCCGCCCACGAAATTGCCAGCGGTCGACCGTTAGTCATAACCATCACGATTGGCTTTCCGAGTTTGCGAAGTTCTTTGAGCAGTTCTTCTTGTCCGATTGGCAGTCCAATGTCGGCGCGGCTATGGGCTTCGGCGGTAAGGTCGGCGGTTTCTCCGACAACGGCGATTACCACATCAGCACGCTTGGCTACATTGAGGGCTTCGTTTCGGAGCGCTGCCAGTTCGGCTTCGGTGGGCTCTTTGGTTTCGCCTTTTCGTTTCTTCCAAGCAGGCGCAGGCAGTTCGTAGCCTTTGGCATACAGTACGGTTGCGGTCTTCAAAGTGGCTTGAATTGCCTCAAGCGGTGAGACAACATCATCAGGCATGCCGACCATTTCCCATTCGCCGAGCATATCGCGTTTTGACTGTGCTAATGCGCCCACTACCGCAACCGTTTTCAGCGATTTTGAGAGCGGCAAAAGGTCGTTTTCGTTTTTGAGTAGCACGATAGATTTTGCGGCGGCTTCACGCGCGAGCGCACGATGTTCGGCTTTGAGCATCGTTTCTTTCTCACGCGCTTCGTTAATGTATCGGAACGGGTCGTCAAATAAGCCTAATTTGAACTTCACGCGCAAAATGTTTCGCACGGCTTGGTTGAGCGTCTCTTGGCTCACCTTTTTTTCTCGAACAAGCTTAGCGAGATGTTTTGGATACGATTCGCCTTCCATGTCCATATCCACGCCTGCGGTGATGGCTTTTTGTGCCGATTCTTCATAGTCTTTTGCAGCGCCGTGCACAACCACTTCATCAATTGATTCCCAATCGCTCACAACGAAACCATTGAACTTCCACTCCTTGCGCAGAATGTCGGTCAAGAGATATTTGTTGATAGAAGAAGGAACGCCTGCAATTTCGTTGAACGAGGTCATAACGGTTTGTGCGCCTGCTTCAACAGCGGCTTTGAATGGCGGAAGATAGACTTCGCGCAATGTGCGTTCTGAAATGTCAGCGGTGTTGTAATCTCTGCCCCCTTCGGCGGCGCCATAGGCGGCAAAGTGCTTGGCGCAGGCAGCGATGGTGTTGTTTGCACTCAAATCTTCGCCTTGAAATCCGCGCACGCGTGCAGCGGCAAAGAGCGCGCCAAGATATGGGTCTTCGCCAGCACCTTCAATGATTCTGCCCCAACGCGCATCGCGTGCAATGTCGACCATCGGCGCAAAGGTCCAGTTGATTCCTGCCGAAGCGGCTTCAGTCGCCGCAACACGAGCAGATTTATAGGCGATTGCCGTATCCCACGAGCACGACTCCGCAAGCGGAATCGGAAACGTGGTTCGATATCCGTGAATCACATCAAAGCCGAAGATGAGCGGAATTTTCAGCCTCGATTGCATTGCCGCTTCCTGCAACTTGCGCGCAACTGATGCTTCCGAGACCATCAAAAACGAACCCACTCCCGCTTTCGCTTTGGCTAAATGGTCTTCACTGATAATCGTTTTCTTCGTCTTGACATCAAACCACGCTGCTACTTGTGAGACTTGCAGCGCTTTTTCCTCTAAGGTCATCAATGCCAAAACTGAATCAACGCGCCGAGCTATTTCTGCTTCAGCGTCTTTTTGTTTGGAATGTTTGGTAGGCGAACAGGCAACTGTCATCAATGTTGCCACTGTCAGCAAGAGCGCAGTTGTAACGTTCATGAATTTTGCGTTGTTTAGGTTTATTGTTGGATTTTTTCAGATAGAAGGAACACGGCAATTCTCTGCTTCCCCAATCGGTTAGCATATCGGTCATCGCAAAGTCGAGCATTGCGCCGTTGGCGATTTCGCTGTGGCGAAGCCATGCGCGTTCAATCGGCACGCCGTTAACTTTGAGCGATTTCACATACACATTTTTTTCGAAGGCGTTCGGCGCATTGAGGACGAACACGTTCCCGTTTTCAAGTTTCATGACGGCTTTGGTAAAAACAGGACTTCCGACGAAACACCAATTCTGCTGCGTATTTGGGAACAATCTGAGCGACGCCCACACATACCGCGCCGAACGTGTGCCTGAATCGTCGTTGCCCTTGTCGCCATCAGGCGCGACACGAAAATCTCTTTTGAGCATATCTTTTGTGAAGGGTTGCACTCTATCGGCTTTGCCTGCATAAATGTATTGCCAAACGGTAAGCATATCAGGCTCGTTCCAAATCGTGAAGCCGCCTTCTTCATCGCGACTCGTGAGTATTGTATGCCACTTATCAATGAACTTTTCTTTGCCGCCAAGCAAGGCGATAAGCCGATAACATTATGCGGCACATAGCTCAAGTATTGCCACGCCGAGCCTTCGTAGTCATGCACTTCGTAACGCCACGCTTGACCTTCGGGCAAAATCATCGTCGGCTTAAAAGGCTCTGTCCATTTTCCGTCGGAGCGTTTTGGTCGGAAAAATCTTGTTGTTGTCTCGAAGAGTTCAAAGACTTTTGAAGCGCGCACGAGTGCAAGTTTTGCGGAATCGCCTTTGCCAATCGCGTTGGCGAGCGCATAAACACCATAATGGTTGTAAGCATATTCGAGCGATTTACTCACAGCCCCCCCTGCTTATCGGCGTAGAGAAATCCTTGTCGCAGATATTCGGGAAAGCGTCCTTTTTGGGCATTGATGTTTGGCTTATCAATAGTGGTGTCGGTGGCGTTTTGAACACGCTTGTAGGACATCGCGCTGGTGAGTTCAGTCTCTTCTTCGTCTTTGTTGGCAATCAAGCCAGGGTGGAGATTGCCTCTGGCGGTTGTGCCAATGAAGACATTAACCTGTTTAGTGGCAGATTTGGCTATCTCTTTCGCGGGCGGCGCGCACGAGAGCGCCGTTGTTAGAAAGCGTGTTCGTAATTCCAAGTTCATTCTTGCTGAAATAAACTCACCCTGCTCGCTGACTTTTCCGAACAAGCAGGGTGAGCGGTTGTCTTACTTCTAAAACAAGATGGCGCGCAGAGAACATACTTTCCCCACACGCCCAAATCGTTATTTTACCAGCATCATCTTTCTTGTTTGCACGAAGTCGCCTGCTTGTAAGCGGTAGAAATAAATACCGCTTGCAAGGTTTGCCGCGTTGAAGTGCACGGTGTATTCACCAGCAGCTTGGCGACCGTTGACAAGCGTTGCCACTTCGCGACCCAAAATGTCATAGATTTTCAGGCTTACGATGCCTGGATTAGCAATTGAATATTGAATTGTCGTTGTCGGGTTAAATGGGTTCGGGTAGTTTTGTGCCAACGCGTAAGACTTTGCTTTGCTGCTCGTCTTTTGGACACTTAACTGTTGAGCAAGCGGGTTGCGGATTGTCTTTGAAGCAATCGCAAATTGTCCGAACTCATTGCCTGCAAGGTTGAAGGCTTTGAGATAATCGCCGTCACGGTAGGTCGTCAGTGGTTTCCAAGGCGACGATGGATCCGGGCGATAGGCAATGTAGAGATTTTGCGGACGGACAATCCCTGTGAGCGCGCCGCAGTAAATCGAAATATCGAAGCGGGTTGATGAGCTTAATCCTGTTTGGTTGATTGTCCAGACGCGACCTGGTATCACAAAGTGCTCGTTACCTTCGCCATCGTTGATACGATAAACATTGTGAATGCCAACCGTATCATTGACCGAAAAGACTGGTTCTGGCGCAATCGTTCCAACAGAGGCACTAATGCTTCCGGATGTCGTTGAGCCGCGTTGGATTTCAATGAAAGCATTTGTATTGCCTAAGATATAAGTGCCTTCACCTGCTTCGTCTGCTGCAACATTCGGAGTTGCCGATGTGCTTCTGCGGTTTGTTACAGGAATAGGATCATCGTTGGCAAAAATTGAGCGAATGTAGATGTCGCCCACGAAACGTGGCGCAGAAGTTGTATAGACAGGAATGAAGTCACCACCAACATTGTCAGGACCACGATTTCCCACGACGCGTGCTTCGCGGTCGGAGTCGTCGAAGTTGTGGCGATAGGTCATGCCTGCAATTAAACCTGGGTTCACTATAATGTCCATATACTCGATTTGTGTGCTATCCACTGCGTAAACCGCATTGACACCGAATCCAAACACATTTCCGTAATCGAGCCCTCTAAAGTTGTTCGTAAAGTCGAAGATATACTCGTGATATTTTCCATCGGCAATGAGTGTAACCATGCGTTCGGGTTCATTGGAGTAGCGACGCCCACCGTTTGTTGCACGGCGTTGATACAGCGTATCGCCATTCGGGAACACATAAGGCGGACGGGTTGCATCGGTCAGAATCACGCTGAGCGTCGGCGCAATGTCGCGTTCGAACCGGTTGGTGTTTTCAGCATTGGTTTTGGCAATCACATGGAGCACTTTTGCACGGCTCAAATTGACAGGCGTAGTGTCGGTTGCCGATGATTTGAAGTATTTGCGAATCGCGTCGCGTCCGCCGCCGAGCGTATCAGGAAGACCTCCAGGCAAATCCGTTCGCCCTTGAGGCAAGCCATTGATTCCAATTACACCGCTTGTTCCGATTTTAAGCGATGGCTGTCCTTCATCTGTAACCCAGTTGAGCGTGTATCGGTCGCGACTCGTCACTCCACCAACGATATCCAAAACGCTCCATCCATTGAGCGAGGTATCGCTGACGGTGAAATCATCTAACACGACGCTTTGTGGCGCAGTGTTCGCAGGCACACCGATGTTGTATTTCAGGCTCAAATACCGCTCGACTTGTTCAATTTCAGATGCAGACAAGACTCGGTTATAGACCAAGACTTCGGCAATATCGTTTTGACCGTAGCCTGTGTTGTTAATCAGCGACCCCAATCGTATGCGCGATGTATTTCCGATGCCCGAAAGTGTTGAGGTCAAAATCGCGAATTGATTTTCTGATAATGGCGGCGAACCTGACACGCCGTTTGTTGAAAGGGTCGCTGTTCCAGAACTGCCGACCACATTAAATTGGCGTGTTCCGCCATTAGACATCGCATAATATCCTGCCTCATTGGAAAGCAATCCTTCCGGTGAGCTTGGGTTGATAGTTGAACGGCGGTTTGCAGCGACTGCAAAAACGGTTGCGTTGCCTGTGAGCGGCAGTGTAGTCCCCATTGTGTCATTGACGCCGTCGAAGCGCATAACGACAAACCCTCTGCCTTGCGTGCCGTTGTTTGAAACGATTGGTCGTGCATCACCAGCCGAACGCACGTGGTTGCGTGCTCCAGACGCATCAAGCCAAATGTTAGCTTGCTGACCGGTCAGTATCACGTTGCTTGGTTCTAGTTTGAGCCACAGTTCTAAGCCGTTTGACGGAATGCCCGAAATTGGTGGCCGCACCAGTGGAATGTTATACTTGTTGCTCAAATAAAGTTCAATTTCATCAAGTTCAAGCTCGGAGAGCGTGCGTCCATAAATAATGATTTCTGCAATATCGTTTGACCCTGCACGAACCGAATCGCGAAGCGCACCGATGATAAGCGGCGAGCCACTGCCAAGCGTGTTCGTAACCCCTTTCAACTCATAGACCACAATTGCAAATTCTTCATAGCCAAGTTCTCTTGACGTTTCTGACCCATTCTTTCGAATCCTTGGGGTACCGTTATTGCCTATTCCACTTTCGCCGTGAATTCTGCGTGTCTGTTGCGACACGAAACTATTATAAGTTGAAAAGGCAAATCCTGTTGCTGGGTAGTCAGTTTTCGTGCCTAACACTACATCAACGGTGTTCGGAGGCAGTGGCGATGTGCCTGGACGCATGTTGGCTAGCACGACAATCGCCGTTGCATCTGACTCCGTTGCAACATCTACTTTCATCAGCGGCTGGTCTTTCGTTGTCCCGCCATTCCCAGTAAATCTGACCACAGGTTTGCCATTGATGCGATTTGTTACAAAGGTCGGACGGTATATGCCAGTTGAGGTCGCATTGGGCGTGTTATCGAAACCCGACCAAGTCGACACCAAGTCTCCATTGTTCAATCCTGTAATGTCATCGGCTTTAAGCCATACCAATAAGCCATCTTCGCGTGGCGGTGGCGGTAGCGTGAAGTTGTATTTTTGAGCCAGATAATTCTCGACCTGAACGGTTTCATTCAAGTTTAAGATGCGGTCGTAGAGGAGAATTTCTGCAATATCGTGCCGACCTGAACGGATTGAATCGCGAAGTGCATTGATGACCAACGGGCTACCGCTTCCACCAGTGTTTTGAACACCTGAAAGCTTAAAGGTCATGATAACAAACTCATTTTCTTCCAGTGTTGGTGCTGCATTACGGTTCTTTCTGATGACGGCTGTACCGTTGCTACCCAAAGTTCCACCCTCAGCACGAATTTCACGCCCATCTCGTGAGACATAACTGTTGTAGGACGAAATGCCAAAGCCTGTTGTCGGGTAGTCGTTCTTTGTAGCCATCAGCACATCAACAGTCTGGTCTTGTAGTGGCGGCGTACCTGGTCGAGTGTTCGCAAATACGGCAAATGCCGTTACATTTGCACCTGTTGAAATACCTTGGACGACCATTAGTGGCTGATCCTTCGTCCAACTTCCATTTCCTAAAAATCTCACTACTTTTTTAGGCTGACCATTGATATTAACTGTTTGAAGAGATGGAATGGGGAAGCCTGATGATGTTGCCGGCGGACCTACCACAGCGGGCCAACTTGTCACAGGTGTTAAGTTTGACCCTGTGAGCGTATCGGCTTTGAGCCAAAGTTGAAGCCCATTGGTTGGGACTTGTGCAAGCAGAGATTGAGCCATACACAGCAGGAAGGCAAGCGCAGTGAGCGTTCCAAGCGTTCTTTGTTTCACAGTTGAAACTGACTTG
>CALKXI010000027.1 GCA_938003965.1 uncultured Chlorobiales bacterium
CCGATGATAACACAGCGCACTGTCTCGCGACCCGACGAACAGCGACGCAACGGAAAAAATGAACGATGGGAAAAAATTATTCTTTCTGCTTGTAAGCAATCGCAACGCTATCATTTGCCGACACTTCACCCGATTCAACGCTTCGCTGATGTGCTCAAACGCGACGACGAGTTGAAACTCATTCCTTACGAATTTTCCACGAAGCAAGGCTTGCCGTCAATGCTGGGAAAGCGCGTTTTGTTTTTGATTGGACCTGAAGGAGGCTTTACGCCTGAAGAAGTCATCATCGCCAAAACGCATGGCTTCAAAGAAATTTCTCTTGGGAAAACCATTTTGCGCGTCGATACGGCAGGCATTTTCGCGCTCTCGCTTGTCAGAGCCGAAGAATTGCGCGCAGTTGAGTTTCACTCTTGAACGCTTGGTCATTTTGAGCGAAGCGAAGAATCCAATCAATGTTCCATTTGATTCGAAAGCGAGTTTGGATTATATTCGCCGCTCAAAATTTTTGAAAACTTCTAACATTTATAGCACGATGTCAAAAGTTTGCATCTTGACTGGCAAAAAGCACCAATACGGCAACACTATTTCGCACGCCAATAATCACCGCAGAACGCGCTTTGAGCCGAACCTGCAAGAAAAGCGCATCTGGCTTGAAGGCGAAAAACGTTGGGTTCGAGTTCGCCTTTCCACACGCGCCATTAAGAACCTGACCAAGAACGGCACGCACGAGCTTGAAAAATTGCTTGCTTCAAAGTAAAGCCAGTTTGCCTTTACGGCGTTATTCTGAGCGAAGCGTCAAGGAGTTAGCAGTTGATAGTGAAGAGTTAAGCGTATGCGCCGTGCGTTCAGTTTTTAATTCTTCACCTTAATTCTCAACTTGCTTGGATTCCTCACTCCGTTTGGAATGATGCGCCATGATGGTTTCAAATTTCCAACTCAAGGCTTTGTCCAAGCGACTGATTGCGGAATCTTTTCTACTTTTAACGGCGACCATTTGGGGCACAACCTTTGTTGCTACCAAAGTCGCGCTTGAACACATCACGCCGATTCTCTACCTTGCGGTGCGCTTCAGCGTTGCAAGTCTGTTGTTTGCAGTGGTTTTCCGCTCGTCGTTTCCGATTCCGAAATCGCTCTTCCTTTCTGCGCTTCCGCTACTTTGCTGGTATTTTGCGGGCTTTGTGTTTCAAACCATCGGCTTGAACTTCACGACGGCGTCCAAATCGGGCTTGATTACAGGCAGTTATGTGATTTTCACGCCAATCCTTCAATCGCTTTTGGAAAAACGCACGCCGCCTCTGGGCATTTGGATTGCCTCGCTGATGGTTTTCGTTGGGTTGTTCTTGCTCACTATGAACGGCGAAGAACTGATTAGCGACTTCAACTTCGGCGACTTTCTCACGCTTCTTTGTGGCTTGTGCTATGCATTTTACCTCGTTGAACTCGATAAACTCACCTCGCAAGCCTCGTTCAGCCATGGCACTTCGCAACTGATGAAACTCGTTTTGCTTCAACTGCTTTTTTGCGGACTTGTTTCCGTACCGTTTAGCTTCTTGTTGGAAGTTCCAAGAATTGAGTTCTCATGGACGCTTGCGCTCGTAATCCTTTACCTTGCCTTATTCGCTTCGGTGATTACCACGATTTTGCAAACGCGCTATCAAAAAGACACGACGCCCTCGCGTGCGGCGATAATTTTCATTATGGAAGTCGTCATTTCGACAATTTTCGCGGTTGCATTTTTGGGCGAATCGCTGAGCACGGTGGCGTGGATTGGCGCGGCGTTAATGATTGCAGGCTTAGTTGTGTCGGAAAAATCTTGATGCTTTCGCCTTGATGTTCTCGCTCTTTACGGGCAAATTTTCGTTTCAAAATCAATGGATATTCTCTAACTTTCGCACATCAAATTCAGCCAACCAACCTTTTCAAGTTTTCCAACTATGGCGGCAAAAGAAAAGCGTGAAACGCAAACAATAGAAGTTAAAGAACATTCTGCGGGTCGACTTCAAGGCAAAATTTGCTTGATTACGGGCGGCGCAGGAAACATCGGACAAGTGATTACCAAACGGTTTCTCGATGAAGGCGCAATCTGCATTATTTCAGGACGCAACGCGGAAAAGTTAGAGAAACTGCGTAAAGACCTGCTCGGCGAAGCGAAGAATGGTCGCGCTAAGTCGCTTCACACGATTGTTTTCGATGGCAAAAAAGCCACTGAAGTTCAAGCCGCATTCGAGCAACTGAAAAAAGAGTTTGGAAAAATTGATGTGCTCGTCAATAACGCGGCAACCGCTGGACCGAAACAGCCGCTCGGCACACTTCCCTTTTCCAAAGAAGAATTGGAAGCCTTGCAACGCGAAGGATTCACTGACACGGAAACGGTTGGCGAAGCGATTGATAACATTCTTGAAATTTCGTGGCTGGTTACGCGCAGTGCGTTTGAACTGATGTCGGAAGGTGGCAGTATCATTAATGTTTCAACGATTTTTTCGCGCACGGAATACTTCGGACGCGCGGCATATAGCGTTCCGAAATCGGCGTTGAATGCACTTTCCAAACATCTTGCACGCGAACTTGGCTCATCCAGAAAAGCGATTCGTTTGAATACGGTTTATCCTGGTCCGATTGAATCCGAACGCATTCGCACCGTCTTTGCTGCGATGGATAAACTCAAAGGTAAGCCTGACGGCTCAACGGCTGAGCACTTCTTCAACACGATGATATTAAACCGCGAAGTTGAGCACGGCTACACGAAAACCTTTCCGAAGCCCGAAGATGTCGCCAATACGATTGTCTTTCTTGCCAGCGACGAATCCAAAGCGTTTAGCGGACACAATTTTGAAGTAACCAACGGCATGCAAATTCCCGAAGAGAGCGCTACGTTTCTCACTTCGCGTCCACGCTTGCGCATTTCTGATGGTTACGGCAAACGAACCCTCATCATCGCTGGCGACCAAAGCGTTGAAGCCATTGAATACGCTCGCCGTTTGATTGCCAGCAAAGCCCAAGTTGTTCTTGTTTTTCAGCATCCGACTTTCTACGAAAAAGCCAAAGCGCAGCACCCTGATTTAGACATTCGCCACTTTGACGCGCTTAATGCTGAAAAGCGAAAGCTTTTCTTCGAGTCGCTTCTTAAAGAGCCTGCGATTGATAGCGTTGTTGTGCTTCCGCGTTGCGAGAAGAACTTCCAGAACGGATATGTGCTCGATACATCGGAAGAGTTGGCTTCGAAATTTTTGCATCAAGAGATTACTGGTGCGCTTGCAGTGGCTTCTTCATTGACTGAATTTTTTGCCCAAGAGCAAGAGAAACTCAAAGAGCCGCCGCGCGTGGTGTTTGTTTCGTCTCCTGCATATGGGCGCTCGGTTTATCACGATATTCTTCGCGCTGCGAATGAAGAGTTAATTCGCATTTGGCGCGATGAAGAAGAAATTTTGAAATCGCAAGGCAAACGCAAATATGGCATCGTTGCGCATCAACTTTTGCGTTACACGCACAGAGATGAAAATAATTTCGACCTTGCCGCAGGGTTTGTTTTAGAACTGCTTTACACCTCTAAAAAGCTTGAGCCGATTAATCTTTACTTGCCCTCTTACCTTGAACAGCCTGCTAAATCGGGCTTGGTCGATTCGCTTTACGGCATGCATTTGGGCAAGGTGGCGGTGATTACGGGGGGCTCGCAAGGCATTGGCGGCGAAATCGGGCGAATGTTGGCGGCAGCAGGAGCGCGCGTGGTTTTAGCCGCACGTCGCCGCTCAGAACTTGAAGAAAAGCGCGCTCAAATTTTAGATGAACTGCGTAAAATCGGCTACAGCCTTCCTGAAGAGCGCGTTGCCATTTTGGATAATTGCGACGTGAGCGATGACGCTGCTTTGCAACGGTTGTTTGATTTCACGATGAAAACATTTGGTCGTATCGACTACCTTATCAACAATGCAGGGATTGCCGGCGCAGAGCAAATGGTCGTTGATATGTCCGTCAAAGAGTGGCGACACACGCTCAAAGCCAATCTTATCAGCAATTTTACCTTGATGCGCAAATTCTTGCCGGTGATGAAACAGCAAGGCTCGGGCTATGTGCTGAACGTGAGTTCCTACTTTGGCGGCGAAAAATACGTCGCCGTTCCCTATCCAAACCGCGCTGACTACGCGATGAGCAAAGCCGGACAACGCGCCATGGCCGAAGCCTTTGCAAAGTTTCTCGGTCCTGAACTGATGATTAACGCTATTGCGCCCGGACCGGTGGAAGGCATTCGCTTGCGCGGCGAAGGCAATCGTCCCGGACTTTTTGAACGGCGTGCCAAACTCATTCTCTCAACCAAGCGCGTCAATGATATTTACGCCGCCATCATCAAAGCCCTTCAAGAAGGCGCGAAAATCGAAGACCTGCTCAATGCCATGCAACCCAACAGCGTTGAGTATCTCATCAACGGCGGACCGACCGTGCATCTTCGCTTGCAAAACCTCGCACCTTACATTCAACGCACTGCCGATAGCGAAGGCAGTTCTTATACGCACTTGATGGACGAGAAAATCGCGCACCTTCTTGTTGAGCGTCTCATCAACGGCTGTTATATCACCGATAGAAAACTTGCGGATAACTTTCTCAAAAATCTGCCCCTGCCGACAACGGATTTCTTCACGGTGGATATTCTCCGACGCGAAGCCAAAAAAATTCACGACGGGATTCTCTCCATGCTTTATCTCAAAAAAATGCCGACCGAAGAAGAAGTCGCGCTTGCAACCGTGCATCACTTGGCAACGGAAAATATTTCGGGCGAAACCTTCCACCCTTCTGGCGGCTTGCGCTTCGACCGCACCGTGCCCGAAGGCGAACTCTTCGGCAAACCTAAACAAGAACGCCTCGCCGCCTTCGAAGGCAAAACCATTTACATTTTCGGGGAATACCTCTTTGCCGAAGTCTCACGGTTAGTTCGCGCTTACATTGACGAGTATAAAGTCAAGCAAGTTGTTTTGATGACGAAAAGCACTTACACCGCCGAGCAATTCGCCAAACGCTTTTCGGATAAGGTCAAAGAAAATCGCTTGCACATTTTTGCGATTGGCTTTCAGTTGGAAAGCGGCATTGATAAAGCCGTCGCACAATACGGCAGACCTGACGCAGTGATTTCAACGCCGTTTGATTCGCTTCCCATTAAGCCGCTTGTCGCCGATAAATCGGGAAACTGGGACGGCGTGTTTGATGAAAAAGATTTCGAAGAGCTCGTTGAGC
The DNA here is from genome assembly GCA_938003965.1 of uncultured Chlorobiales bacterium. Classification (GTDB taxonomy): domain Bacteria; phylum Bacteroidota; class Chlorobiia; order Chlorobiales; family Thermochlorobacteraceae; genus JANWWM01. The sequence goes on from CALKXI010000027.1 coordinate 5,224, forward strand.
ATCAGCTCACTTATCACTTCCGCATTGCGCGCAAATGTTCGCTTCTTGGGGAAATGCAAATTGTTTTGGTTACGCCGAAAACCTCGCAACAATCAACAGCGGAAGAGTTCGCGCTTGCGAATTTCATCAAAACGAGTTTGCACAGCCTTACTGCCACGCTGGGCGTTGAGAACGAGCGGCTGGTGCATCACTCTGCGGTTAATCAAGTCGACCTGACGCGCCGCGCCAAATCGGAAAAGCCCCAAACGGAGAGCGAAGTTGAGGAAGAACTCGAGCGATTCGTGATTGCATGCCTTTTGACTTCTGCACCACTTCCCAAGCCTGATGACTCACGCTATCGCTCACGCATTTATCGTGGCAACGCCATTACCGTTTGAGCGATTCAGACGAGCATTATCACTTCGTCCTCTAATTCAATTTTGCCGCGCTTGCGTGTTCGGCTTGAAGCACTGAGAAGTTGAAATCTCTACTGATGTTCTCGAGCATTTTGTTTGAGACCGCCTGCATGCCCGCGCTCATGGCAACTTCTGCCATGACTTTGATGATAGGTTCGGGAAAGACTCGCAGCAAAATTGGCACTTGGAAATCAACCGTAACCTGCATGTTGACATCGACGAAGGTCGAGCGCTCAGCAATTTTTTTGAGAAGCATTTGACCAGAGGCAAGTCCCACGAAGGTATGGTCGTTCGGCGGTTCTCCTTCGAGCTCGATGGGAATTTCTGACCAAAGTATCCGCCGTATGAATTCACGGTGCGAGATAATATCATCCGTTGAGGTTTCGCTTTGCGGTTCTACTTGTTCTTGAAGCGACTGCTTGACATAGAAAATGAGTTGAATCGGATGAGCATGCGGGTCGGAGATTTCAAAATCCCATCGATAAACATCCGGAAATTCGGTTTCAGCGACCCCTTTGCAAAGCGGATTGAATCCGAGAATTTTTTTATGGTCGGCGAAATACTGAAAAACCGTGTCTAAATCGGACGCCAGTACGACCTGTCCGTGCGCTCTTCCCACGATTATCATAATTCACCTCACTTTCTGAACGTGTTACATCATTCTTACTTTCAGCCACATATAGGGCAGAAGTGCAAGTTTTTTGGTGTTTGAAACGAATGCACGTTGCTTGAACACATTGTAGTTAATCTCTTCGATACGTTGCAAAATACGGCTGTAATTATCGTGGCTGACTTTAACCGCTAAACGGCTATCTTGCGAGAGCATCGCAATTCCCTTTTCAGATTCTTTGTAGTAGTGTCGCGCGCGTTCAATCTCGAATTTCATCAAGTTGATAAAGTTTTCCGACATCACGCCCTTGAGAATATCTTCCTCCGTCAAGTTAAATTTTTTCAAGTCTTCGAGCGGCAAGTAAATACGCCCTTTTTGTGCATCTTCGCCGACGTCGCGCAGAATATTGGTCAGTTGCATGGCGATTCCGAGCTCGATGGCGTGTTTGAGCGATTCTTCCGATGTGTATCCGAAAATTTCCGACGTCATCAGTCCAACCACTGAGGCGACTTTGTAGCAATAGATATAGAGTTCGTCAAAGGTTTCATATCGATTTTGTTTCAAATCCATGCACACGCCGTCAATGAGCTCGAGGGGCAAGTTTTTGGGGATATGATATTTTTTGAGCGTGTCGTGCCACGCAATCATGATGGGGTGGTCAATGAGTATGCCCTTGTAACATGATTCGATATCGCTGCGCCATTTATTGATGAGCAGAATGATTTTTTCTTTGGTCAGCGATTTGCGCGAGAGTTTATCTTCGCTGTGGTCGACGATGTCGTCGACGTAGCGGCACAGCGCATAGACCGCATGGACTGCTCGACGCTTCGGTGCGGGCAAGAAATGCGTGGCGAAGTAGAAGGTTTTCGCGTGCTTCCACGAGACTTCACGGCAGTATTCGAATGCCGATTCTAGTTGAGACGCTGTTAGTGCAGATTCCTCTAAAACCGTTGTCTTAAACAATGCGGCAAAGTCAGCCTGTTGATTGTGTAAAAGTGTCGGCGCTTGTTGTGCACTTGTCACTTTTAGCTGCACTGCATTGGAGGAGACTGCGTTGTGTTGAGCGTGCATAGTAAGTTTCGTTTTTCCGCTTCGAGAAATGGATTGCAAGATAACATCGCTTGTCGAATTGTTCATCTTTTTGCGTGTTGGTGTGCGTCTCTAACACAAAAGAATTTAGCGATAATCGTTTCAAAAAAAACAATCATATCCACGCCAACGAGACGAAATAGCCGTTTTTGCCACTATCTTGCACGATTGGATTTGTTTTGTTCTGCCATGCTACAAGCGCAAACATTGACTTTGCTTTCAAACGTTTTTTGCTAAATTCAGCCGTTTTTAATGAACGAGTCTTTTTCAAACCTAAACCAATCACGCCTATCGAAACCTTGCTTCGTGAAAAGGCGGTGTTGGTCGGCGTCAGCCGCCCGCCTGAAGTCCATAAATGGCAAGTTCAAGATTATCTCTCTGAGCTTGAACAACTTGCCGACACTGCTGGCGCAGTCGTTTTAGGAAAGTTTATTCAAGAGCGCGACCACATCGACCCTGCGTTCTTCATTGGCAAAGGCAAAGTGAATGAACTTTCCGATTTCGTCAAGCAGACCGCGACCGACCTTGTCATCTTCGACGAAGAGCTCTCTCCTGTTCAAGCGCGAAACCTCGAGACATTTTTAGAGTGCAAAATTCTCGACCGCACCGCGCTCATTCTTCAAATCTTTGCGCTTCGTGCGAAATCGGCGCAAGCCAAATTGCAGGTCGAGCTCGCACAACTTGAATACTTCCTGCCCCGCCTGACACGCCAATGGACACACCTTTCCAAACAAAAAGGCGGCATCGGCACAAAAGGACCGGGTGAAACGCAAATCGAGACCGACCGTCGCCTTGTTTGGCAACGCATTTCGTATCTCAAACGCAAGTTGGAACTCATCTCACGCCAACAAGAAACGCGAACCAAGTGGCGCGAACACATCACGCGCATTGCACTTGTCGGCTACACCAACGCAGGCAAATCAACCTTAATGAACGCGCTTTGTCCTCAATCGGGCATTCAAGGCGAAAACCGCCTTTTCGCTACGCTCGACACTACCTCGCGGCGGCTCAATCTTAAAACCAACAAACACGCCTTGCTTTCGGATACGGTCGGCTTCATTCGCAAACTGCCGCATAAACTCGTGCAAAGTTTCAAATCGACGCTCGATGAAGTGCGCGACGCCGATATGCTCTTGCACGTTGTCGATGCCAGCCACCCGAATTACGAAGAGCAAATTCAAGTCGTCAATCAAACGCTTCACGAACTCGGCGCGGAAAACAAAGAAGTGTTGATGGTCTTTAACAAAGCCGATATGCTTCCTGACGATTTCAACTTCAATGCAATTCGTGCGCACTATCCAAACGCGGTCTTTGTTTCGGCGGAGCGCGGCATTAACATTGAGCATCTCAAAGCGCATATTAGCGAAGTGATGGAAGCCGAATTTCAAACCCGAACGGCGCGCGTGCATATCTCGCAGTATAAAATCATCAGCCAACTGCACGACGAAACCGAAGTGCTTGAAAAAAAATATGACGGCGAATTTGTCGAAGTCGTTTTTCGCCTTCCAAAAAAGCATTTGAAACACGTCGACGCGCTGTTAGGCAAACTCCTTGATGTTCAAGCCGATTGAGTTTTCTTCTCTGAATCGTTCAGGCGACTTTTGAGGTCGCCTGTTTTTTTTACTTAAATTTTTCGCTCAAACTTTATTCATCAACTACCAATCGCTCATCATGAATCTGTCATCGCTACTTGCTATCGAGTCTATCAAAACGACCCGCGCCACTTCGTTTTGGGTGTCGCTCGGCATTTTTGCGCTGTTCAGTTCCTTGATTTTATGGTTCAGTTTTCAGAGCGTAACGGTCGTCAATGGGCAGGAAGTCTCGAGCATGCGCTTGCCGCGCGATTGGGGACGCCTGCTCTCACAATTCAAAGGCTTGCAGATTATCTTCGTTCCGATTTCTCTGATTCTGCTTACAGCCAGCGAATTTACGTTCAAGACCGCTCGCCAAAATGTCATCGACGGACTTTCCAAAGAATCGTTTCTCATTAGCAAATTGCTGACCACCTTCGCGCTGACGCTTCTCTACTTTCTGCTCACGCTTGTGCTCGGCATGCTTTTCAATCTTGGCGCAATCAATGCAGAACAAAGCGAAACTGCTCGCGCTTTCATCACCAGCCACGACCTCTTTCTTTTCGGCACATACCTTATTGTGCTTTTAGGCTACGGAATGTTGGGATTGTTTTTCGCTTTCCTCACACGCTCGTCGGGCAGTGCGATTGCGTTCTATGTGCTTTATCTCGTCTTGGAAGGATTAGCGGGCGGATTGCTCCAATTTTCAAGCACCTTGAAGCCGATTGTGAAATTTTTTCCGACCAAAGTTTTTGACGACCTCGTCAATCAATTTCGTTTTGATTCCGACTCGCTCGCCGAACTTCAATCTCAAATCAAACAAGCCGAAGGCATGGGACAAACGATTCCCGCCGAGATTTACGCGCAACTGCCGCAGCTCGAGACCGAAGTCGCATTTTTACTCACGGCTCTTTATATTGGATTGATTGGAGGCGCAACCTACCTTCTCTTCAAACAGCGCGACTTGTAATGGAAACGACCTTCGGCGCATTCCTCATTTTGATGGGCTTCGGGGTGATATGGCAATTTTTTCCGAGCCTGCCTGAACGCGCCTCGATTCGTGCCGCAATCGGCGCAATCGTGCTGAACATCTTTCTTCCTGCGCTCTCGTTTCACGTGCTTTACAACGCACCGCTCAATGCCGAACTTTGGATTGTGCCGACCACTTCGGCGATTGTCTGCCTTTCAACCCTTCTTGTAGCGTGGCTTCTCTATCGCGCACTGTTTCAATTTTCAGGCGGGAAATTTGCAAAAGCGAGTTTCGGCGCACTCTTGCTTGGCGCGGCGTGGTGTAATGCAACCTATTTAGGATTGCCAACGGTTACGCTCTTGCTTGGCGAAGATTACGCGCGCATTCCGATTCTTTACGACCTGCTCGCCATTACGCCTCTTCTTTTGACCGTCGGTGCAAGCATCGGCGCGTTTTATGGCGACTCTCCATTCAAGCAGGATTTGCGCTCGTCGCTTTTGTCGATTGCTAAATTGCCGCCACTTTGGGGCGCAGTGCTGGGCGTGGTGCTGAACGCGCTTCAAGTGCCGCTTCCGCAAGCGTTTTTGAGCGCATGCAAAATTGCGGGCAGTGCCGTCGCACCTGTCATGATTTTTTCGGTTGGATTAGCCCTGCGCTTCTCGTCGCCAAAATCGCTCGTTTGGATTCTGCCTGCACTTGTTCTGAAACTTGCCTTTGCGCCACTTATCGCCTATTTCACCGCACAAACACTGGGGCTTTCAGGCAACGCCTTCGCCGCCACCGTCCTCGAAGCCGCCATGCCAACAATGGTGCTGACCATGGTGATTTCCGATAAGTTCAAACTCGATTCCGAACTTCTTGCGCAAACGATTGCAGTTACCACAATTCTTTCGTTTCTTACGCTTCCATCACTTTGGCGAATTTTGCAATAATTTTCTTCACATACGATTATGGCACTACTCACCGTTGGCTCAACTGCGCCTCACTTCACCACGATTGACCAAGACGGACGCACCGTTTCACTTTCTGACTTCAAAGGCAAAAAAGTTGTGCTTTACTTTTACCCCAAAGACGACACGCCCGGCTGCACCAAAGAAGCCTGCGCCTTTCGCGACAACTTTCCAAACTTCCAAAAGCTCAATGTTGAAGTTCTGGGTGTGAGCATTGATGACGAGAAAAAGCATAAGAAGTTTGCCGAGAAGTATGACCTTCCCTTTCGCTTGCTTGTGGATTCAGAAAAGAAAATCGTTCAAGACTACGGCGTGTGGGGAATGAAGAAATTCATGGGCAAGGAATATATGGGCACAAACCGCGTTACATATTTGATTGATGAGCATGGGAAAATCGCGCATGTGTTTGCGAAGGTCAAGCCTGAAACGCACGCAGAAGAAATTTTAGAGTTATTGCGTTCAACCTAAGGTGCCGTTCCCCATTTTATACGATTGTTCTTAACTTTCATCGCTCACAAAAAAATGAACGATTATTATGGCAACGACACTCGCACCGCTCCGCACTTTCGCCGTTGACTTTGACGACGATGCCAAAGACTTGCTTCTGCAATTCACTCGAAACGACCCTTTCGCCATTGGACTTTGCACCGCTTATCTCAGCGAACACCCTGATTCAATTTTGGATTTAGCCGAAGAATTTGAACGGGATTTTGACTCTGCGCTTTCATCACTTGTTGAGCGCGTTCTGACGATGCTTCTTTCCGACTCGCCACCTGTGCTTTATGCAACCTGCGTTCTGCTTTCGCAATGCGATGAACCTTTTTCGGAAAAAATCCTCGACGGCATTTGGAAAACGATGCCTTGGGACAACACTTATCCGCCTTCTATTTCTCCTGTTTTGACGACGCTTATGCGAGTGAACTTCATCAAACAGGAAAGTTCAGGCGGCATTGTGCTCAATGAGCATATCAAACGCTCGATTCTGTGGAAACTTTCCGAAGCCGATAAGCAGAGCGCGTGCATCTCAATCGCTAATTACTTCTCGCAATCTAAATTGCCTGACGAAGAGAAAATTCCGACGGCGCATCACTACCTGCAAAAGGCGGGATTGATTAAGGAAGCCTTGCAACTGGCAATTGCTTACTCGACAGCATTCGTCAAAGAAGGCAAATACGACGCCGCTCGTCAGTTAATTGTTTCTGAACTTTCTGACACCTCTCGTTTTGAGAAGGAATTGCGCGTTTTTCTTTTGCACCAACTTTCCGTCATTGATTTCAACTTACAGCGTTTTGATGATGCGATTTCTTCCATTCGCGAAGTTATCAAGGAACTTTCCGACAGCAATAATCTTGCAGGAAAGCTTGCTGCGCAATCGCAATTAGCCAATCTTTACGCTATGCGCGGCGATTTCGACAAAGCCTCCTTAGAATTTGAATCCGTGCTGAATGAACATGAAAAACATCGCAATGTTTCAGGCATTGTCGCCACTTTTGCTCAACTCGGCATGATCGCCTTCGAGCAGAAAAATATGCTGACTGCTGTCGAGCGATTCTATATCGCGAAATCGCTTTCAGCGCAGCTGAGCGAAGACGAAAAGAAAATTTGCCAGCTCAATTGGGAGTATCTTCAAAACGAACTTGGAGACGCTCGTTTGCAGGAATTACTCTCGCTCGTCAAACCCAAAGCCGATGCTTACATTCAACGCGTCAAGGCTCGCGCTTGAATTGAACGCATATGGAAGCTTCAACTGTTTGAAGCATGAACTAAACTTCTTAACCATGCTTCAACTCACTAAACTCAAAAAGACTTCGGATTTAGACCTCTCGATGTGGTGGAGCGACGGCGTTCAAACTACGATTTCCATCAAACGCCTACGCGATGAATGTCCGTGTGCTGGGTGCAAAGGCGAAAGCGTCCTCTTTGAATCTTACGCGCCTGTCAAACTTCCGATTGCTAGGCCCGGCATGTATGACCTCAAAAAAATCGATGTTATCGGCAACTATGCGATTCAACCGCTTTGGGGCGACGGACACAACACGGGACTTTATGGGTGGGATTACTTGCGGCAAATTTCCACGCCTGTTGAAGACGTCTCTGCCTCACGCTGACATTCTTGCTTGTCCATCAAATACAAAAGCCCGTTACAGCAAGAACGGGCTTTCGTGTTTTGAGCAGTAAGGGTGTTTTTGAATCACGCCTCTTTGATTACGCTTCTTTGGTTTTGCTCATTTCAATCGTAACCGGCTCGGGCTCGACATCGCTTGTCGTTTGACGCTTCGGCAGTCGCACCACTTTTGTGATGAATTGAGGAATTCGATTCATCATGTTATCGACCCATAGATAGACAACCGGAATGACGACTAATGTGAGAAACATTGAACTGGTCAAGCCGCCGATGAGTGCCCATGCAAGTCCAGTTTTCCACTCTGAACCGGGCGAATCGGAAAGTGCGATTGGCATCATGCCGAAAATCATGGTGAAGGTGGTCATTAAAATTGGGCGGAGTCGCTCTCTGCCTGCTTCGAGCAAAGCATCAAAGGTGCTCAAGCCGTCTTCACGTGCTTTGTTGGTGAAGTCGACAAGCAAGATAGCATTTTTGCTCACCAATCCCATCAGCATGATGATACCGAGAATTGAAAATACGCTTAGGGTTTTGGCTGAAAGTGCCAGTGCCCATAGTGCACCAATTACCGCGAGCGGCATTGAAAACAGGACGACAAACGGATGGATGTAGGAGTTATAGAGTGCCACCAAGATGAAATAAACAAACAAAATGGCCGCCAGCAACGCAATGCCCAAACTATTGAAGCTATCGGCTTGGTTTTTCAGTTGACCTTGAGGCGAAATTTTCACGCCTGCTGGAAAAGTTACATTTGCCATTTCGGCTTGCACATTTTGCCAAATCGTGCCGCTCGGCACGCCTGCAGTTTGCGCATAGACAATCACGGCGGGGTTGCGGTCTTGGCGTTGAAGTTTCGTCGGACCGGTGGTTTGGTAAATGTTTGCGAATTGCTTGAGCTCGACTTGTTGCCCGCGAGCGTTGATGAAGGTTAGGTTGCCAATAGTTTCAGTGCTAGAACGGTCAAATTCATCGAGCTGAATGCGAATATCATACTCAGTGTCGCCGTCGCGAAATTTAGCTTCATCGTCGCCTGCGACGGCAATGCGCAGTGCGGCGCCGACTTCGGCAATGCTCAATCCGAACTGCGCCATTTTTGTGCGGTCAATCTCGATGCGGATTTCGGGCTTGCCGTATTCGCTGGAAAGGCGCACATCGGTTGTGCCTTTGGTGCGTTTGACGATGTCCAAGAGCATATCCGCGCCTTTAATCACGCTGTCTAAATCCGAACCGCTGACGACAAGTTGAATCGGCGTTTCATTTGCGCCGCCGAAAATTCCGATTTCGTTGACGCGCACTTTCGCACCCGGAATTTTTTTCGCCTCGTCTTTAATCGCGAGGGCGACTTGTTCGGTTGAGCGCATGCCGCGTTTCTTGCGTTCTTCTTTGGGCAACAGCGTGACAGCAATATCGGCGATGTTGTTTGCCGACTGCCCCACGAATCCATCGCTTGACGCGCCCACATTGGCAGAAACGCGCTCTACTTCGGGAATCTCTCGAATCATCTGCTCGACTTGTTGAGAAATGAAATTTGTCTCTTCAAGCTTCGCGCCCGGTCGTAGTTCAATCGCGACCGAAAATTCGCCTCTATCGCTTTGCGTCATAAACTCTCCGCCAATGAAGCCTGCGGGAATCAATCCGCACGAGCCGAAAAACAGAAGCGTTGCCGAAAGCCCCACTTTCCATCGGTTGTTCAATGCCCATCGCAACATCTCGACATATTGCGCGGCAAATCGTTCGAACACCCCTTCAAACCAGAGCCCGAACTTGCCCATCAGCGTGTCTTTCGTTAGATGCTCTAACTTGGAAATGCGCGATGCTAGCACTGGCGTAATCGTAAAGGAAACAAGCAAACTGAACAACGTTGAAACCACCATCACTGTTGCAAATTGCCGCATAATGTTCCCGATGATGCCCGATGTGAGCGCAAGCGGCAAGAACACAACCACATCGACGAGTGTAATCGAGAGCGCAGTAAAGCCGATTTCTTCACGACCGCGCACAGCAGCTGTTACTTTGTCGTCGCCTTGCTCCAATCGCCGATAAATGTTTTCTAACACCACAATCGAGTCATCAACCCAAATGCCAACCGCAAGCGAAAGCGCCAAAAGCGTCATGAGGTTGAGCGTGAAATCAAACAAATACATCACTCCGAAAGTGGAAATCAGCGAGGCAGGAATGGCGACCATCACAATAAACGAGTTGCGAATGCTGTGCAAAAAGACCAACATCACAAGTGCAACTAAAATCACCGCAAGCATCAAGTCATGCTTGACCGCGTCCGCCGCTTCAACCGTGAATGTGGAAAGGTCTTGCGAAATTTCGAACTTCAACTTCACATATTCATAATCCTTCTCAATCTTCGTGAGTTCTTTTCTGACCAATTCGCATACTGTTACAGCATTAGCATCAGACTGTTTGCTAACAAATATCCCAATCGAAGTTTTTCCGTTGATTCGGTTAATGTTCGTGTATTCCTTTTGTCCGTCGACGACTTCGGCAACATCGCAGAGGCGAATGTCGCTACCTTTCGGCGTTCGGGCGACAATCAAGTTGCGCAGGTCGTCTAACGAATTGAACTTGCCCGCAATGCGAAGCACAAATTGACCATCTTTATCTTTGATGTTGCCTGTGGGAAAGTCGAGATTTGCATTTTTAACAGCTTGACTGATTTGGAGAATGGAGAGTCCGTAGGATTTGAGTTTTTCGGCATTGACAAAAATTTTGATTTCGCGTTCGTCGCCACCGATGAGAGTAATTTGCGCAACCCCTGGAATTCTCGCCAAGCGCGGCTGAATTTTATCTTTGACTAATTGATAAAATTCCCTTGAGGGCATCGCACTGGTTACGCCCATTCGCAACACTGGAAATTCATCCAGCGCAATTTTAGACAGCACAGGGGTTTTAGCGCCATCAGGCAAGCGAGCAAGAATTTCATTGACCTTCCGCTGCGCATCTTGTAAGACAATATCGGTCTTGGCTGACTGTAAAAATTGAGCGACCACAAACGAGACCCCCTCGCTCGATGTGGCTGTAATGGTTTCCACTTTGTCAATTCCTGAAATCGCATCTTCAATGAGTTTCGTTACGCCTGTTTCCACTTCGCTGGGCGACGCTCCCGGATAGACGGTTGTAATTACAACGACCGGCGGCGAAATTTTCGGGAGCAGTTCATAATTCAGTTGATTGTAACTATACCAGCCTAAAACCCCCAATACAGCAAACATCACTACGACAAGCGTTGGGCGCTTGATGAAGAGTCGAGTTGGCGACATAGTTGTAGTTCCTTTCCTGTTTATTGTTTTGTTGAGACTTATTGACTAATCGCAATCGTGTAGCCGTCTTTCAAATTGTTTTGTCCATTTGTAACGATGGTTTCGCCTTCGTTCAGCCCACCAATCACTTCAAGAGACCTGCCGGCTTCCCTGCCCACAACAATTTCACGCAGTCGCGCCGTCTCTCCTTCAACAACAAAGACCTTCGGATTTTTCACACTTCCAATTAACGCCTCACGAGGAATGACTAACGTCTCCCGCGCGCTTATTGTCGTAAAAGACACTCGTCCGAACATGCCCGCTCTCAATGGGTATTGTTTGTTGTTGGGAATCGAAATTTCAACTGGGTAGGTATGCGCTTCGTCGCCTTTGGCACTGATGGTTTCAATTTTGCCTTTGAAAACGACGTTTGGATATACATCGGTTCGCGCCTCGACTTCATCGCCGACTTTCAATTTGAACACATCTTGCTCGGCGACATTCACTTTTACTTTCAGTCGCGAAATATCCACCACATTGGCAACAAGCGCACCTTTACCAACATATGCACCCACATCCACATTGCGCGCGGTTACGACGCCTGAAATCGGAGTTTTAATTTTGGTATCTTCATACTGCCGCCGCGCTACGATGAATTGCGCTTCTGCCGCTTGATACGCCTGACGCACCTGCTCGAATTGATTATCCGAAATCGCGCCATCTTTCATCAGCGATTGATAGCGTTCATAATCTTTCTTGGCTTTTTCATAAGCCACTTCGGCGGATTTGAAACTTGCCAACTTCAACTCATCATCAACCTGCACTAACACCGCCCCTGCTTGTTTGTAATCTCCAACTTTTGCGAACACTTTCGTTACACGTCCGTCCGTTTCAGAGACAATAGCGACATCGTTGTTCGCAGTAATCGTACCAACCAGCGTGAGGTCTTGCGCAATCGTGCCTTTAACTACTTTGGCAACCGAGACGCTAACCGCTTTTTCGACAGCTTGACCCAGTTGTGCTTTTTCATCGCTTCGTGCTTTGTTGTTAAGCAGAATGGTAATTGCACCTGCTACAACCGCACCTACGATAAGTATCCATTTCAAGGCTTTCATAATGTAAAATAAGTTTAGGTTTCTAAATATTTACTTCGTTTTCAACTTCAGAGACTTTGTCCGTTTTCTTTGTTCTTACAGGTGATGCCCTGTGCGACAACGGCTCTTCCGCTACATTGGCAGTTTTGAAACTTTCAATCAACCCGCGGGCAATTCGCATCACGAACTTTTCCGCATCTACCTCCTTGAACATCTCGAACTGCTGACACTTTTCGCCGCACATCATAATTGCACCGAACGACGACGCCCACAACATCATCACGATTTCCTGCGGTCGATGCTTGGTCTTGAACTCGCCTCGCTTTATCGCTTCAGCCACGACGTTTTTCATGCGCTCAAACGCTGTTGCGCGTGCACGTTGAATTGCATCTAATTTCTCTTGGTCGACTTTGCCGCTGAGTGCCCCGACATCAATCATCTTGAACACCATAAAGTGCTCGTGATAAAGCTGCGTAAAGTCGAAGTGCGCTTTCACCGCCGCAAGCAACTTTTCTTCTGCCGATAGCGGCTTTTGCAATTCGCGCACAATCATCTTGTCTAAAATTTCTATCCCATCTTGTACCAGCGAGACATACAGTTCTTCCTTGCTTTTGAAGTAGCGATAAAGCGTTCCCTTAGCCAGCTGACACTCCTCGGCAACCATTTCCATCGCGGTCTTCTCAAAGCCATTGCGAAAAAAAACCCGCTGTGCTGCTTTGAGAATTTCCTGCCGCCGCGATTCTTTCTCCCTTTCCTTTCGCTCCGATATGCTCATGTGTGCGTGTAATGATGCCTTTCGGCTTGAACGTTCTTGAAAAATTGACTTTTGGTCAAAAAATGACTCACAGTCATTCTATTGGTTCACAAAAGCAATGTTTCAGGCTTTTTCGTTTCCGAAACGATAATTTTTTTTCCTGATTCGGTGTTTTGAGCGATTCGGCTTGGCAGGTGTTTGTTTGGAAATGTGTGATGCTTTTTTAATTTTAGTCAATTAAGTTTGAACTCCGCTCAGCCTATTCGTTCCCGAGTGTTCAAACACCGTTCTCTCTCAATGCTTTCAATCAAGGGAATTCAGACTTAAACCTTTGCCGTAAAGGTTTGGCTTTGAGAAACAGCAATGCCGAATTTTAGCCAATTCAGTCAAGCGGTTGGCGCGTCTGTGATTCAGAACGAATTGGGAAGCGGAACGAGGATATTTGACTGGCGCGAGATTCGCATTTTGTATTGTTTTTACAATAAAATAAACAAAAACTAAAACAGCAATCGTAATATGGATGAAAAACAGTGGGTACAATCTATCGTCGCTGACATTGAAAAAATGTTACAGCAGACAAACAACAACATTCGTGTTGTTGAGGGACGCCGCCTTCCATACGCTAATGAAATTATCTCTTACGGTGAGAACAACACGCCACACTCGGAAACTGTTGATTACGAAACCGACATTTTTTTATGAGCAACTTGACAGCACGACTTGGAAACCAAGAGTAATTATTGAGGCCAAACTTAGGATTTCAACTCACAGCAGCATTACTTACAGTCAAAAGGCAGAGACACATAAAAGTGTTCACCCTTACTTGCGTTACGGTATTTTAA